>NZ_JBDGMM010000052.1:0-26354 GCF_057655165.1 Leifsonia sp. Soil_N53
GGCCGCGCGCATCCCCGCGGCGGCGACGGCGAAGGGCGGCGCGGCGGCCGGAGCGGCGGCGATGGCGGCGAGGACGGCCTCCTGCAGCGCCGTCGACCCGGCGAACAGCACCTCGCGCTTGTCCGCGTAGTGGCGGAAGAACGTGCGCTCGGTGACGCCGGCCCGCTCCGCGATGTCGGCGACCGTGGTGCCCTCGAAGCCGCGCTCGGCGTAGAGCTCGATCGCCGCCCGCTCCAGGCGGCCGCGCGCGTCCGGTGTCCAGCGTCCCACGGCTCGAGTGTAGCGGTGTCCGCGCCGTGATGACAGTTGCTGACATCAGTGCTATCGTGATGTCAGCCACTGACGACAGCCACTGACATCACTCGCACCACCATCACCGACTCGGGAGGTCATCCCCATGCGCGTCTTCATCACCGGAGCATCCGGCTGGATCGGCTCCGCCGTCGTCCCCGAGCTCGTCGCCGCCGGCCACGAGGTCACCGGCCTCGCCCGGTCCGAGGCGTCCGCCGAACGCATCCGCGCGGCCGGCGCGACGGCCGTGCCCGGCTCGCTCGACGACCTGGAAGGCATCCGGACCGGCGCCGCAGCGGCCGACGCCGTCATCCACCTTGGCTTCAAGCACGACTTCTCCGACTACGCCGGCGCCGGCCGCACCGAGCGCGCCGTCGTCGCCACGATCGGGGACGAGCTCGTCGGCTCGGACCGGCCGTTCCTGTTCGCGTCCGGCATCGTCGCGCAGCCGGGCACGGTGCTGACGGAGGACGTCGCCTCGCCCTACGTCGGCCCCGACGCTCCCCGCGGCGGTGGCGAGGCGTTCGCGTTCGAGTACGCCGACCGCGGAGTACGGCCGGTCGCGCTGCGGTTCTCGCCGACCGTCCACGGCCGCGGCGACCACGGCTTCAGCGCCGAACTGGTCCGCATCGCCCGCGAGAAGGGCGTCGCCGGGTACGTCGGCGACGGCTCCAGCCGCTGGCCGGCCGTCCACCGGCTCGACGCCGGGCGGCTGGTGCGGCTGGCGCTGGAGCAGGCCACCCCCGCGGCGCGCGTGCACGCGGTCGGCGAGGAGGGCATCCCCGCGCGGGAGATCGCGGCGGCGATCGGAAGCGGGCTCGGCCTCCCCGTCGCGTCCATCGCGCCGGAGGACGTCGACGCGCACTTCGGCTGGATCGGCCGGTTCTTCGGGATGGACGTCCCGGCCTCCAGCGCGATCACCCGCGAGCGCTACGGCTGGACGCCGACCGGGCCGACCCTGCTGGAGGACTTCGCGTCCGGCGCCTACTTCGAGGCCGTCGCCGCCCGCTGAGCCGCGGGCGCGGGCAGCAACCCCAGCACGGCGGCGGCGAAGAAGCACACCGCGCCGCCGACCGTGCCGACGCCCGTCCAGAACGGGCTGAGGAGGGCGTCGCTACCCGCCGGCTCGAAGGCGCCCACCGCCGCGAAGCCGAACAGCACGGAGCCGAGCAGGTTGAGCACGGCGCCGACGCCATCCCGGCGCGTCCCGCGCTGCCGGGCGACCGCGGCCACGGCGATCAGGCTGGAGACGAGGAAGCAGATCGACCCGTAGGCGTCCGGCCGCCAGCCCGTGCCCCCGGCCGCACCGGCGGGAACCGCCGCGGCGAGCGCGATCGTCGTGCTCGCGTTGAAGAACAGCGTCCCGACGAACTGGATGATGGACGAGCTCCGGTTCGGGACACCGAGGGCCAGCCCCGCGCCGAGAGTGAAGAACACCGAGCCGACCACGAACACCACGTTCGTGACGATCGCGCCCAGCGCGGCCGCCACCGACGGCAGCGCGGCGACCGCGAAGCACGCCGATCCGACCGCGAAGG
Organism: Leifsonia sp. Soil_N53; assembly: GCF_057655165.1. Taxonomy (NCBI): domain Bacteria; kingdom Bacillati; phylum Actinomycetota; class Actinomycetes; order Micrococcales; family Microbacteriaceae; genus Leifsonia; species Leifsonia sp. Soil_N53. The sequence goes on from NZ_JBDGMM010000052.1 coordinate 1,830, forward strand.
AGGCATCGGAGAGCAGGAGCCTTCTCCGCTCCCCGCCGCCTCCTCCGTCGCTCACGCCGGCCCGCTAGTGCGCGAAGTGCGTCCGCGAGCGCGCCGACTCCGTCGCCTTCGCCCCGGCCTCGACGGCGCCGGCCTTCGCTGCCTGCTCGCCCAGCTCGGCGCAGACCGCGCGGATGTCGTTCACGAGGTCCCCGGCCAGGTCGACGTTGAACCCGTCGCGCACCACGATCCGGAGCACCGCGACATCCGTCGCGTCGGCCGGCATCGTGTACGCCGGCACCTGCCAGCCGCGGGCCCGGAGCTCGTGCGACACCTGGAAGACGGTGTAGGGCGTGCCCTCCTTCAGCGCGAACGAGATGACCGGGATGGCGGATCCGTCCGTGATGACGTCGATCACCGGGTCCTCAGCGAGACCCTTGGAGATGAGCAGTGCGGTGTCCCGGAGCGCCTCCATGATCGCGGTGTAGCCGGAACGGCCCAGCCGCACGAAGTTGTAGTACTGGCCGACGATCTGGTTGCCCGGGCGGGAGAAGTTCAGCGTGAACGTGGGCATGTCCCCGCCGAGGTAGTTCACCCGGAACACCAGGTCCTCCGGCAGGTGCTCCGGAGAGCGCCACACCACGAAGCCGATGCCGGGGTAGGTCAGCCCGTACTTGTGGCCGCTGACGTTGATCGACACCACCCGCGGGAGCCGGAAGTCCCACTCCAGGTGCGGGTGCAGGAACGGGACCACGAAGCCCCCGCTCGCGGCGTCCACGTGCACCGGCACGTCCGGTCCCCCGGAGGCGGCGAGCGCGTCGAGTGCGTCGCAGATCGCCGCGATCGGCTCCAGCTCGCCGGTGTAGGTGGTGCCGAGGATGCCGACGACGCCGATGGTGTTCTCATCCACGGCGTCGACGACCTGCTCCGGCGTGATGACGTAGCGGCCCTTCGCCACCGGCAGATAGCGGGGCTCGACCTCGAAGTAGCGGCAGAACTTCTCCCAGACCACCTGCACGTTCGTGCCGAGCACGAGGTTGGGCATCGCGCCCGGGTCGGCGCCGGAGACGCCCGCCCGCTTCGCGCGCCAGCGCCACTTGAGGGCGAGGCCCCCGAGCATGACGGCCTCGCTCGAACCGATGGTCGCTGCGCCGGTCGGCTCGCCGGGCTCAGCGTGGAAGAGGTCGGCGACGATCGAGACGCAGCGGCGCTCCATCGCGGCCGTCGCCGGGTACTCGTCCTTGTCGATCATGTTCTTGTCGAACGCCTCGGCCATCAGGATCTCGGCCTCCGGGTCCATCCACGTCGTGACGAAGGTGGCGAGGTTGAGCCGGGAGCTGCCGTCCAGCAGCAGCTCGTCGTGGATCAGCCGGTAGGTGCTGGCCGGGTCGGTCGCCTCGTCGGGCAGGAGGTCCGGCGGACTCTTGCGCGACAGGCGGCCGGTGTACGCGGGGGCGAGGCGGGTGTCACCGCTCGCTGTCTGGATGTCTGACTCGAGCCGCGCCATGCGCCGCCCCTCTCTGCCACGGCGCCGCCACGGGCCGGCGGCGCCTCCCTATCGGCAGCGGATCACTTCGACTTGTCGAGCTTTCCGATCTCGCTGCCGCTCGTGTCGTAGACGACCAGGGTGCTGCCCTTGGCCGTCCCGCTCGCCGCCTTGGCCAGCCACTCGTCGACCCCGTCGCACGCCATCATGGTGCTGGCGATCGGGCCGAAGGTGATGGTGTCGCCGTCGACCGAGCCTTTTCCGGACAGGCGGTTGCAGCCGTCGGTTCCGGAGAAGGTGCCGTCGTTCTCGATGGTGAGGTTCGGCTGCGCCGCAGCCGTCGAACCCCAGGTGCCGACCAGCGCCGCGCCGCTCGGGGTGCCGGCGCAGCCGGCGAGGAGGGCGATGGCCGCCGCTGCGACGATTCCGCCGCCGACGAGACGGGCGCGGGCCCGCCGGATCGTTCGCGTCATGTCGTCCCCCCTCTGCGGTCCGCCGGATGCGGCGATCCGCGTCACGAGGCCGAGGATAGCCGGGCGCGGCGCGCGCGCAACAGGGTGCTCACCTGTGATCTCACCCGGCGGTGAGGTCGTCCACCAGCGCCAGGACCGTGGGGCTGCCGAGGATGCGGAAGTGGCCGCCGACCGGCACCTCGATGTTCCGCGCGCCCGGCAGGAAGCAGCCGTCCGGGATGTGCGGGTCGTACCAGCCCCAGATCGAGACGACCCGGCCCACATCCACACCATCGGACGCCAGCCGCACGAGCTCGGGATGCCCCGGCCGCAGCGCCTGTACCGCGGGGAGCGGCACGAACCCCGCGAGCGCCGAGCCGGAGAACGGCGTGGCGATCGCGATCACCCGGTGGATGCGGGCGGAGGCGTCCGGCCTCCCCAGCAGCATCCGCGCCACCAGGCCGCCCTTGCTGTGCGCGACCACGGTGACACCGCTCAGGCGCTGCTCGCGGAGATACTGCTCCACCCGGTCGGCGGCCTCCCCGAGCGACATCTGCAGACCGCCCAGGGCGGTGACGACGTGGACCGGGTGCCCGGCGGCGTGGAGCCGGCGGGCGAGCGGGCGCAGGAAGCGCCACGTCTCATAGATGCCGGGCAGCAGCAGGATGGGAGCACCCTCCCCGCTCTCGTCGACGAGGGCCTCCGGCGGGTCGCGGTCGAGGGTCGCCCTGAGCTGGTGCCGCAACACGTACTCGTAGTCCGCCAGGAGCACGCCGGCCCGGCGGCCGAAGCGCAGCAGGCCGCGGACCGGACCGGGATGCGCGCGCTCTGCCACGCTGCCCAGCATCGCGCCGCCGGGCGGTCTTGCCAAGCCTCAGGCGCTCTTGCCAAGCATCGGGCCGGGGTGGATAGTTTGCGACATGGGCGATGTGATCGCATTCATCCTGTGCTTCGTGCTCTTCCTGGTGGGGCTCTTCCTGCTGGGGCTCGCCGACACGCTCCCCGCCTGGCAGGGCCTGGTCTTCTTCGCCGGGATCGTCTGCATCGCGCTGTCGTTCGGCATCCCGGTGCACCTGCTGGGGCATTCGGAGATGTAGCGCGGACCTCGTCGGCGCGCGGACCTCGTCGGCGCGCGGATCTCGTCGGCGCGGAGGGCGCCGGCGCTATCGCACGCCGCGCGATCACATGTCCGGCGGCGTGCGCACCCCGGAGTCGGCGCGGAAGCCGGCCGTGGCCTCCTCGTACGTCGTGTGCTTGCGCGCCGGGTGCGACTCGGCGGGCGGTGGAACGTCCGCACGGCTCAGCGCGTGGAGCACGAGCTGTTCGACGAGCTCGGCTGCGGTCGTCTCCCGGTGACGGGCGATGCGGACCAGTGCGGCGAACTCGCGCTCGCCGAGGCGGATCGTCAGGGGGATTCCTGCTGGGGCACGGCCGGGGCCGTGAGCGGAGGCGGGCTCAGCGACATCAATAGCGTGAGAATCCTTCATAAACCGATCGTCTCATGGGCGGCCGTTCTTTGAAAGAACCCAAATCTTCGGAGAATACGCCGCATCGCGGACGTGTCCAGTGGGACGGTCGTTCTGCGACCGTCAACCGCCCGCGTCCCGGTCGATCACCCCCGTTCGGGGACGCTGCCGTGACGGTCGGATGAACAGCGGATGAAGCACCCTCCGGAAACGCCCAGGCCACTCCTAGGCTCGCTCCTGTCCCTTCCCCCGGAGGTCATCCCGCCATGTCCCAGCGCGCCCGTCTCGCGGCGCTCTTCGGCGTACTGGCGGCACTCGTCGTGGTCGCCGTGATCGTCGCCATCGCCGCGCGTCCGGCCGCCGTTCTCGCGGAGCCGTCCACCGAGATCGCAGTGACCGCGGGGACGGACGGCTGCGGGCACGGCTGGGCCGACGACGGCCAGGCAGCCGGCGGAACGGTCTCCTTCGACGTCTCGAACACGACGATCGCGGGCATCGAGGTCTACCTGCAGGCGGTCGACACCCAGAAGGTCTACCTCGACCTGGAGGGCATCGGGGCCGGCGCCCACGCGCACGCCCGGGTGACTCTCGGCGCCGGCCGCTATCGCTTCGTCTGCCTGCCCGCCGACGCCGACCCGGCGCACGGGCCCACCGTGCACGTGAGGTCCGCTCCGCCGGGGACGCCGCTCACACCCGGGATCGTGCCGGTCACCCGCATCGACCTCATCCCGCCGGCCCAGGCGTACGGCGCCTGGGTCTCCTCCCGCCTCCCCGCCCTGCGCCAGCAGGTCGCCGCAGTCGCGGCCGACGCCGAGGAGGGCGACTTACCCGGTGCGAGACGCGACTGGCTGACCGCCCACACCACCTATGAGACGCTCGGCGCCGCCTACGACGCGTTCGGCGACGTCGGCGAGGCCATCGACGGGCTGCCCGGCCACGGGCTGACCGGATTCCACGCCGTCGAGGCGCCGCTCTTCACGGGAGCGGCCGCCAGCGCGGTCGTCGGTCCGGCCCAGCAGCTGGTCGCCGACGTCGACACGCTCATCGCGGAGTTCCCGAAGGCGCAGATCGACCCGGGCGACATCGCGCTGCGCGCGCACGAGATCGTGGAGGACGCCATCCGGGACGTGCTCGCCGGCGCGGCCGACGCCGGGTCGGGCACCGAGCTCGCCACCATCGACGCCAACCTCACCGGCGCGAGCGAGGCGCTGGCGCCGCTGCACGACATCCTCGCCACGCGCTATCCGCAGCTCGCGCCGACACAGCAGTCGCTCGCGTCGACGCAGCAGCTCGTCGAGAGCTTCCGCGGCCCCGACGGGACCTGGACGCGGCTCGCGGCGCTGACCACCGCCCAACGCGAGCACGTGGACGCGGCGCTCAGCGAGACGGCCGAGCTGCTGGCGCCGGTGGCGGCGATCTGCGATCCGAGGAGGGCACCATGACGGCAGTCGGGCGGAGGGACTTCCTGGCCGCGGGCGCGGGAGTCGCGGCCGGGGCCGCAGTGGCAGGCGGGGCGGGCGCAGCGCTGGCACCCGCCGCGCACGCGAGCACGCCGGCGGCGCGGTCCGCAGCCGTCCCGTTCCACGGCGAGCACCAGCAGGGCATCCTCACTCCTGCCCAGCGCTCGGCCGCGTTCGTCGCGCTGGACGTGACGGCGGCCTCCCGTGCCGAACTCGCCGACCTGTTCAAGACCATCACCGAGCGCGCGCGCTTCCTGACGACCGGAGGCACGCCGCCCGACCCCGGGCTGACCGCGCCGCCGCGCGACTCCGGCGTCCTCGGCCCCACGGTCGTGCCCGACGGGCTCACCGTCACGCTGTCCGCCGGAGCCTCGCTCTTCGACGACCGGTACGGCCTGGCGTCGGCCCGCCCGGCGCGGCTGCGGACGATGGACGAGTTCCCGGACGACTCCCTCCGCCGCGAGGTGTGCGACGGCGACCTGCTGCTGCAGGTCTGCGCCGACGACCGGGACGCCGTGACCCACGCGGTGCGGGAGATCGCGCGGGCGACCCGCGGCGGGATGGGCGTGCGCTGGCGGCAGGACGGCTTCATCTCCCCGCCGCGGCCCAGCGGCACCCCGCGCAACCTGATGGGGTTCAAAGACGGCACCAGCCAGCCGGACGTGCACGACGCGGCACTGATGAAGAAGCTGGTGTGGGTGCAGGGCACGGGAGCCGAGCCCGCCTGGACGGCCGGCGGCAGCTACCACGTCGTCCGGGTCATCCGGATGCTGGTCGAGTTCTGGGACCGCGTGAACCTCCACGAGCAGGAGAACATGATCGGCCGCCGCCGCGACACCGGAGCGCCGCTCACGGCCTCGGCGGAGCACGACGACCCGCACTACGAGAACGACCCGACCGGCGATGTCATCCAGCTCGACGCGCACATCCGGCTCGCCAACCCGCGTACAACGGCGAGCGCCGACCAGCGGATGCTGCGCCGCGCCTACAACTACGACGGCGGCGTGGACGCCAACGGCACGCTCGACATGGGGCTCGTCTTCGTCGCCTTCAACCAGGACCTCGACCGGCAGTTCGCCGCCGTGCAGAAGCGGCTCGCCGGCGAGCCGCTGACGGACTACATCCAGCCGTTCGGCGGCGGCTACTACTTCGCGCTCCCCGGAGCCCGCGACTCCTCCGACTGGCTCGGGCGCACGCTGCTCGCGTGAGCGGCGCCCCGCATCCGGCCGGAGGACCCAGGTAACACCCCCGACACAACGACAGAACAAGGAAGCAGGAATCGTGTCCAGACTCCAACGTCTGCGCCGCCACCCGGTCGCCTCGGCCGGACTGGCGCTGCTCGGCGCAGCGACCCTCGTGGGGGCCGGCATCCTCGCCGCCGCTCCCGCGTCGGCGTTCCCGGCCCACGGAACCCCCGACCACTCCCACCAGACCCAGACGCCGATCAAGCACCTGGTCGTGATCTTCGGAGAGAACATCTCCTTCGACCACTACTTCGGCACCTACCCGAACGCGGCCAACACCGACGGCACGAAGTTCACGGCGGCGCCCGGCACCCCGAAGGCGAACACCCTCGTCACGAGCGGCACGCTCACCAAGAACCCGAACCTGTACGCGCCGTCGCGGCTGACCCCGGCGCAGGCGATCACCTGCGACCAGAACCACGGCTACGCCGCCGAGCAGGCCGCGCTGGACGGCGGCAAGATGGACATGTTCGTCCAGAAGACCGAGACCGACACCTGCACGGGCGCGTTCGGCCAGCCCGGTCTGGTCATGGACTACTACGACGGCAACACCGTCACGGGTCTCTGGAACTACGCGCAGAACTACTCGATGAGCGACAACATGTGGGACACCACCTTCGGCCCGTCGACCCCCGGCGCGCTGAACCTGGTCTCCGGCCAGACCCACGGCGGCACGGCGTACGACCCGAAGACCGGCGCTGTGCTGCCGACCTCCACGGCCGTCCAGTCGAAGAACGCCGCCGGCGTCGGCACCGTGATCGGCGACCCCGACCCGGTGTACGACGACTGCGCGGACAGCGACCACACCTCCAGCTCGGCGCTGGTGGGCATGTCCGGCAAGAACGTCGGTGACCTGCTCAACGCGCGCGGTGTCAGCTGGGGCTGGTTCCAGGGCGGATTCACGCCGACCACCCCGTGGAACGGCCAGGCCGGCAGCTACGCCCAGTGCGACGCGACCACCGCGAACGTCGGAGGCGCCACGCCGAAGGACTACTCGCCGCACCACAACCCGTTCGAGTACTACAAGTCCACGTCGAACCCGCACCACCTGCCGCCGACGTCGACCCAGGCGATCGGTCACACCGACCAGGCCAACCACCAGTACGACCTGACCTCGTTCGACAAGGCGCTGGCCGCGAACAACCTGCCGGCCGTCTCGTTCCTCAAGGCCCCGGAGGCCCAGGACGGCCACGCCGGCTACTCCGACCCGCTGGACGAGCAGAAGTTCGTGGTCAACGAGATCAACGCCCTCCAGAAGTCGAAGGACTGGGCGAGCACGGCCGTCATCGTGACGTACGACGACTCGGACGGCTGGTACGACCACGTCGCACCGACCATCGCCAACGGCTCGAACGACTCGTCCGTGGACTCCACGATGTGCACCAGCGTGAAGAAGGTCGCCGCCGGCTACGCCGACCGCTGCGGCCCGAGCCAGCGTCTGCCGTTCCTCGTCGTCTCGCCGTGGGCCGCGCAGAACAAGGTCGACCACACCGCGATCGAGCAGACCAGCCCGCTGAAGTTCATCGAGGACAACTGGAGCACCGGCCGGATCGGCGACGCGTCGTTCGACCAGCGCGCCGGCTCGCTCGACGGGCTGTTCGACTGGAAGCACCCGCAGCAGCGCGAGGTGCTGCTCGACCCGGCCTCCGGCGCCGTCGCGAAGGTCGTGCCGACGCACGGCCACAGCGGCCGCCCGTAGGTCAGCACTGAACCGGGACCGCCGGGCACGCGGACTCCTCCGCGTGCCCGGCGGTTCGTCATTCCGGCCGGGTGGTGAGGAACTCGTCGAGGGAGAGCGGGCGACGACCCGTGACGCGCTCGACGTCGCCAGTCGGACCGGACAGCTCGCCGGCGGCGATCGCGGTGTACGTGGACACCCAGGCGTCGTACTGCCACTGCGGCACGCGCCACTTCTTCCGCGACTCGTAGGCCTCCGCCACGGTCTCGTCGTGGAACGAGACCGCGCGGCCCAGGTGGGCGGTCAGCTTCTCGGCGACCTCGGCCAATGTGAGATCCTCCGGGCCGGTGAGGTCGTAGGCGACGTTCCGGTGCCGTTCGGGATGCCGCAGGACTTCGGCGGCGACGCGGGCGACGTCCGCGCGCGCGACCATCGCCGCGCGCCCGTGGCCGGCCGGACCGCGGATGACGCCGTCGTCGCCGACCAGGGACTCCGCGAAGTCGAGGTAGAGGTCGTCGCGGAGGAACGTGTACGCCATCCCACTGGCGGCGATGCGCTGCTCGGTGGCGTAGTGATCGCGCGCGAGTGTGAAGGTGGCGTCCGGCGCCGCGCCGAAGAACGAGGTGTACACGAGGTGCTGCACGCCGGCCTCCGCCGCCGCGTCGACGAACGCGAAATGCTCGCGCACCCGCTGGTCGTTCTCGGCCGCCGATACCATCAGGACGGTGGCCACCCCCGCCAGCGCCGCGCGCACCGACGCGCCGTCGCCGTAGTCGCAGGCGACCACCTCGCTGTCGGGGAAGCGCGGCGCCCGCTCGGGCGAGCGCGCCAGCATCCGGAACCGCACTCCGGCGTCCGCCAGCTCCGACGCCGCCAGCCGGCCCACCGTCCCGGTCACCCCGGTCACCGCCGTCATCCCCATGGCACCATCCTGCAACGGAGGGAGGCAACCCGCATACCTTGACCCTGACATCGTGTCAGGCTGGAGCGTGGTCTCCATCATGTACACCATCGGGGAGTTCGCCGCGATCGGGCGGGTCAGCGTCCGGATGCTGCGGCACTACGACGCCATCGGCCTGCTGCCGCCGGCGCGCGTGGACGAGCACAGCGGGTACCGCTCGTACTCCGACACGCAGCTGGCGAGCCTGCTGCTGATCGTCGAGCTGCGCCAGCTCGGGATCGGCCTGGACGCGATCGCCGCCGTGCTCGCGTCCGACGACCCGCGGCCCGCCCTGTCGGCGGCGCTGCGGCAGCGCCGGGCCGAGCTGGAGGCCGGCATCGCCGACGACCGGGACCGGCTCGACCGCGTGGAGCGACGTCTCCGCATACTGGAAGGAACGGAAACCATGACAGAAACCGTCGAATACCGCCCGCTGGAGGCGCTCACCGTCTACGCCGTCAGCGGCACCGCGCCCGGGATGGGCCCCGAGCTGGTCGGGCCGATGGTCGGGCCGCTCATCGGGTCGCTCGACGACGCGCTGCAGGCCGCCGGCCGGCCGCTGCTGGAGCCGTCGGTGTTCTGGTACGAGGCCAGGGCCGACGAACGCCTCGAAGTGCACATCTCGTACCCGGCCGAGACGCCGCCGCGGGAGGGCGAGGGCTACGAGGTGGTCGAGCTGCCGGAGGTCCCGCTCGCCGCGACGCTGCTGCACCGCGGGGATATGACCGGCATCGGCGACTCCTGGATGGCGCTCATGGAGCGCATCGCCGCCGACGGCTACCACGTCACCGGCCCCACCCGCGAGGTCTACTTGGAGGCGACCGGCCACACCCCCGGCCCCGACTGGGTCACCGAACTCCAGGCCCCCGTAGCCCCCACCTCCTGACCCCATCCATCGCTTCCGGAGTTGTGTACGCCAGGGCACGGCGTGTCGCGTACACGACTCCGGAAACGATGGTGGCGGAGGTGGAGGCGCGCGGCTAGATGCCGCGGGCCAGGCGGTAGTAGGCGGCGTTCCAGTCGAGCTCGCGGGAGAACGCGCGCAGCGTGGTGTCCTCGTCGATGATCAGCAGCTCGGTGCGGGCCATGCGCGCGAAGTCCTCGAACGCCTGGATGCCGACCGCGGTGCTCATCACGGTGTGGTGCGCCGCGCCGGCCTCCAGCCACGCCGTCGCCGACGTGCGGAAGTCGGGCGCGGGCTTCCACACCGCGCGGCCGACCGGGAGCTTCGGCAGCGGAGCCGTCGGCTCCACGACCTCCACGACGTTCGCGACCAGCCGGAAGCGGTCGCGCATGTCCGACAGCGCCACGACCACCGCGGGCCCGGGGTCGGCGGTGAAGACCAGGCGCACCGGGTCGTCCTTGCCGCCGATGCCGAGCGGGTGGACCTCCAGCGTCGGCTTCGCGCTGCTGAGCGACGGCGAGACCTCGAGCATGTGCGCGCCGAGGATGCGCTCGTCGCCGGGCGTGAGGTCGTAGGTGTAGTCCTCCATCAGCGACGCGCCGCCGGGGAGGCCGGCGCCCATCACGTTGGCGGCGCGCACCAGGATGGCCGTCTTCCAGTCGCCCTCCGCACCGAAGCCGTAGCCCTCCGCCATCAGGCGCTGCACGGCGAGGCCGGGGAGCTGCTTGAGCGCGCCGAGGTCCTCGAAGCTGGTCGTGAAGGCGCCGAAGCCGCCCTCCTCCAGGAACGACCGCAGCCCGAGCTCGATCGCCGCGCCGTCGCGCAGCGACTGGTGACGCTCACCACCGCGACGCAACTCGGGGACCACGTCGTAGAGGTCCTCGTACTCGGCGACCAGCGCGTCGATGTCGGAGGCGGAGGCGGCGGCGACCGCATCCGCGAGCTCGTTCACGCTCCAGGTGTTGACCTGCACGCCGAACCGCAGCTCGGCCTCGGTCTTGTCGCCCTCCGTGACCGCGACGAAGCGCATGTTGTCGCCGAACCGGGCGAGCTTCAGGGAGCGGGTGGCCGCGTGACCCGCGGCGGCGCGCGTCCAGGTGCCGATGCGCTGCGTCACTGCCGGGTCACTGACATGGCCGACGACCGTCGTGCGCGGCACGCCGAGCCGGGTCTGGATGTACCCGAACTCGCGGTCGCCGTGCGCCGCCTGGTTGAGGTTCATGAAGTCGAAGTCGATCTCGCCCCACGGCAGCTCGACGTTCGCCTGGGTGTGGAAGTGCAGCAGCGGCTTCTGGAGCGCGTCGAGGCCGGCGATCCACATCTTGGCCGGGCTGAAGGTGTGCATCCACGCGACCAGGCCGATCACGGCGTCGTCGGCGTTGGCCTCCAGGACGATGCGGCGGATGGCGTCGGAGTCGGTCAGCACCGGCTTCCAGACCACGCGCACCGGCACGTCGGCGGACGCGCCCAGCTGGTCGGCGATGCCACGGGACTGCTCCGCGACCTGCGCGAGCGTCTCCGGTCCGTAGAGGTGCTGGCTGCCGGTGAGGAACCAGACCTCGTAGTGGTCGAGGGAGGTCGTGAGCTTCGGCATCAGGCGAGGGATCCTTCCGGGTTCTGTCCGTAGACGTTCTGGTAGCGGTCGAAGAGGCTGTCGATGCCCTCCTGCGGGATGGGGACGAGCGGGCCGCCCTGCCGTGCGATGTGCACGGTGCGGGCGACGTCCTCCGCCATGACCGCGGCCTTGACGGCGTCGCGCGCGTCGCGGCCGATGGTGAAGGGGCCGTGATTCTGCATGAGCACGGCACGGCTCCGGTGGCCGTCGAGCGTCGCGACGATGCCGCGGCCGATGGAGTCGTCCCCGATGATCGCGAACGGGCCGACCGGGATCTCGCCGCCGAACTCGTCCGCCATCGCGGTGATGACGCACGGGATGGCCTCGGCGCGAGCCGCCCACGCCGTGGCGTAGGTGGAGTGGGTGTGCACGACGCCGCCGACCTCGGGCATGTGCCGGTACACGTAGGCGTGCGCGGCGGTGTCGGAGGACGGGGACCGGTCGGATCCCGGCGAGCCGGGCACGACCTCCCCGTCGAGGGTGCAGAGGATCATGTTGTCCGGCGCGAGGTCGTCGTAGTCGACGCCGCTCGGCTTGATGACGAAGAGGTCCTCGCCGGGGACTCGTCCCGAGACGTTGCCGCCGGTCCAGATGACCAGGCCGTAGCGGACCAGCTCGGCGTGGAGGGCGGCGACCTGCTCGCGGACCCGGCGGACGGCGGGGGACTCGGCGGCGGGGGTCTCGGTATCGGGCTTCTCGGCGGTCATCGACCGGCTCCCTTCAGGGCGATGGATGCGACGGCGGCGCGCTCGGCCGCCAGGCCGTCGTGGTAGCGGGCGAGGTACGCGCCGAAGCCGGCGACGTCGTCCGGGTGCGGCTCCACGGTGTCGAAGGAGAAGCCGCCGAACACGTCGCGGTCGAGGTAGACGTCGAGCGGGGTGCCCTCGCCTGCGGCGCGGAGGTACGCGGCCAGCACGGCGACGCCCCACGCCCCGCCCTCCGACGCGGTCTCGGCGACCGACACCGGCGCGTCCAGCGCCCCGGCCAGGAAACGCTGCGCGACGCCGGCCGTGCGGAACATCCCGCCGTGCGCGAACATCCGGTCGAGCGCGGCGCCCTCCGCGTGCAGCACGCGCATCCCGAGGGCGAGCGTCCCGAAGACGCCGTAGAGCTGGGCCCGGGCGAAGTTGCCGAGCGTCAGGCGGCTGTCCGGGGTGCGGACGACCAGCGGCCGCCCCTCGTCCAGGCCGGTGATCGGCTCGCCGGCCAGGTAGTTGTAGGCGAGGAGACCTCCGGCGTCGGGCTCGCCGTCGAGCGCCTCGCGGAAGAGCGTCTCGAAGACCGCGTCGGGCGCGACGGGCGCGCCCGCGGCCTCGGCGAACCTCATGAACAGCGATGCCCACGCCGACAGCTCGCTCGCGCCGTTGTTGCAGTGCACCATCGCGACGGCGTCGCCGGCGGGGGTGGTGACCAGGTCGAGCTCGTGGTGCGCTTCGGCGAGCGGGCGCTCCAGGACGACCATCGCGAAGATGCTGGTCCCGGCGCTGACGTTGCCGGTGCGCGGCGCGACGGAGTCCGTGGCGACCATGCCGGTGCCGGCGTCGCCCTCGGGCGGGCAGAGCGGGATGCCGGGCTCGAGCGCGCCGGACGGGTCGAGGAGGAGCGCCCCGGCGGGGGTGAGCTCCCCGGCGGCCTCACCCGCGACGAGCACCTCGGGCAGGAGGTCAAGGAGGGCCGGCAGGTCCGCCGTGCCACGGACGTGCGCGTCGTACCGCGCGACCAGCTCCGCGTCGTAGTTCTTCGTGGCCGAGTCGATCGGGAACATCCCCGACGCGTCGCCCACGCCGAGGACGCGGCGGCCGGTGAGGCGCTCGTGCACGTGGCCGGCGAGCGTGGTGATCGAGTGCAGGCGCGCCAGGTGCGGCTCGGCGTCGAGGACGGCCTGGTGGAGGTGCGCGATCGACCAGCGCAGCGGGATGTTGACGCCGAACAGCGCGCTGAGCTCGGCACTCGCCGGGCCGGTCGTGGTGTTGCGCCAGGTGCGGAACGGCACCAGCAGCTCGCCGTCGGCGTCGAACGCGAGGTAGCCGTGCATCATCGCGGAGACGCCGATGGCGCCGAACTTCTGGGGCCGCACGCCGTGGCGCGCCTCCGCGTCGGCGACGAGGCCGGCGTAGGCGGCCTGGAGGCCGGACCAGACGGCGTCGAGGGAGTACGTCCAGATGCGGTCGGCGAACTCGTTCTCCCAGTCGTGGGAGCCGACGGCCAGTACGGTGGCGGGGTCGTCGGCGTCGACCAGGCAGGCCTTGATGCGCGTGGAGCCGAATTCGATGCCGAGGGCGGTGCGGCCAGCGACCAGGGCGTCGCGGTGGGTGTTCATGGTTCTCTCACTCCGTTGTGACCGGTCACATGTGCTGCAACGAGTGTAGGCGATCCCACCCACGGGATCAAGCCGAGTCGCGCACGACCAGCGTGGGTGCGACCGGCGCGGCGAAGGCGAGCTCGCGGCCTTCGATGAGGGCGACCAGGCGCGCGACGCCGCGGCGGCCGAGCTCGGGGAAGTCCTGCCGCACGGTCGTCAGCGGCGGCGCGAAGAAGGCGGCCTCCGGGATATCGTCGAAGCCGACGACCGCGAGGTCCTCCGGCACCCGCCGTCCGCGCTCCCGCGCGGCGTGCAGCAGGCCGAGCGCCATCTGGTCGTTGGACGAGAACACCGCGGTCAGGTCGGGGTCGGCGAGCAGCTCGGCGCCGATCGCGGCGCCCGACGCGGCGGTCCAGTCACCCTCCCGCGAGAGCACCGGGTCCAGCCCGGCCGCGGCCAGTTCGGAGACGAAGCCGTCGCGGCGCGCCCGCGCCTCCGACCAGTCGCCGGGCCCGCCGAGGTGCGCGATGCGGGTGTGCCCGCGATCGAGCAGGTGGCGGGTGGCCAGCCGGGCGCCCTCCACCTGGTCCACGAAGACGCCGTCGTCGCCCGCGAGCCCGGCCCCGTGCAGGGTGACGGACGGGACCTCCAGCGAGAACGCGGCCATGGCCTCCTGCACGGCACGCTGCGGCGCGATCACGATGACGCCCTCGACGGACTGAGCACCGAGGTGGTCGACCGCCGCACCCAGGTCGGCCGCGGCGAGGGAGGCCGCGTGCGCGACGGTCACGAAGTAGCCGGCGTCGCGCGCGGCCTGCTCCACGGCGTCGATGCTGGAGGCCGGCCCGAACAGCGAAGACGCCGACGACGCCAGCACTCCGATGGTCCGCGAGCGCGCGGTGGTGAGCATGCGGGCGGCGCGGTTGGGTCGGAAGTTGAGCTCGGCCATCGCGGCGAGCACCCGCTCGCGCGTCTCCGGCCGGATGCTCGGGTGGTCGTTGAGCACGCGCGACACCGTCTGCCGCGAGACGCCGGCGGCGGCCGCGACCTCCCGCACCCCGGGTGCCCGTCCGCTCTCGCTCACATCCACACCCTAGTAGGCGGCTGGGATGACCCCGACGGCCCCGCTCAGTCGATGAGGCCGAGTGCCGAGAGGCGTTCGAGGACCTCGTGGCCTGCGGGAGGGCAGCGTTCGGCGTCGGCGGTGGTGACCCAGTGCACCGCGTCCACCTCGCCCGACGGCGTCGGGTCGGCCTCGGTCGCGGCGCGGAACACGCGCATGTGCACCTGCCGGCCGTCCGGCTCGCCGTGCGCCTGGGTGCGCACCTCGAACAGCTCGACCAGGGCGTCCGGGTCGAACGCGAGCGCGACCTCCTCGTCCGCCTCGCGGGCCGCCGCCTCGGCTGCGGTCTCACCCGGGTCCACTTTGCCGCCCGGCATGTAGTAGACGTCGCGGCCCCGGGAGGTCACCATCAGCACGCGCCGCTCCCGCAGCACCGCGACGGCGGACACCAGCAGTGGGGCGAGGCTCACGGCTCGACCAGCTGCTTGAGCTGGCGGAGTCCCTTCTCGAGGTCCGGGCCGATCAGCTTCTCCAGGTTGAAGAAGCGGCTGAAGAACGTCTTCGGGCTCTCCATGCGCCAGATGACGCGCGTGCGGTCGCGCTCCGGCGCCAGCAGGAAGCGGACGTGGCTGCTCGACCGGAACGGCCGCGTGAAGTGCAGGGCGACGCCGACGCCGTCGGGCTGCACCGACTCGAGCCGCATCGTCCCCGCGCCCGCCTTGCGGTTGCCGTTCCACGCGTAGGTCGAGCCGACCGCTCCGGGCTCGCCGGTGTACACGCGCTCCAGTGCGGGGTCCATGCCCTCCCAGGGCGACCACTCCACCCAGCGCGGCAGCTCCGCGATGTACGGCAGCAGGGCCTCGGGCGTGGTCTGGATCGTGTCGGTGCGCTCGATGACGATTGTTCCGGCCATGCGCACACCTTAGCGGCATGGCATGATCGGGGCTGTGACCGGGCGAACGATGCTCCTCGACAGCGCTTCCCTCTACTTCCGCGGGTTCTACGGCGTCCCCGATACGGTGCGGGCGCCGGATGGCACGCCGGTGAACGCGGTCCGCGGCTTCCTCGACATCATCGCGAAGCTCGTGACCGACTACGGCCCCGAGTCGCTCGTGGCGTGCTGGGACGACGACTGGCGGCCGCGCTGGCGCGTCGACCTCATCCCGAGCTACAAGGCGCACCGCGTCGCCGAGGTGGTGCCGGGCGGGGTGGACGTCGAGGAGGTGCCCGCCGAGCTCGTCGTGCAGGTCCCCCTCATCCGCGAGGTGCTCGACGCCCTCGGCATCGCGATCGTCGGCGCGGCTGCGCACGAGGCGGACGACGTGATTGGGACGCTCGCCACGGTCACCCCCGGGCCGGTCGACGTCGTGACCGGCGACCGCGACCTGTTCCAGCTCGTCGACGACGGCCGGGACGTGCGCGTGGTCTACACGGCGCGCGGGATGAGCAACCTCGAGGTGCTGACGGACGCCACGGTCGTTGCCAAGTACGGCATCCACGCCGGCCAGTACGCGGACTTCGCGGTCATGCGCGGCGACTCCTCCGACGGCCTGCCCGGAGTCGCGGGGGTCGGCGAGAAGACGGCGAGCGCGCTGCTCGCAGAGTACGGCGACCTGGCCGGGATCGTGGCAGCGGCCGCCGATCCGGCCAGCGCGATGAAGCCCGCGCTCCGCGCCCGGTTCGCCGCCGCCGTCGACTACCTCGCCGTCGCTCCGACGGTGGTGGAGGTCGTGCGCGACCTCCCGCTCGGAGACGTCGACGCCCGCCTGCGCGCCCCGGGCGACGACCGGCGCGCGGCCCTCGCCGCCCTCGGCGAGCGCTGGGCCCTCGGCGGCTCGCTCGACCGCTGCCTCACCGCGCTCACCGCCGCCGCGTCCTGACGGCTCCCGCCGTCGCTCACGCGGACGCGTCGTCGGTGAAGCGCCAGAGTTCGCGCTGGGCGAGGAGCGCGAGTTCCCGGAGCACGTCGAGGTCGCCCTCGGACTCGGCGGGCTGACGGGCGGTGCGGCCGAGGACGCAGATCGCGCCGATCCGGGTGCCGTCGGGAGCCTCGACCGGGTAGCCGGCGTAGAAGCGGAGGTGGGCCGGGCCGGTGACCAGCGCGCTGGTCGCGAACCGCTCGTCGTGCTCGGCGTCCGGCACCACCATCCCGTCGGGCGAGTGGATGGTGTGCAGGCACGCCGACTGCTCGATCGGGACCTCGGTGAGCGTCGTCCCGACGGCCGCGATCGGCCACTCCGTGCGGTCGTCGAGCACGGAGAACACCGCGATCTCGGTGCCGAGCGTGCGCCGCGCCGTGCTGACCAGACCCTCCAGCCGGCGGTCGCGCGTGCGCTCGGCCAGCCGCAGCCGGGCGATCGCCGCCACGCGGTCGGCCGTGGTGGAGGCGTGGTGTCCGGTCTCCACCGGGTGCCCGATCAGGCCGGGGGCGAGCGCGTCGGCGATCCAACGCGCCCAGTAGAGGTAGTCGGCGGGGGTCCGGTGGCGTCCGCCCTCCGGCTTCGGGGATGCCGGCAGCGGCAGGAAGACCGCCCCGGTCTCGGCGCAGGCCGCGTTCGCCACGCGGTTCAAGCGTTCGGCGTGCTCCTGGACGAAGTCGCGGAACGCGTCGTCGTAGGGTGGCAGCGACCGGATCGGCTGCGCGCCGAGCCAGACGACCGTCCCGGCCCCGTCGGCGCGGACCTGCCGGAGCAGTGCGGCGACGTGCGCGCCCCACCGGCGCGGTTCGACCATCCGGATCGTGTCGGCCACCGTCGCGCTGAGGATGACGATGTCGTACCGGGCGGCCCGCGCCGTGCGCACCATCCCGGCGACTCGGCGGACGCCCGCCGACGGGTGCGCGGCGACATCGACGACGACGCCGCGGCCGGTGGTCGCCGCCAACGCCCGGGCGAGCGCGCCCGGCAGCGCGAGGTCGTGGCTGCCGACGCCCCAGCCGATCACCGGCCCGGAGCCGGCGAGCAGCACCCGGAGGCTCTGCCGTCCGGCGACGAACGCCTGCGGCGAGTCCGTCGGCCGCACCAGCCCTTGCCGGACCGATGCGACGCGCAGCAGCCTCAGCCGCGCGACGAGCCGCCGCGATGCGCCGAGCCGGACGTCTCCCACTCGAAAGACCGTAGCCCGCTCCGGCGTGCTCGTCACCTGCGGCTCGCCAGAACCGCCGGTGAGCACCCCTCCCGGAATTCGTGCCGATTTCTCACTTTCCGTCAACCCCCTGGCCAGATCGCAGGAGGAGACTAACTTCTGTAGTCCGGGGACTCGGGGCCGGGCTGAGGGGCAGGAGGGGACCGATGACGATGACGACAGCGGCTCGAACGGCGGTGGAGGGTTTCCGGCAGGAGACCCGGCTGGAGGCGCCGCACGGACACCACGAGCACGGTCCGGGGTACATCGTGCACGCGCTCGGCCGGGACTTCCATGTCACCGACGAGATGGCGCGCATCTTCCTCAACCAGGTGGAGCGGGTCGCCGAGACGGACAGCTCGGCGCTCGTGATCCTGCGGCACGCGCACGGAGTCGAGCTGCTGATGGTGACGGACTCGACGTCCTTCTCGATCCGGCCGATGACGGCCGCGGACCTGGTCACGCCGCGGGCGGCCTATCCTCGGATGCGTGGCTGACCAGACCGACACGGACTCCCGCGATCGGGAGGCCGTCGATGCGGCTCGCGTCGCCGTGTCGGAGGCCGTCCGGCTGCTGACCGACGCCGAGGCCAGGGACGAGGCGCTCGCGGTCCTGCTCCCGCGGCGGCGCACGTTCGGCATCCCGCGTGAGCCGGTGCTCCGACCCGCGGGACGGGTGTGGCGGCTGGGGGTCCTCCTGCTCGGCCGTGACGGCGCGCTGTACGCCACCGGTCAGCTCGTGCGGGCGACGCCGCCGGGCCGCACCCAGTACGTCTCGGTGTCCGCGGAGACCCGGCGCGCGTATCGCGCGGCGGCGGAGCGCGGGCACTTCCGCGACGGCGAGACCGTGGACTTCGACGCGCCCGAACTCGACCTGACCGTGCCGGCGCTGCGGGCCGGCACCGGCCCGCTCCTGCTGCGGGAGGGCGTGCTGCTCGTGCGGTGGAGCGCGTCCTCCGGACAGACCGTCGGCTTCCTGGACTACCTGGCGGAGCGCGTCGACCTGCTGGCGCACCCGCCGGAGGGCGCCTGACGCTCCACCGTGCCCGGGCGGTTACGCCTCGGTCGGGGTGGTGTCGGTCTTCTTGCCGGTGACCTCGTCCAGCTTGTCGGACGCCTTGCCCACGGCCTCCGACACCTTGTCGCCGAGGTCGGAGGCGGCGCGCCCGGCGAAGTCGCGGACGTCGCCCTTCACCTGCTGCACCTGGTCCGAGCCGGAGAAGCCCTGCCATTTGCTCCGCATGTTCTCGTAGGCGCCGCGGCCCGCGCGGGACCCGACGACGAACCCGACCGCGACCCCTGCCAGAAAGATGATGACCTTCATGGGCTGCACCGTACGCGCGCGACGGCGACGGCGCCAGGAGCAGAATGGACGGGATGACGGAACCGATGCTGGACCGCGACGGCGAGGTGGCACGCTTCGAGCGTGCGGCGGCCGGGTGGTCCGAGCGCGCCGGCGCCACCACAGTGCCCGTGCCGGCGGAGGTCGCCGCCGCGCTGCTCGTGGAGGGCGCGAGCGACCGCGCGGCCTGCCTGGAGGCCTTCCGGCTGCTCGGGGTCGACCCGGCCGCCGCGGGCGTCGCCGTCCTGCCGATGGGCGGCGCGATGAGCGTGCGCCGCTTCGTCGAGCTGCTGCGCCCGGCGGAGCTCCGGCTGCACGGCCTGTGCGACGCGGGCGAGCTGCGCTTCTTCGAGCGCGCGGGGCTGGACGCGGCCTCCGTGTCGGTGTGCCGGCCCGACCTGGAGGGCGAGCTGCTGCGGGCGCTCGGCGCCGAGCGGGCGGAGGCCGTGCTCGCGCGGGAGGGCGACGTGACCCTGTTCCGCACCTTCCAGCGGCAGCCGGCGCAGCGCGAGCGGCCGGTGCTCGCCCAGCTGCACCGCTTCCTCGGCACGACGTCGGGCCGCAAGGAGCACTACGGGCGCGTCCTCACCGCGGAGCTCGCGCCCGCGGAGCTGCCTGCACCGCTGCGGGAGGCCGCCGAGGGCGTGCTCGGCCCCTAGGCTCGCCGCCTGGGCACAGCGCCTAGGCTGGGCCGCATGCCCACCACCTCCCCCGAGTTGCTCGACCGGCTGGCCGTCCTGTTCGCCGCCCGCGACCGCGAGAACATGGCGCCGACCATCGACGCGTTCCTGGCCGTACTCGCCGAGCATCCCGACGACCCGCACGTGCTCTACGAGGTGGGCGGCTCCTACGACACCGCGGGCGAGGAGGAGACGGCCGCCGGCTACTACGAGCGCGCGCTCGCCGCCGGGCTGGACGGCGACGCCCTCCGCAAGTGCCTGCTGCAGTACGGCAGCACGCTGCGCAACCTCGACCGCTTCGACGAGTCGCTGGCCGTGCTCGACCGGGCGCGCGCGGCGTTCCCGGAGTCCGAGTCCGTGCGGGTGTGGCACGCGCTCTCGCTGCACGCCGCGGGCCGCAGCGACGGCGCGGTCGCCGAGCTGATGGAGCTGGCCGCCGACCGCATCCGGACCCCCGACCTGCTGCGCTACGAGGCCGCCGTGCGCGGCAACGCCGAATACCTCCGCGAGCTCGACGCCGCCCGCTGAGGCTCAGGCGAGCAGCGCCGCGACGACCAGCAGCACCGGGACCGCGAACAGCGTCGTCAGCAGGACGATGTCGCGGGCGACCGGCATCCCGCGCTCGTAGCGGGCCGCGAAGTTGTAGACGTTCTGCGCGGTCGGGAGGGCGGCGAGCGCGACCGCCGCGAACAGCGCATGCCCTTCGAGCCCGAAGGCGAACCGGGCGACCGCGAACGCGACCAGGGGCATCACGACCGACTTGAGCGCCACTGCGGTCGCGATCTCCGCGCGGCTGTGCCCCGCCTGCAGCGGTCGCGACCCGTACAGCGACATCCCGAACGCCATCAGCACCAGCGGCACCGCCGCACCGCCCAGCAGCTCGAACGGCTGGTAGACGGCGGCAGGGACGGGGATGTCGAGCACATCGACGAGGATGCCCAGCAGCGAGGCGATGATCATCGGGTTGCGCACGGGCTGCGTCAGGATCGACCGCAGCGACACCGTCCCGCGGCTGGTGACATCCAGCAGCGTGAGCGCGATCGGCGCGAACACGATGAGCTGGAGCAGCAGCACCGGCGCGACGTAGGACGCGCTGCCCAGCACGTACACGGCGACCGGGAGGCCGATGTTGTTCGCGTTGACGTAGCCGGAGCCGAGGGTCCCGATGATGGTCTCGGGAGCGGGCCGCCGGAAGAACAGCCGCGAGAGCGCCACGAACAGCCCGGCCGCGACGACCGCTGCGACGGCGGCGACGACCAGCTGGGTCGAGAACACCACCTTCAGGTCGGCGTGCGCGAGCGTCACGAACAGCAGGGCCGGGTTGGTGACGAAGAACGCGATGCGGTTGAGCACGTAGGCGGCGGTGGGGCCGCCGATCCCCAAGCGTCCCGCGATGTAGCCGACCAGGATGACGAAGGCGATGATCCCGAACCCGGTCAGCACTCCACTCATCGGCCCGGCGCCTCCTCTCGTCCCCCCGATCCTGTCAGGAACTCAGCGGATCGCGTGCATCCGCCCGGAGCCGCGCGAGCACCAGCGTCCCGAGCCCGGTGCCGATCAGGGCGCCGAGCGTGTTCGCGATCACGTCGTTCACGGTGCCGAACCGGGCGGGGAGGAGGGCATGCTGCGCCAGCTCGATCGCGACGCTGCAGAGCAGGCCGGCGAGCGGCGCCAGCCACCAGCGGCGGAGGCCGACGACGAGCACGAGGAGCAGCGCGGGCGTCACGAAGAACGCGACGTTGGCGGTGAATTCGAGGACGCCGTAGGCGTCGATCGGCCGCACCCCGAAGCGGCCCAGAGCGTCGAGGGCGCGGAACAGCAACCGATCGAGCGGCCGGTCCACGGGTGTCGGCCACAGCCCGACGACGGCCATGACCGCACCGTACGCGACGAGCCCGAGCGCCGCTCTGCTGCGGATCGGGGAGGCGGCGGGCATCGCTCCAGCGTAGGACGGCCCGATCGGGAAATGCTGTACGCCAGACGTCAGGTTCCACCGAGCCTAGGCGCGCCGCCCGCGCCCGCCCCTGGCCACCCGCACGGCCCCCGCGACCATCACCACCAGCACCCCGGCAGCGAGCGCCGTGACCGCGACCACCGCGCTCGGGAGGCCGCCCGTCGCACGCGAGACCGCGATCCACACCAGCCCCCACGCGGAGGCGAGCGCGGGCGCCAGCCGGCCGCGATCCCACACGGCGAGAGCGCAGGCGACCGCGGCGAGCGCCACGAGGACGCCCATCGCCCAGAGCTCAGGAGACACACCGAGCCCGGAGAAGCCCGCGGCCTGCAGCCAGGCCGCCACGTTGGCCGCCGTGGCCACCATCACCCAGCCGAGGTAGAGGCCCATGGTCCCGTCCAGCAGCACGGCGTCCGCCGTCGTCCCGCCCGGCTCGTGCCGCAGCCGCACGAACGCCACCACGAGCACGGCCAGCAGCAGCACGATCGCCGGGACGCTCAGCGCCAGCATCCCGGCCTGCACGGTGAGGATCCAGCCCGCGTTGAGGAGGAGCGAAGCCGTCACCCAGTAGCCCACCGCGCGCTGTCGGTGGCGCGCGGCCTGCGACGTCATCGCCTGCCAGATCGCGTAACCGGCCAGCCCCAGGTAGATCACCGACCAGATGGCGAACGCCGGGCCCGCGGGAGCGAGGAGCGTGGCGTCGGGTCCGAGGGCGCCGCCCGCCACCCGGGGGATCGGCTCCCCGCCCACGAGGCCGGAGCCGTAGACCGCGCCGCCCAGCGCGACGACGGTCGCGACGATCACTGCACTCTGGCGGATGCGGTCGGCGACGGTGGGGTGCGTCGTTCCGAGCGGCAGCCTTCGGGTGAGGCTGGTCATGGCCGAGAACGTAGTCCCGAAACCGGCGGAACGGTATCCCCTTGCGCGTGGGCGGATTCAGCGCTGCGGAGGTCGTCCGGACGCGATCACCACGGTTCCGTCGAGGTCCTCGTCGGCAACGACCCGCGCGGAGAGACCCGCCGTCGCGAACAGCCCGGCGGTCCGCTCCGCCTGCTCGGCGCTGGTCTCGATGACGACCGAGCCGCCCTCCGCCAGCCACTCCGGGGCCTCGGCGGCGATGCGGCGGTGGAGGTCGAGGCCGTCCACGCCGCCGTCCAGTGCGACCCGGGGCTCGTACACGCGCGCCTCCGGCGGCATCAGCCCGATGGCGTCGGTGGGCACATACGGCGCGTTCACGGCGATCACCGCGAAGCCGCCTTTCAGCCCGGCGGGCAGCGGCGCGAACAGGTCCCCCTCGAAGACCCGGCCGGGTTCGAGGTTCGCTCGGGCGGCCCGCACGGCCGCGGGGTCCACATCGGCCGCGTAGACGACGGCGCCGGGCACCCGCGCGGCGATGACGGCGCCGATGGCGCCCGCGCCACAGCAGAGGTCGAGGACGGCATCCCCCGGTCGGGTCAGCGCCGCGGCCTCCCGGGCGAGGAGCTCGGTGCGGCGACGCGGGACGAAGACGCCCGCGTCCACGTGGATGCGCAGCCCGCCGAACTCGGCAAAACCGAGCAGCGGCTCCAGCGGCTCGCCCGCGACGCGGCGCGCGACCATGGCCTCCAACTCGTCCGGCGAGGCCGCCGCCGCCAGCAGCAGCGCGGCCTCCTCCTCCGCGAAGACGCAGCCCGCGGCGCGCAGCCGGCGGACGATGTCGTCGCGGTCGCGGCCGGGGTCCACGCGAGCGCTCACCGGGCCATGCTAGCCGAGCGGCCTCCGCCCACGGCTCACGGCGCCGGGTAGGGCTGCCCGGCGAGGGCCAGAGTTCAACCCCCTGCGCCGAGCCTTGACCCGGCGCTGTTCCGCTCGTATGGATGGGACATGAAAAGGATGCACTACGCGAGCGGCTCGATGCTCACCGGCGACGCGATCGCCGACGTCCTGGTGCGGTACGCCGCGGCCCTGGCCACGAGCGCCTCCGCCGCAGAGGTGCACGCTCCCACGATCGTCGAGTCCGGCGAGCCGGGCGAGACCACACTGCTGCTCGGCCCCGCCAGCCAGATCCTCACCGAGCACGAACCGTTCGACGGCGCCGAGCTCCGGGACGACGCGTTCGTGCACGACCTCGACGAACGGATCGCGCGGCTGGGGACGCCCCGCGCCACGTTCGTCCAGCGCGGCACGGACGACGTGGACGACCTCGACGTGGACCTGCTCTGAGCCGCGTTTCTGCGGTCACGATGCCCGAGGCGCGCCGACCTCCCGATACATCACTGCACTGGCGGATCGGCGATTGCCGCGTACTATCTGCCGGGAGGGCAACTCCGGGGAGTAGGACATGCAGGTGTTCCACGTCTACATCGACGAATTGCGCTTCACGTTCGTCGATCGCGAGCCTGTCGAAGAGCTGAAGCAGCGGGTGATTCAGGCGAGCCGCAGCGACGGCGACTTCGTGGCGATCACGCAGTCCAGCCGGCCGCCGACCGAGATCTTCGTGACCAGCCAGACGCGGGTGCGCATCGAGACGGCCAGCATCCCGCGCGAGCCGGCCGCGGTCGGGGATCACGAAGAGGACGACTCGTTCTGGTTCGACTTCGACTCGATGAGCTGACGCCGCTGGGCCACGCACGTCGCTGAGCCCGGTCGGCCGAACCGGCGGCACGCGCGCGGGACTGTAGCCCGATTACGGGGATTCCAGTATGGTCGCGGCATGACCATTCCTGAGGACGAGAACAAGCCGCAGCCTCCCGCGGGCGGCGAATCCACCGGCGCCGTCCCGCCGGTCCCCCCGGCCGCCGAGCCGGCCGCCGCACCGTCCGAGCCTGTCGCCGCGCCGGCCGAGCCCGTCGCACCTCC
>NZ_JBDGMM010000053.1:0-35527 GCF_057655165.1 Leifsonia sp. Soil_N53
CCCCGACGACCGCGGTCGCTGCGGCGCGCGGGAGCAGCCCGTCCGGGTCCTCCCCGGCCCGGCGGGCGATCGCCGCGGCGACCAGCCGGACGACGGCGAGGAACCGCGGCAGCGCCGAGGCCTGCAGTTCGGCGTCGGTGCCCATCAGCTCGACCTGGGTGACCGCCAGCGGCAGGCGATCGGGGCCGAAGCCCTCGGCGAGCCGGACCACCGCCTCCAGCACAGCGGCCATCGGCTCGACGTCGTCGTCGGGCGCGGCGAGCATCGCGGGGAACGCCGCGAGGGACTCGTCCACCTCCAGCCAGAGCAGGTCGCTCTTGGCCGCGAAGTAGTTGAAGAACGTCGCCCGGCTGACCCCGGCGCGCCGGGCGATGTCGTCGACGGTCGTGCCGGTGTAGGTCTGTTCCAGGAAGAGCTCGCCTGCGGCCTCCGCGAGCATCCCGCGGGACGACGCGCGCGGGCGCCCCGCCTGTGCCGTCTGCTCGGAATGCTTCGGTGTCACGCTGCGTTGTCTCCTCACGCCTATTATTGGACCCGGTTCAGATACCCCCGTCAGAAGGACACCCGTGACCTCCACCCCCACGCTCGCCGTCAGCGAGACCGATCGCCCCGGCATCACGCCGGGCACCGCTCGCCGCGTCGCCATCGCATCGTTCGTCGGGACCTCCCTCGAATCGTACGACTTCTACCTCTACGCGTACTTCGCCGCGTTCTTCGTCGGCCCGCTGTTCTTCACGCCGCTCGGCCCGTTCGGCGGCGTCCTCGCCGGCTTCCTGGCGATCGCGGCGGGCTTCGTCATCCGTCCCGTCGGCGCCGTGATCTTCGGCCACCTGGGCGACCGGATCGGCCGGCGGCCCGTGCTGCTGATGACGATCCTGCTGATGGGCATCTCCACGGGCCTGGTCGGCGTCCTGCCGACGTACGCGGCCGCCGGCTGGTTCGGCGGCGTCGTCCTCGTGCTGCTGCGCCTCGTGCAGGGCCTGTCGCTCGGCGGCGAGTGGGGAGGCTCGATCCTGCTGGCGACCGAGTACGCCAACCCGAAGCGCCGCGGCTTCTACGCCGCACTCCCCCAGCTCGGCTCGCCGGTCGGCTCCATCCTGAGCGCCGTCGTCTTCATCGTCCTGACGCTGACCATGTCGCCGGCCGACATCGCCTCGTGGGGCTGGCGCATCCCATTCCTCACGGCATTCCCGCTGCTGCTGGTCTCGCTCTACCTGCGCTGGTCGATCGACGAGACCCCGGTGTTCCGGAAGCTCGTGGAGACCGGCCGCCGCGACCGCTTCCCGGTGCTCGACGTCTTCACCAAGGCCCCTGTCGCGTTCATCATCGCGATCGGCGCCGCCGTCCTCGGCATCGGCTCGTACTCGCTGATGAACACCTACATGGTCGACTACGGCACCGCCGTGCTCGGGTTCAAGTTCCAGGACCTGCTGGTGGCGACCACGATCGGCGGGTTGCTCCAGCTCGTCACCATCCCGCTGTTCGGGCTGTGGGCCGCGAAGATCGGCTCGGCGCGCGTCGTCGCCATCGGCGCGATCGGCACGCTCGTCGTCGCCTTCCCGATGTACTTCCTGCTGCAGAGCGCGTCCTTCGGCGTGCTCGTCGCCAGCATGATCATCGGCGGAATCCTGCCCACGCTCTCCTGGGCCGGCCTCGGCGGGCTGATGTCCGACCTGTTCCCGAGCTCGATCCGCTACAGCGCGCTCTCGGTCGCGTACAGCATCGCTGCGCTCCTCACCTCGTTCGTGCCGGCGCTGACGCTCGTGTTCGGCCAGGCCGTCCACAACGCGTGGTGGCACCCGGGCATCGTCCTCGCCGTCATGTCGGTCATCACCCTGGTCGCCGCGTGGGCCGCCGCCCGCCGCAAGCCGATCATCGACGAGGGCACCGCAGACGCCCAGACCATCGAGGCCGTGGAGGCCCACGCCGCCGCCTGACCCAACGAGGGGCACGTCGTTGTCGCTTTCTGCGCCCGAAAGTGACGACGACGTGCCCTTCGGCGCTCTCCGGTACGCTTTAACGCAACCCAACACTTAGGCACCCCTGACGCGGTGCCGCACATATCGAATCGGAGAGCCATGACCGCCGCGAACCCCGTGCCCGACAAGCCAGCACTCGAAGGTCTGGAGGCCGCCTGGGGCGCCCGCTGGCAGCAGGACGGCACCTTCGAATTCGATCGGGACGGCGCCATCGCCGCCGGCCGCGACGCGATCTATTCGATCGACACCCCGCCGCCCACGGCCTCCGGCTCGCTGCACATCGGCCACGTGTTCAGTTACACGCACACCGACATCGTCGCCCGCTACCAGCGCATGCGCGGCAAGCGCGTGTTCTACCCGATGGGCTGGGACGACAACGGCCTGCCCACCGAGCGCCGGGTGCAGAACTACTACGGCGTGCGCTGCGACCCGTCGCTTCCCTACGAGGCGGACTTCGCCCCGCCGTTCGAGGGCGGCGACAACAAGAGCGCCAAGGCGGCCGACCAGAAGCCGATCTCGCGCCGCAACTTCATCGAGCTGTGCGAGCGGCTGACCGTGGAGGACGAGAAGCAGTTCGAAGCGCTCTGGCGCGCACTCGGCCTGTCCGTCGACTGGTCGCAGACCTACCGCACCATCGGCCGGGAGGCCCTGCACACCTCGCAGCTCGCCTTCATCCGCAACGTCGCCCGCGGCGAGGCCTACCAGGCGCTCGCGCCGACGCTCTGGGACATCACCTTCCGCACCGCCGTGGCCCAGGCCGAGCTGGAGGACCGCGAGCAGCCGAGCGCGTACCACCGGGTGGGCTTCCACGGCGCCGACGGTCCCCTGTACATCGAGACCACCCGCCCCGAGCTGCTCCCCGCCTGCGTTGCACTCGTAGCGCACCCCGACGACGAGCGCTACCAGTCGCTGTTCGGCACGACGGTGCGCACCCCCGTCTTCGGCGTCGACGTGCCCGTGGTCGCCCACCACCTCGCGCAGCCGGACAAGGGCACCGGCATCGCCATGATCTGCACCTTCGGCGACATCACGGACGTGACCTGGTGGCGCGAGCTCGACCTCCCGAACCGCGCGATCATCGGCTTCGACGGCCGCATCCAGACCGAGCCGCCCGCGGCGATCGAGACCGCGGAGGGCCGCGAGGCCTACGCGCAGCTCGCCGGCAAGACCGTGTTCTCGGCGAAGCAGGCCGTCGTGGAGCTGCTGCGCGCCTCCGGCGACCTGGTCGGCGAGCCGAAGCCCATCCAGCACCCCGTCAAGTTCTTCGAGAAGGGCGACAAGCCGCTCGAGATCGTCTCGACGCGGCAGTGGTACGTCAAGAACGGCGCGCGTGACGAGAAGCTGCGCGAGCGCCTGATCGAGCTGGGCCGCGGCCTGGACTGGCACCCCGACTTCATGCGCGTGCGCTACGAGAACTGGGTCAACGGCCTCACCGGCGACTGGCTCATCTCGCGCCAGCGCTTCTTCGGCGTGCCGATCCCGGTCTGGTACCCGCTCGACGGTGTGGGCAACCCGCTGTTCGAGCAGCCCATCCTGCCCGCAGAGGACAGCCTCCCCGTCGATCCGTCCTCCGACCCTGCGCCGGGCTTCCAGGAGTCGCAGCGCGGCCAGGCCGGCGGCTTCGTCGGCGAGCACGACGTGATGGACACCTGGATGACCTCCTCGCTGACCCCGCAGCTCGCGGGCGGCTGGATGGACGACCCCGAACTCTTCCAGGCGGTGTACCCGTTCGACCTGCGCCCGCAGGGCCAGGACATCATCCGCACCTGGCTGTTCTCGACCGTGCTGCGCTCGCAGCTCGAGCACGGCGTCGCGCCGTGGAAGAACGCCGCGATCTCCGGCTTCATCGTCGACCCCGACCGCAAGAAGATGTCCAAGTCCAAGGGCAACGTCGTCACGCCGGCCGACATCCTCGAGAAGCACGGCTCGGACGCCGTGCGCTACTGGGCTGCGTCCTCCCGGCTCGGCACCGACGCGTCGTTCGACCCGCAGAACCCGACCCAGATCAAGATCGGCCGCCGCCTCGCGATCAAGCTGCTCAACGCGGCGAAGTTCATCCACGGCTTCGACGCGCCCGAGTCGCTCGACCTCGCCCAGGTGACCGCGCCGCTGGACCGCAGCATGCTGCAGCAGCTCGCCGATGTCGTGACCGACGCCACCGCTGCGCTGGAGGGCTACGACCACGCCCGCGCGCTGGAGACGGCCGAGACGTTCTTCTGGACGTTCTGCGACGACTACCTGGAGCTGGTGAAGGAGCGCGCCTACGGCGAGCCCAACGCCGGCCAGGTCTCCGCGGTGGTCGCCCTCCGCACCGCGCTCTCCGCCTTCCTCCGCCTGTTCGCCCCGGTGCTGCCGTTCGCGTCCGAGGAGGCCTGGAGCTGGTCGGAGACCGGATCGGTGCACCTCGCGGCCTGGCCGGAGGCCGCCGAGCTCGCCGGGGACTGGGACGACGCCCGGCCCGTCCTCACCATCGTCGGCCGCGCCCTGACCGGCATCCGCGGCGCCAAGACGGCGGCGAAGGCCTCCCAGCGCACCGCCGTGGACTCCGCCGTCATCGGTGGCCCGGCGGACGAGATCGCGGCCATCGAATCCGCGTCGGCCGACCTCGCCTCGGTAGGCAGAATCGCAGAACTGCGTTTCGTTTCCGCGGACACGCTGGAAGTGACCGATATCCTCCTTGCGCAGACCCTGACCGAGGAGGAACGATGACGGCTGACGTCCGGCGCGTGGAGGACAACGAGTTCTTCACCTGGCTCGACCTCTACGCCGGGTACGGCGAGTTCTACGAGACCCCGGTGACGGACGAGAAGGCCCTGCTCGTGTGGAGCTGGATCACCGACCCGGAGAACGGCCTCGAGGCCTACTTCGCGGTCGACGAGGACGGCACCCCGATCGGCCTCGCGCACGTGCGCGAGTTCGCCCGGCCGCTCGACGGCAGCACCGGCCTGTACCTCGACGACCTCTTCGTCCTCCCGGACGCGCGCGGCGAGGGAGCGGGCACCGCCCTGCTCGAACAGCTGCGCGACGTCGCCAAGGAGCGCGGTCTGTCGGTGGTCCGCTGGATCACCGCCAAGGACAACCAGGAGGCCCGCCGGCTGTACGACCGCGTGGCCGAGAAGACGAAGTGGGTCACCTACGACCTCGTCCCCTGAACGGTACCGCGATAAGGTCGATACGACTCCCGGACTCTCGAGCCGGGGAGCAAGGCGAACGGAGGGGCTGATGTCGACGGAAGTTCGGCCGGTCAAGGATGGCGACTTCTTCGCCTGGCTCGATCTCTACGCGAAGTACGCGGAGTTCTACGACACCGAGCTCACCGACCAGAGGGCGCTCGTCCTGTGGTCGTGGCTCACCGACCCCGACCACGAGGAGCTCGGCTTCGTCGCCGTGGACGGCGATCGCGTCGTCGGGCTCGCCCATGTGCGCGAGTTCGCCCGGCCGCTGGAGGGCGACCGCGGACTGTTCCTCGACGACCTGTACGTCGTGGACGAGGAGCGCGGCAAGGGCGTGGGCCACCAGCTGATCGCGGCCGTCCGCGATCTCGCGGAGGAGCGCCGGCTCGGCGTCGTGCAGTGGATCACCGCGAACGACAACGCCGACGCGCAGCGGGTCTACGACTCGGTCGCGAACAAGACCGGCTGGGTCACCTACGAGATCGACCTCGCGGCCGCCCAGAACGCCGAGTCCGCCTGATGCAGCTCGGAACCCGCTGGGCCGTCGGCGAGACGCCGCCCGCCAACCTCCCGGAGGTCGTCACGTACGCCGTCTCCACCGTCGAGGAGGAGCTCACCGCGACCGACATCGAGACCGCGGGCTGGCGCTGGACGCTGACCTGGCTGGAAGGCAACCCGGTCGTCGAGCTCGACGACGGCACCATCATCCGCTACAACGCGAACGAGGACTCGGCCACGATCACCCAGGTGGTCGAGACCGAGCCCTCGGACTACGACGAGGCGTAGCGGGCCGGCGCAGTAGCGGGCCGGCGGTCAGCGCGGGAGCTGCGGGAGCGTCCGCGCCGCGCGGTCGCGCGTCTGCTCGACGGTGGCGACGAGATCGGCGTGACGGGCGGTACTGGCGGGCTGGCGCATCCCCCACGCGGTGAGGGCGCGACCGAGCCGGAGTGCTGCGCGGTGGCTGAGCGGCCGGCGCGCGGGCAGGGCGATGGCGGTCATGATGCGGTTCCTTCCGGGATGGTCTGTACTTCGGGTGACGGGGTCTGGTCCTCGTCGGCGGGCGCCTGGCCGTAGCGGCCGGCGCTGAGCAGGAGGCGGGTCGCGATCAGCGCGAGCACCACCACGACCACGCCGCCGATGAGGAACGGCAGGCGCAGGTCGATGCGGGCGACGAAGCCGCCAAGCACTGTGGCGATCGGCGTGAGACCCCAGCCGATGGTGCGGACGATCCCCATGGCCCGGCCGAGGATGGCGCCGGGCACGATCGCCTGGCGCAGCGCGCCCCACGGGACGTTCCACACCGCGACGCCGAACGCCCCGAGGGCGTAGGCGAGGATGCCGGCCACGACGTTGCCGGTGAGTCCGACGCCCAGGATGCCGACGCCGCTGACGAGCATGGCCACGTACATCACCCGGCCGCGTCCGAACCGGGCGACGAGACCGCTCGCGATGAGGGCGCCGACGAGCGCGCCCGCGCCGATCACCGCGGTGACCACGCCGACGAGGGAGGCGGGGAGCGTGTAGGTCTGCACGAGCAGCAGCACGACGCTGCCCTGGGCGAACGCCAGCGCGGAGGCCGTGATCGAGGTGAGGACGATCATCTTCCGCAGGAACCGGTCGTCCCACAGGAAACGGACGACCGCGCCAAGCCGCGGGCGCGGCGCGGCCTCCCCGTCCCCGCCGAGCTGGTGCGCGCGGGCCGCCGCCACCGGGATGGTGAGCACCAGGAGCGCGGACACGAGGAACCCGGCGCCGGTCAGCCAGAGCGGCAGCGCGATCGCCGCCGCGAACAGGAAGCCCGCGATCGGCGTGGCGATGAAGTTCTGCACGACGATCTCGGCCGACTGCATCCGGCCGTTGGCGCGGTCGAGCTGGTCGCGGGTCACCAGGCTCGGCGTGACCGTGGTGGTCGCATTGTCGAACACCGTCTCGCCGAGCCCGAACAGCAGCATGCAGCTGTACAGCCCCCAGATCGTCAGCGTGTCGGTCGCGATCAGGAGCGCCACGAGGGCGGCGACGGCGAACCGAAGACCGTTGGCGACGGCCATCGCCACCCGGCGGTCGACGCGGTCGAGCAGCATCCCAGCTGGGATGCCGAACAGCAGCCACGGCAGGAAGGTCACAGCGGTCAGGCCGGCGATCAGTGCGGGGTCGTGGGTCAGCGTCGTCGCGATCAGCGGGACCGCGATGCGGCCGATCCCGTCGGCGAGGTTGCTCGCGATGGCCGCGGACCACAGCCGCCCGAAGCCGGCGCCGAGCCCGCTCTTCACGGTCGCCTGCGCGCTCATCGTCCCTCCTCCGCCCGCTGGTCCTGCTCGACGAGCGGGAACGCGTTGAACTGGGCCTGGATGCGCTTGCGGTCGCCGGCCGGTTCGGTCTTCCACTTCTCCTTGAGGCGGTTGAGCATCTTGTAGTACTCCGTGGCGAACTCGGCGAGCTGGTCGCGCGTGACCTCCAGGTGGGAGGTCGACAGGGCGGCGGCCTCCGCCCACTCCGGCCCGAAGGTGTCCAGCCCGCGGCGAAGGTAGGCGTTGAGCCGTCGCTCGTTGTTCTGCTGCCAGCTCAGCGAGATCTGCTCGGTGACCTCTCGGCCGGCCGGGGTCGCGAGCGTCTCCGGACCGCCGATGGTGACGCCGCCCGGCGCCATCTTCCACCAGCGTTCGCGCCCGCTCCCGCGTTCGGTGTCCTCGACGATGATCTCGTGCTTGGCGAGCTGCCGGAGGTGGTAGCTCGTCGCCCCACTGGACTCCCCCAGGCGCTCCGCCAGCATCGAGGCGGTCGCCGGCCCGAAGTCGGACAGCTCATTCATGATCTCGACGCGCAGCGGGTGCGCGAGGGCGCGCAGCGCGGGCATGCCGAGGGACTCGAAGTGCGGCTCGTACTCGGCGGCTGCCGTCTCGGCCGGGGTCACGTCGTCATTGGACATGACAGCAGAATAGCGATGCAAAGACTTCTTTGCAAGTACTTCTTTGCAATATTTAGTTTGCAAGCGACTCTTTGCAGCGAAACCTTTGCGTCGGGGAGCGGGACCCGTAGGCTGAGGGGATGGCCGACACGTCGAATCCCTTCCTCACGCCCAGTCCGCTCCCCTACCAGCTCCCGCCGTTCGCCGACATCCGCGACGAGCACTACCGCCCCGCGTTCGAGCAGGGCTTCGCCGAGCAACTGGCCGAGGTGGACGCGATCGCGTCCTCCCCCGACGAGCCGACCTTCGAGAACACCATGCTCGCGCTGGAGCGCTCCGGGCAGGTGCTGCAGCGCGTCGCCGAGGTCTTCTTCAACAAGAGCTCCTCGGACAGCACCGACTTCACCAACGCTCTGGAGGAGGAGATCGCTCCCCTGCTCTCCGCCCACCAGGACGCCATCCGGCTGAACCCCGCCCTCTACGGCCGCGTCCAGGCCCTGCACGAGCGGCGCCACGAACTCGGCCTCGAGCCGGAGGGTGTCTACCTCGTCGAGCGCTACTTCACCGAGTTCACTCTCGCCGGCGCCGGGCTCGACGACGACCAGAAGGAGCGTCTCCGCGAGTACAACCAGCGGCTGTCCACGCTCACCACCCGTTTCGAGAAGAACCTGCTCGCCGACACCAACGACCTCGCCGTCGTGTTCGACTCCGCAGACGAGCTGGCCGGCCTCGGCGAGGGCGAGCTCTCGGCCGCCGCGGAGGCCGCCCGCGAGCGCGGCCTCGACGGCAAGTACGTGGTCACCCTGGTGCTGCCGACCGGCCACCCGTGGCTCGCGAGCCTCACCGACCGCCGGTCGCGCGAGCGGATCATGGCGGCCTCCCGGGCCCGCGGCATCCGCGGCGGCGAGAACGACAACCGCGAACTGGTGCTCGAGATCACCCGTCTGCGCGCCGAGCGCGCCCGTCTGCTCGGCTTCGACACGCACGCCGCGTTCGTGACGGCCGACGAGACGGCACGGACCCCGCAGGCCGTCGCCGACATGCTCGGCCGGCTCGCGCCTCCCGCCGCCCGCAACGCGCGTGCGGAGCAGGCCGACCTCCAGCAGCAGCTCGGCGCCGGCCAGACCGTCGAGGCCTGGGACTGGGCGAAGCTCACGGACGCCGTGCGCCAGGAGAAGTACGACGTCGACTTCGCTGCGATGCGCCCGTACTTCGAGGCGGAGCGCGTGCTGCGGGACGGCGTCTTCTTCGCGGCCACGAAGCTCTACGGCATCACCTTCGAGGAGCGGCCCGACCTGGTCGCCTACCACCCCGACGCGCGCGTCTTCGAGGTGCGCAACGAGGACGGCTCGGGCCTCGGCCTGTATCTCCTCGACCTCTACACGCGCGACTCCAAGCGCGGCGGCGCCTGGATGAACCCGCTGATCTCGCAGTCCGAGCTGCTGGACAACCCGACGGTCGTGGTCAATAATCTCAACGTCCCGAAGCCCGCCGCCGGCGAGCCGACCCTGCTCACCTACGACGAGACCAACACGCTGTTCCACGAGTTCGGCCACGCACTGCACGGCCTGTTCGCGCGCGTCACGTACCCGAAGTTCGCCGGCACCAACGTCTTCCGCGACTTCGTCGAGTTCCCGAGCCAGGTCAACGAGATGTGGATGCTGTGGCCCGAGATCGTCTCGAACTACGCGGTGCACCACGAGACCGGCGAGCGGATGCCGCAGGAGCTGATCGACAGGCTGCACGCCTCCGAGTCGTTCAACGAGGGCTTCGCGACCAGCGAGTACCTGGCCGCGGCGCTGCTCGATCAGGCCTGGCACGCCATCACCGCCGACGACACCGTCACCGACGTCGCCGCCTTCGAAGCGTCCGCCCTCGCGTCAGTCGGTCTCGACAACCCGGCCGTGCCGCCGCGCTACGCGAGCACGTACTTCGCGCACACCTTCTCCGGCGGCTACGACGCGGGCTACTACTCCTACATCTGGAGCGAGGTCCTCGACGCCGACACGGTCGAATGGTTCAAGGAGAACGGCGGCCTCAGCCGCGCCAACGGCGACCGGTTCCGCAGCCGGCTGCTCGGCGTCGGCGGCTCCAAGGACCCGCTGGAGGCGTACCGCGACTTCCGCGGCCGCGACGCCGTCATCGAGCCGCTGCTGAAGCGCCGCGGCCTCGACGGCTGACCGGGCGCCCGGCTGAGGCCTAGCCCCCTTCCCGCGCGAGGCTCTAGCCTGAGCGCAACCCGGAGGCCCGGGTGCGACGCGCACCAGCCGCGCCGCGGGAAGGGGCGCCATGACGACGACCGAGCCGGAGCTCGCCGCACCGTCCGTCCGTCAGCTTCTGCAGCTCGCCATCCCGGCCGTGCTCATCGGCGTGGTCAGCGCCCTCACGCTGTGGCTCGTCGACGAGCTCGCCGGCCTGATCGACGACGGCGTCTGGACGACACTCCCGAAGGCGCTCGGCGTCGACCCGTCGTCCGGATGGTGGATCTTCCTCGTCCTCACGGTGACCGGCTTCGCGGTGGGGCTCACCGTCTGGCTCGTCCCAGGGCACGCCGGCCCCGACTCCGCCACCACCGACCTGGTCGCCGCGCCGCTGAAGATCGGGGTGGTGCCGTCGCTCGCCCTGGCGGCGGTGCTGGGACTCGCGGGCGGCGTGAGCCTCGGGCCGGAGAACCCGATCATCGCGATCAACATCAGCATCCTCGTGACGCTGGTCGGGAGGCTGTGGAAGGCGGTTCCCGCGCGGCTCGTCATGCTGATGGCGGCCTCCGGTACGATCGGCGCCCTCTTCGGCACACCGGTCGCCGCGGCGCTCGTCTTCACGGGGATCGTCGCCGCGGTCAAGGGCGCCGGCGCGCTCTGGGACAAGCTCTTCCTGCCGCTGGTCGCGGCCGCCGCCGGGTCGCTCACGATGACCCTGCTCGCGCACCCGCACTTCGGCATCCCGATGCCCGCCTACACACAGGTGACCGGCTGGGATGTGCTGGCAGCGCTCATCATCGGGGTGGCCTCGACGGCGCTCGGCCTGCTCGGCGCCGTGCTGTTCCCGTTCGTCCACCGCGCGTTCCACGCGCTGCGGCATCCGCTGCTCATCACGCTCGCCGGCGGCGTCGTGCTCGGCCTGGTGGGCGCGATCGGCGGCCCGATCACCCTGTTCAAGGGGCTGGAGCAGATGGGCACGCTCGTGGTGAACCGCGCCGACTACTCGGCGGGGCAGCTCACACTCATCATCGTCGTCAAGCTCGTCGCGCTGCTGGTCGCCGCGAGCGCCGGATTCCGCGGCGGACGCGTCTTCCCGGCCGTCTTCATCGGTGCGGCCATCGGCACGCTGGCGAACGCCCTCGTGCCCGCCGTGCCGCTGCCGGTCGCCGTTGCCGCCGGTGTGCTCGGGATCACGCTCGCGGTCACCCGGGACGGCTGGATCGCCATCTTCGTCGGTGTGGCCGTCACTCAGAACCTGCTCGTGCTGCCCATCCTGTCGCTCGCCGTGCTGCCGGCGTGGCTGATGGTGACGAAGGCGCCCGAGTTCCTGATCAAGCCGGCGAAGCTTACGCCGACTTCTCCTCGCGCCGCGGGCGGTGCGGGACGATAGTCGGTGCGGCGTTCTCGAGCACGGCCTCCTTGGTGACCACGACCCGGGCGACCTCGGAGCTCGACGGCACCTCGAACATGATCGGCCCGAGCACCTCCTCCATGATCGCGCGGAGGCCGCGGGCGCCGGTCTTGCGGAGCACCGCGAGGTCGGCGATGGACTCCAGAGCCGAGTGCTCGAACTCGAGCTGCACTCCGTCGAGCTCGAACATGCGCTGATACTGCCGCACGAGCGCGTTCTTCGGCACCGTCAGGATCTGCATGAGCGCGTCCTGGTCGAGCGGCGTGACCGTGGTGACGACCGGGAGCCGGCCGATGAACTCGGGGATGAGGCCGAACTTGTGCAGGTCCTCCGGCAGCACCTCGGAGAAGAGGTTGATGTCGTCGCCCTTGGAGTGCAGCGGGGCACCGAAGCCGATGCCCTTCTTGCCGGCACGCGAGGAGATGATGTCCTCCAGCCCGGCGAAGGCGCCGGCCACGATGAACAGCACGTTCGTCGTGTCGATCTGGATGAACTCCTGGTGCGGGTGCTTGCGGCCGCCCTGCGGCGGCACGGAGGCGACCGTGCCCTCCAGGATCTTGAGCAGCGCCTGCTGCACGCCCTCGCCCGACACGTCGCGCGTGATCGACGGGTTCTCGGCCTTGCGGGCGATCTTGTCGACCTCGTCGATATAGATGATGCCGGTCTCGGCGCGCTTGACGTCGTAGTCGGCGGCCTGGATGAGCTTGAGCAGGATGTTCTCGACGTCCTCGCCGACGTAGCCGGCCTCCGTCAGCGCCGTGGCGTCCGCGACCGCGAACGGCACATTGAGCCGGCGGGCGAGCGTCTGGGCCAGGTAGGTCTTGCCGCAGCCGGTGGGGCCGATCAGCAGGATGTTCGACTTGGCGATCTCGACGTCGTCCATGGCGTCGGCCGAGGTGAGGGTCTGCTTGGCCCGCACGCGCTTGTAGTGGTTGTAGACGGCGACGGCGAGGGCGCGCTTCGCCTGCTCCTGGCCGATGACGTACTCCTCGAGGAAGCCGAAGATCTCCTTCGGTTTCGGGAGGTCGAACTCGCCGGTCGCCTCTTCGCCCGCCTCGGCGAGCCGTTCCTCGATGATCTCGTTGCAGAGTTCGACGCACTCGTCGCAGATGTACACGCCAGGACCGGCGATCAGCTGCTGAACCTGCTTCTGGCTCTTGCCACAGAAGGAACACTTGAGCAGATCGGCGCTCTCCCCGATGCGTGCCATCCGTCTCCCCCTCCTTCTTCTGGTGTCACCGTCGAGCCTAACCCGAGACGGCGACATTGGCGCGCACCGGACCCGATTCGACACGAGGGGTGCTTCTGCCAGGAGCAGACGCGACGCCGCGGGCCGCCGGAGACGCGCGAACGCCCCCACCCGATGCGGATGGGGGCGTTCAGCGAGGGAGGAGCTACTTGACGAGGGCCGGCAGCGTCTTGCGGCTGGTCAGCACCTGGTCGATGAGGCCGTACTCCAGCGCCTCATCGGCCGACAGGATCTTGTCGCGGTCGATGTCCTTGTTGACCTGCGCGACCGAGCGGTTGGAGTGCTTCGCGAGCGTCTCCTCCAGCCAGGTGCGCATGCGCATGATCTCGTTGGCCTGGATCTCGATGTCGGACGCCTGCCCCTGGCCGGCCTCGCCGACGGCGGGCTGGTGGATGAGGATGCGGGCGTTCGGCAGCGCGAGGCGCTTGCCCGGGGTGCCAGCCGCGGTCAGCACGGCGGCGGCGGAGGCCGCCTGGCCGAGCACCACGGTCTGGATCTGCGGACGGATGTACTGCATCGTGTCGTAGATCGCGGTCATGGCCGTGAACGAGCCGCCAGGCGAGTTGATGTACATGACGATGTCGCGGTCCGGGTCCTGGCTCTCGAGCACGAGGAGCTGGGCCATGATGTCGTCGGCCGAGGCGTCGTCGACCTGCACGCCGAGGAAGATGATGCGGTCCTCGAACAGCTTCGCGTACGGGTCCTGGCGCTTGTAGCCGTAGGCCGTGCGCTCTTCGAACGACGGCAGGATGTAGCGGGAGCCGGGCGCCTGCAGGCCGCCGAAGGCCTGGCCGCCTGCGGCGTATCCGCCGAGCATGGGGGTGTTCATAGTGATGTCCTTATCCTTCCGGCGGGCTGCTACTTGGCGTCCTGGTCGGTGCCGCCGCCGCCGGAGACGTCGAGCGCGGACTCCCGGATGTGGTCGACGAACCCGTAGTCCAGGGCATCCTGGGCGGTGAACCAGCGGTCGCGGTCGCCGTCGGCGTTGATCTGCTCGACGGACTTGCCCGTCGCCGCCGCGGTGATCTCGGCCAGGCGCTTCTTCATGTCGAGGATCAGCTGGGCCTGCGTCTGGATGTCGCTGGCCGTGCCGCCGAAGCCGCCGTGCGGCTGGTGCAGCAGCACCCGGGCGTTCGGCGTGATGTACCGCTTGCCCTTGGTGCCCGCCGTCAGCAGGAGCTGACCCATCGAGGCGGCCATGCCGATGCCGACCGTGACGATGTCGTTCGGGACGAACTGCATGGTGTCGTAGATCGCCATGCCCGCGGTGATCGAGCCGCCGGGCGAGTTGATGTAGAGGTAAATGTCCCGCTTGGGGTCTTCTGCGGCCAGGAGCAGCAGCTTCGCGGCGATCTCGTTGGCGTTCTCGTCGCGCACCTCGGAACCGAGCCAGATGATCCGGTCCTTCAGCAGTCTGTCGAAAACATTGGGCTGGATACCCATGTCGGCCATTGTTCGCTCCGTTTCCTTTGTCGCTTGGCATCGAATCTATCGGAGCGGGGAACGCATTTCCGCGCTGTTCGCCCTGGGCAGAGTGGGTGTCGCGGGCGGGGCGGGCGCGGGTCAGGCGTCGTCGAGGGCGGCGGCGTAGGCCTCAACGGCGCGGCCGTAGCGCGACAGGTGCGGCGCGAGCGCGCCGAGCGCCTCGCGCAGGGCGTCGGCGGGGAAGCCGTCGTCGAACAGGGCGAGCGCCACGAAGGCGCGGGCGGCGTCGGCGAGCGGATGCTCGGGCTCGGCGAGCAGGAAGTCCCGCAGCAGGCCGAGCGCCTCGTCCGGGCGGTCGAGGTTGCGGAGCGTGCTCGCGAGCTGGACGATCGCCTGGCCGCGCGCCGGCTCGCCGAGGTCCGCAGCCAGCGCTGCGCGGTAGAGCGGCTCTGCCTCGGCCTCCCGGCCGGCGAAGTCGCGCGCGCCGGCCGCTTCGAAGAGCGCTTCGGCGTCGCCCTCCGGGCGCTCGGCGACGAGCGCGTCGATGGCCGCCACCGTCGCGGCCTCCCCTGCGTCGTCGGCCGCGGCCCACACCGCGTCCACCCGTTGCCGCCAGTCGTCCATGTCGCCCTCCTCGCCGCTGCGCCCACGCTACCGCTCCCGCGCCCCTGCCGGCGGCCTGCATCCAGCTGACAGAACACGCCGCCCGCCCCCGACGGCGCACGGCGTGTTCTGTCAGCCAGATCGCGGCTGATACGACGAAGGCCGGGTCCATCGGGACCCGGCCTTCGTCTGGAGTGGTGTTACTCCGCCTTCTTCTTGGCGGCGCGCTTCTTCGGCTTCTCCTCGGCGGCCGGCTCCTCAGCCGGTGCCTCGGCAGCGGCGTCGTCGGCCGCAGCGTCCTCGTCCGCGTCCTCGTCGCCGGGGAGGGCGACGAACTCGGTGAGGTCGACCTTCTTGCCGTTGCTGTCGACGACCTCGGTCTTGCCGAGGATGATCGCGAGCGCCTTGTTGCGGGCGACCTCGCCGACCATCGACGGGATCTGGCCGTTCTCGCTCAGGATCTTGACGAACTCGTTCGGGTCCATGCCGTACTGGGCGGCGCCCTGGACGAGGTACTGGGTGAGCTCGTCCTGGCTGACCTTGACGTCCTCCTGCTGCGCGACCTCGTCGAGGAGGATCTGCGTGCGGAAGGTCTTCTCGCTCGACTCGGTGACCTCGGCGCGGTGCACGTCGTCCTCGAGGCGGTTCTCCTGCTCGAGGTGGCGGTGCACCTCGTCCTCGACCAGCGAGGCGGGGACCGGGATCTCGACGAGCTCGAGGAGCTTGTCGACGAGCTGGTCGCGCGCCGCGGTGCCCTGGCCGAACGACTTGGCGCGCTCGACCTGGCCGCGCAGGCTGGTCCGCAGCTCGCCGATGGTGTCGAACTCGCTGGCGATCTGCGCGAAGTCGTCGTCGGCCTCCGGGAGCTCGCGCTCCTTGACGGCGTTGAGGGTGACGGTGATCTGCGCGTTCTCGCCCTCGTGGTCGCCGCCCATGAGCGGGGCCTCGAAGGTGGTGGTCTCGCCGGCGGTGAGGGTGTCGAGCGCCTCGTCGATGCCCTCGATGAGCTCGCCGGAGCCGATCTCGTAGGAGATGTTCGCGGCGGTGTCGACCTCCTCGCCGCCGATCACGGCGGTCAGGTCGATCTGCGCGAAGTCGCCGGACTTGGCCGGGCGGTCGACCGTGACGAGCGTGCCGAAACGGCTGCGCAGCCGGTCGAGCTCCTCCTCGACGTCGTCGACGGACACCTCGGCGGCGTCGACGGTGAGGGTGATGTCGCTGAAGTCGGGCAGCGCGACCTCCGGGCGGGTGTCCACCTCGATGGTCAGCAGCAGATCACCCGAGAAGTCCTTCTCGTCGGGCCACTCGGTGATGTCGGCCTGCGGGCGTCCGAGGGGACGCACGTCGTTCTCCTCCACCGCCTGGCGGTAGAAGGTGTCGAGGCCTTCGTTGACCGCGTGCTCCAGGACGGCGGCCTTGCCGACCCGCTGGTCGATGATGGGCGGCGGCACCTTGCCCTTGCGGAAACCGGGGATGCTCACCTGCTCCGCGATGTGCTCGTAGGCGTGCTTGATGGACGGCTGCAGTTCCTCCGGCGTCACCGAGATGATGAGCTTGGTACGCGTGGGGCTGAGCTTCTCGACCGTGGTCTTCACGATGTCTGGGTTCTCCTGATGTTCGAACGATGGTCTACTCGCAAGGAACGAGGTCCTCGTCGGGGCGACAGGATTCGAACCTGCGACCTCCCGCTCCCAAAGCGGGCGCTCTAGCCAAGCTGAGCTACGCCCCGGCTTCAAGCGGTGCGAAAGACCGTGCGCAAGTCTACTGCACGCGGGCGACCCCCCGCGTGTACTACGATGGTCGTCGGCCGTCGCAGGGCGGCCTACGGGGATGTAGCTCAATGGTAGAGCCTCAGTCTTCCAAACTGATTACGCGGGTTCGATTCCCGTCATCCCCTCGGTTGGAAACACTGGCCGAGCGGCCCGTCGAGCGAAACGCTCAGGAACGCGATCCCCGTCAAAACCCCGTGGCACCAGTTGAATGTCGGCGTCCCACCGGATACTTGGTGCGTGA
Organism: Leifsonia sp. Soil_N53; assembly: GCF_057655165.1. Taxonomy (NCBI): domain Bacteria; kingdom Bacillati; phylum Actinomycetota; class Actinomycetes; order Micrococcales; family Microbacteriaceae; genus Leifsonia; species Leifsonia sp. Soil_N53. The sequence continues at coordinate 16,960 of NZ_JBDGMM010000053.1, forward strand.
AGCTCAGAAGCAGCGCGCGCATTCTCAAGAGGAAAGCGGTCTCCTCGTTCCGGAGATCGATCTCCGCGTTCAACGACGTGGATGATGACGGACGGATCACGACCGTTCTTCTTCACGCGCAACACGCGTTCGAGATGCTGCTCAAGGCCGCGCTAAATCAGAAACAGGTGAATGTATTCGATAAAGAGACAGGGCGCTCAATCGGGTTCGAGGCTGTGATCAGGCAGGCTGCGCAAACGGCCGGGATCAAGCTCACCGATGAGGAGGCCGGAACTCTTCGAGCAATCGACGCGCTTCGTGATGATGAGCAGCACTGGTACAACGAGGTTGACGAGGCCTTGCTGTATGTTCATCTACGCGCTGCCGTCACCCTCTTTGATGACTTGCTTCAGCGGGTGTTCAAAGAGCGTCTCGCTGAGCATCTCCCGCGACGCATCCTGCCTGTCTCCAGCGAACCTCCGCAGGACTTCCAGGTCTTGGTCGATGCCGAGTACGCCAAGATCACCGAGCTACTGCAGCCTGGCCGGCGGATGGGCGCCGAGGCACGCGCACGCATCCGGACATTGCTCGCTATGGAGGCGCACTCGGAGGCCGACACCAAGGTGTCCGACAAGGACGTGACACGGGTGGAAACAGGTATCCGAGAGGGCAAGCAACGGTCTCAGGTCTTCCCGCGGCTCGCCAGCGTTGGCGCGGCGGTCGTGGGAACTGGACTAGAGGTGCAGGTTCGATTCGTGAAGCACGACGACGCCATGCCTGTCCGCTTCACAAACGATGAGGAGGTCGATGCGGCCGCCGTGCGTACCGTCGACCAGCAAAAGAAGTACCACTGGACGGCGTTCGGTCTGGCAGACAAGCTCGGAATCTCTCGGCCTAGAAGCCGAGCGCTCCGAACCCATCTAGGGATCGATAAGGACCCGAACCTCTGCCATACGTTTGCCTTCGAGTCTCAAAAACACGTCCGGTTCTCAGACCAGGCGCTCGTGAACATGCGGAGCGCTCTGGAGAGCGCCAACATGGAGGCGATCTGGATGGCACATTCCCCGAACAAGAAGGCCACCGCCGGATCAACAGACTGTGGCGAGTCGAATTGTGCTTGCGCGTTCGCGTCGAGCGCTGCGGCTTAGCTCTACTCAGATCACTTCGAGAAGTAGCTTGAACCGCGCAACGATGTTGCCCCGTTGCGGTCGACTGATCCGCCATCTTCCAGACACCGTCGCAGCTCGCGCTAACTGATAATGAGGCATGAGCGAGTCCGATACCGACGTTCCGGATGCTGAAGAATCGGCGCGTGTGCTAGACGAACTGCTCGACCTATGGAGGGCGTATGGACAGGAGGCACGCTTCCGGGTGATCGACGGAAGTCTCGTTGGCGGCCTTCAGATACGAACTCTTGTCGAACACTGCTCCCGGCTCACCGAAGCGGTCCTACTTCTCGTCTCCGAGGGTCATTACATAACTGCCATGCCCCTGATTCGACAAACGCTCGAATGCGCGGTCACGGCAGCTTGGATCTCGATAGCCCCGGACGCAACATTCGCGGCCATTTACGAGAGCGCGCGCCAGCAGAAGAACGCCTACGACGCGGCGTTGCTCCAAGACTCGCTATTCGCAAACCCGGCGCGCACGTCAGAACTCGCGGACATGTTGGAGAGGTTTGGCGGATACAAGTCGGGTGCCGGACAGTACTTCGAGAAGCGATGCAAGGAACTCCGCGGCGGCGAGAGCCTATACGTCTACTATCGGATCTTCTCGCAGGTCTCCCACGCCGATATGTCATTGATGGACGAGTATCTGAAGCAAGTTGCGGAAACGGGGGACGACACCAAGGACTACCGATTCGTCACCCCGGCTCCGTATCCACTCATTAGGACGGCACTCGCATTTCAGGTCTGCATGTTCGTACTGGCCCAAACCGCTTACGACAACATCACTGGTGGATTTCCACACGCCACGCAATTGGGGGCAGTGGCCGACCGATTTGGGTTCGTGCGCGACATCGCCTGGGCCGGCCAGGATCCGCTCTCTTCGGCTAACTGATCGTGCAGTCCTCTCTACGTGGCGGAATAGCCCCGTCACTGCGCTCGGCCGACGGGCGCCGGATCGAACCGAAGCGCTCTGAGTAACGGGGCTTGAACCCGCGACCCCCGCGATGAAAACTCCGGGCGAGACGGATCAGTCTGATGCGCGATGGCACAGCTCGGTCGACGCTGGTTACGCATCTCAAGAGGGTCTTCCAAACTGATTGCGCGGGTTCGATTCCCGTCATCCTCTCCGTTTCCGGCCACTCATCGTGTGTCCCCCTCATTGGGCGAGGCATCTTCACCTTCGGCGCTCTATCTTCGGGTGTCGAGGGGGTTCGCGATCATTCACGGAAAATCGACCAGGAACAGCCTGACGGCTGGAGTCATCGTTCTCCTGCTGGCGATCGGCGGTCTAACCGCGTGTTCGAGCACTGCGTACGACGCACCCGCCGATCAGACGTCGATCGGCACCGACTCGGGTTCGGTCGACGACAGCGGGACCCCGACCGCCGACCCCGTTCCTTCCCAGCCGCCGGCGACCGTCCAGACGAACCACATGGGGCAGACTCCCGAACAGGCCGGCACGGAGCTCTCCCGGCAGGGCCTTGTGGTCGCGTATCTGGACGCCACGGGCAACGCCGTTCCGAATGTCGCCGGATGGTCGGTGACCGATGAACGACCGCCGGCGGGAACCTCGCTCCCGGCAGGTTCCACCGTGCAACTCGTCCTCAGTCCACCTCCTCCTCCGCCACCAGCACCGGCCCCCGCCCCCGCCCCCGCGCCTGCGCAACCGGACCCGGCCGCGGGTGGCGCGACAGCACTCTGCAACGACGGCACGCTGTCCTACTCGGCGCACCATCAGGGCACCTGCTCGCACCACGGCGGAGTCGCCGTCTGGTACAAGTGAGGCCACTCACCGCTGCAGATACGCCAGCACCGCCAGCACCCGCCGGTGGTCGTCCCCCGAGTCCTCCAGCCCTAGCTTCTGGAAGATCGACGTCACGTTCTTCTCCACCGCGCCCACCCCGATGACCAGACGCGCGCCGATCGCCGCGTTCGTGCGGCCCTCCGCCATCAGCGTCAGGACGTCGCGCTCGCGCGGGGTCAGCGACTGCAGCGGGTCCGTCCTCCGCACCAGCAGCTCGCGCACCACCTCCGGGTCGAGGACGGTGCCGCCTGCGGCGATGCGGGTGACGGCGTCGCGCAGCTCGTCCAGGGAGGCGATGCGGTCCTTCAGGAGGTAGCCGGTGCCGCCGCGGCCGCTCGCCAGGAGCTCTTGGGCGTAGGTGCCCTCCACGTATTGGCTGAGCAGCAGCACACCCACCGACGGGAACGTCGCGCGCAGCTCCAGCGCGGCGTGGACGCCCTCGTCGCGGAAGGTCGGCGGCATCCGGACGTCCAGCACCGCCACATCGGGCTCCAGCGTCGGGAGGGCGGCGAGCAGCGACGTCGCGTCGCCGAACGCGCCGACGGTCTCGAAGCCGGCCTCGTCGAAGAGGCGCACCAGGCCCTCGCGGAGGAGGACGGAGTCGTCGGCAACGACGAGGCGGAGGGGGCCGGGATCGGACACCCCTCTACCCTAGGGCGGCAGGCTACGTCAGCGGCAGCCGCGCGCCGATCACCGTCGGGCCGCCGGCCGGGCTATCGACCACGAGCTCGCCGCGGAGGCCGTGCACCCGCTCGGCCAGGCCGCTCAGCCCGTGGCCCGGCACGGTCGCCGCTCCGCCGTGGCCGTTGTCGGTCAGCCAGACCGCCAGCCACGGGTTGCCCGCCGTGTCGGACGTGCGCTCCAGCACCAGGCGGCCGGCCGTCGCGCCGGAGTGCTTCGCGAGGTTGGCCGACAGCTCAGCCAGCACGTAGTAGGCGTTGCGCTCGACCTCGGGGCTGAACCGCTCCCCCGGCTGCAGCGACGACTCCACCGTCACCGGCACAGTGCTGCGGGCGGCGAGCGAGTCCACCGCGGCGCCCAGGCCGCGGTCCTGCAGGATGGGCGGGGCGAATCCGCGGGACAGCGCGCGCAGCTCCTCCAGCGTGTCGCCGGCCTGCTTCCGAGCCTCGGCCAGGAGCTGCGCGGCAGCCGCCGGGTCGTCGGACAGCTTGCGCTCGGCTGCGGCGATGTCCATCTGCAGCCGGATGAGCCGCTGCTGGGGGCCGTCGTGGAGGTCGCGCTCCAGGCGGCGCAGCGACTGGTCCTCGGCTGCCACGGCCGCGCCGCGCTGCGCGGACAGGTCGGCGACCTCCCGCTGCAGGGCCTCCGACGGCCAGGCGCCGAGCAGGCCGCGGGCCACGGCGTGGTGCAGCAGGGTGAGTCCGCGGGTGACGAAGGGCAGCGTCGCGGCGAACACGATTCCGGCCACCAGGTACAGGATGCGGTCCCCGGCGACCGGGTCGAACGTCGAGTGGATGCCGAAGACCGAGTCCACCACCACCCGGGACAGGAAGAAGTCGCGGTCGCCGTTCGGGATGAAGCCGAGCCAGAGCCAGCCGGTCAGGCCGCCCAGCGCGACGGAGGTCCAGGCGATGGTGATGCTCCAGCTGACCACGCTGATGATCGGGTTGATGATCATCCCGTGCAGCAGGTACAGCCAGTAGTGGCCGTTCGCCCACGGGCCGAAGATGATGCGCCAGAACGTGCGCGGCCTGTCGGCCGGCTCCCACACCGGGCGCGGGATGGCCGGGCGGCCCGCCCAGTCCAGCCGGGTAAGCTCCACGACGCCGAACGCGCGGGCGGTATAGAAGGTGGCGACCACGATGAAGAAGCCGACGTAGATCACGATGGTGCCGAGGCCGGTCCAGAACAGCGACGCCAGCACCGACAGCGCGATGATCGCGATCGGCATGGTGAGCAGCAGGAAGCCGAGCTCACGCGGCACCCCGCGCCACAGCGACCCGTAACTGTTGCGGTCGGTGGCGCGCGGGGCGACGGAGGATGCGGTCACAGCGTCCAGACTGGCAGACGAGGCGGCTGCACCGGGGACAGTGACCGCGGGCAGCGGGACGGTGCTCTGTTCGTTCATGCCACCAGCCTCCCGAAGCGCCGCCGTCGCTCCCATCCCGCGACCCTCCGGAACGGTGCGGGGGTTAACCCGCCACCGTCCCGGCCGGCGGGGTGAGGGCAGCCTGGCCTTGCTGAGGACAGCCTGCGCTTCGTTGCGGAATTCCCGGCGCTGAGTAGCGTTGTCCACAGCCAGAAGAAAGGGATCCACCATGACGGACATCGCAGCAACCCAGAGCATCTCGAACCCGGATGTCGCCGCCGGGGTCGCCCAGTTCCTGACCCCCGTGGTCATCGACCTCACCGCCCTCGTCGTCAACGGCAAGCAGGCGCACTGGCACGTGCGCGGCGCCAACTTCATCGGCGTGCACGAGCTCCTGGACACCATCGTCGGCCACGCCCAGGACTGGGCCGACCTTGCCGCCGAGCGGATCGTCGCCCTCGGTCTCCCCGTCGACGCGCGCCTCGGAACCGTCGCGGCGAAGACCACGACCGGCGAGCTGACCGCGGGCTTCCGGCCGTCGAACGAGACCATCGCGGAGGTCATCGCGCAGATCGACGCCGCGCTCGCCAGCGTGAACACCGCCGTCGCGGAGCTCGACGAGCTGGACCAGACCAGCCAGGACGTCGCGATCGAGATCGCCCGCGGCCTCGACAAGGACCGCTGGTTCCTCTTCGCGCACATCAGCGAGTAAGACCCAGTGCCGAGGGGCACGTCGTTGTCGCTTTCGGGTCTCCGAAGTGACAACGACGTGCCCCTCGTGTTGGTTAAAGCGCGCGGTGGGTGAACTGGCCGGCGAGGAGGGTGGCCGCGACGCGCATCCCGCGCAGCTCGTCGGGGGACGCGGTGAGCGGGTCGCTCTCCACCACGGCGAGATCGGCGGCCTCGCCCACGGCCACCCGCGACCGCGTCGACGCGACCAGGGCGGCCTCCACCGGGATGCGCTGCTCGGGATGCCACGGCTCGCGGCCGTCACGGGTGCGCCCGACGGCCGACGCGATCGCCGCCCACGGGTCGAGCGGCGCCACCGGGGCGTCCGAGCCGAACGCCAGCCGGGCGCCGCTGGCGAGCAGCGCGGCGAACGGGAACGCGTCGCCGGTGCGCCCGGCCCACAGCCGGTCGGCGACGTCGCGGTCGTCCATCGCGTGCTCCGGCTGGACGCTCGCCACCACGCCGAGCGCCGCGAACCGCGGGAGGTCGGCGGGGTCGATGAGCTGCGCGTGCTCGATGCGGCCCTGCGCGCCGACCGCTTCGAACGCGTCGAGCGCGAGCCGGTTCGCCTCGTCGCCGATCGCGTGCACCGCGGGCTCGATGCCGTTCGCGACCGCGAACCGGAGATCGTCCCGGAGTTCGGCGGGCGTCAGGTTGGCGACGCCGTGGCCGCCCTCCGGGTACGGGTGCAGGCACAGCGCGGTGCGGGTGTTCAGCGAGCCGTCGGAGATCACCTTGAACGGGCCCATCGTGAGCAGGCCGTCCGTGCCCTCCACCGCGACGCCGGTGCGGAGGCCCAGGGCGACCGCGTCGGCGATCCGATCGCGGTAGACCCCGAACTCGACGCGCAGCGATCGCGCGCCCGCGGCGATCCGCCGGGTCCAGACGTCGAGGTTCCAGCCGTACTCCAGATCGACGATCCCGACCACGCCGCGCTCGGCCGCGTGCCGGGCGGCCTCCGCCGCCCAGCGGTCGAGCGTCTCCGTGTCGGAGGGCGTCAGCCGGCTGGTCAGGGCGAAGCTCTCGTCCTCCCGCAGCAGCGCGCCCTCCGCTCCGGGAGCGAAACGTTCGAACGCGGCCGTGTTCAACCAGGAGCAGTGCAGGTCGCCCGCGATCAGGACCACCGGCCGGTCCCCCGCCGCGGCGTCGAGCAGCTCGCGGGTCGGGAGGTCGGGCCACAGCGCGTCGTGGAAGCCGAAGCCGACGAGCACGTCCGAACCGGCGTCGGCCTGGGCGCGGGCACGCACCAGCGCCGCCGCGTCCACCGCCGTCCCGGCGCGCGACACGTCCAGCCGCCGCGCGGTCTGCGCCCACTGCGTGAAGTGCACGTGCTGGTCCCAGAGCCCCGGGATGAGCCAGCGACCGTCGAGGCCGACGCGCTCGGCTTCGGGTGCGGCGGCCGCTCCGGATGGCGCGAACCCGAGGATCGAACCGTCGCCGATCGTCACGTCCACCAGCTCGCCCGACCCGGGCAGCCGCGCCCCCGTCAGGACGAGCGTCATCGCGCGGCGCGGCGGCGGTCGTGCACGATCCGCATCTCGCGCAGCAGCTCCGGGCTCGCGTACGGCGAGTCACCGCCGAGCTCGGCCATGATCGAGTCCACGATGTGGTCGGGCCGGTTCTGGCTCATCTTCTGCTTGGCCACGATCTTCGTCGGCGTCAGCCGCAGCCCCACGGTGCCGGACGAGATGCGTTCGGCGTAGCGCTCGTCCTCGAGCGTGCCGCGCATCTGCCGAGGCTCCGGGAGCTCGCGCTCGAAGTGGTCGACCAGCTTCTCGAGCACCTGGAGGTTCTCCTCCGGGCTCAGCAGCTCGGGCACGCCGGAGAGGTGCACGGCGACGAAGTTCCAGGTCGGCACGGCCGGGTCGGCGTCGTACCAGGACGACGAGATGTAGCCGTGCGGGCCCTGGAGGATGACCAGCAGCTCGTGCTCCCCCAGCTCGTGCAGCTGCTCGTCGGGGCGGCCGACGTGGCTGACGATGCTCAGCTCCTCGCGGGTGTCGTCGAGGATGACCGGGTAGTGCGACGCGACCAGCCCCGTGGACGCGTTGCTCACGAACGTGGCCCACGGGTTCTCGCGGATGATCCGCTCGATCTCCGCCCGGTCGGTGAGGGTGAAGCTGGGGTTCTGTCGCACGTGGGTTCCTTACTTACGGTGGTTCTCGTTACGCCTGATCCTTGGGGCACCAGTACAGCTTGCGGCCGCCCAGCTCCTCCATCAGGATGTGCGTGCCGCAGACCCGGCACGGCAGGCCCTCGCGCTTGTAGACCCAGTGCCGGTCCTCCCGCTTGGCCATCGCCTTGCGGTACGACTCCTCGTCGAGGTCGTCCATCGTCATCATCTGGCCGGTCTCGACGCCGATCCTCAGCAGGTGCACCCAGTCGCGCCAGAGCTCCCGGACGGTCTCCTCCGGCACGAGCTTGCCCGGAGTGTGCGGGTTCTGCCGCGCCCGGAACAGCAGCTCAGCGCGGTAGACGTTGCCGATGCCGCTGACGACGCTCTGGTCCATCAGCAGCAGGGCGATGACGGTCTGCTTCTTACGGACCTTCGCGACGAAGGCCTCCTCGGCCTCGGGGCCGTCATCGACCTGCGGGTCGGGACCGAGCTTGGCGATCACGGCGTCCACCTCGGCCGGGTCCAGCACCTCGCACGCCGTCGGGCCGCGCAGGTCGGCCACGGCCGTGTCCGTCAGCAGCCGCACCCGCACCTGGCCGATCGGCTCGGGCGGGAAGACATCGATGTCGGCCTCCACCTTCTCGGACTCCGACATGCGCAACCGGGTACGCCGGGGCGCCCCGATCGAGTGCAGGGAGTTTTCCCCGGCCTCGTCCAGGACTGTCCCGGTTTGATTCGTTTGGCCCATCCGCCCGTTCGCGCTCGCGATGGTCGGGTCGATGCTGATGTCACCCGCGAAGTCCCAGGCGCCATAGATGCCGAGGTGGACGCGCAGCCACAGCTCGTTGTCGAACTCCAGGAACATCTGCTTGCCGACGGCCTTCGCCGCGATCAGCGTGTGGCCGTCGATGCGCTTCGCGTCGTCGGCGAACCGGCCCTGCGGCGACGACACCGCGACCCGGTGCCCCACGAAGTTGACTGCGAACTGCTTCGCGATCCGGTGGACGGAGTGGCCCTCGGGCATCAGCGGTCCACGTTCTTGCCCGCGATGTCGCCGGTCGCCTCGTACTCGGCGAGCTGAGCGATGCGGCGGACGTGCCGCTCCTCCAGCGAGAAGGGCTCCGCGATGAACACGTCGATGAAGCGGGTGGCCTCCTCGACGGTGTGCTGGCGCGCGCCGATCGAGATGACGTTGGCGTCGTTGTGCTGCCGGGCGAGCTGCGCGGTGCTCTCGTTCCAGACCAGCGCGGCGCGCACGCCGAGCACCTTGTTCGCCGCGATCTGCTCGCCGTTGCCCGAGCCGCCGAACACCACGCCGAGCGCCTGCACTCCCGCCTGCTGGTCGCGCACAACGGCCTTGGCCGCGTTGATGCAGAACGCCGGGTAGTCGTCGATCGGGTCGTACGCGGTCGGGCCGTGGTCGACGACCTCGTGACCGGCCTCGGTGAGGTGCTGCTGGAGGTGCGTGCTGAACTCGAGACCGGCGTGATCGGTGGCGATGTGGATGCGCATGCTGACAGTCTAGGGAAGGCTGCCGACGCCCCCGGGCTGCGCCTCCCGCCCTCCGCATCCGCGTCACGACGTCACTAAGGTGGATGCGGTGGACACGATCCACACCCATCCCGCTTTTTCCAAGGAGTCAGCGTTGCCCGGAGAAAACCTCACCCGCATCGAAGCCCAGGAGCGCGCGTCGCTCGTCCGCACCCACAGCTACGACGTCGCCCTCGACCTGACGACCGGCCCGGAGACCTTCCGCAGCACCACGACGGTGCGCTTCTCCGCGACGCCGGGCGCCTCGACGTTCATCGACGCGATCACGCGCACCGTCCACGCGGTGACGCTGAACGGCGTCGAGCTCGACCCCGCGGCGGTCGCGGACGGTGTGCGCATCCAGCTCGACGGCCTCCAGGCGGAGAACACGCTGACGGTCGACGCCGACGCGATCTACACCAACACCGGTGAGGGCCTGCACCGTTTCGTCGACCCGGTCGACAGCGAGGTGTACCTCTACTCGCAGTTCGAGGTCCCGGACTCCCGCCGCATGTTCGCGGTGTTCGAGCAGCCCGACCTCAAGGCCGAGTTCACCTTCACCGTCACGGCTCCCGCGCACTGGGCGGTCGTGAGCAACTCCCCCACCCCGGAGCCCGTCGACGCCGGGGAGGGCGCGAAGACCTGGTCCTTCGCCGCGACGCCCGTCATCTCCTCCTACATCACGGCGCTCATCGCGGGCCCGTACGAGTCGGTCCACAGCGAGCTGACCAGCCGCGACGGCCGCACCATCCCGCTCGGCGTGTACGCGCGCAAGAGCCTGGCCGAGTACCTCGACGCCGACTACATCTTCGAGAAGACCCGCGAAGGCTTCGCGTTCTACGAGGAGAAGTTCGACTACGCGTACCCGTTCGAGAAGTACGACCAGCTGTTCGTGCCCGAGTTCAACGCGGGGGCGATGGAGAACGCCGGAGCGGTTACCTTCACCGAGACGTACGTCTTCCGCTCCAAGGTGACCGACGCGATCAAGGAGCGCCGGGTCGTCACGATCCTGCACGAGCTCGCGCACATGTGGTTCGGCGACCTGGTCACCATGAAGTGGTGGAACGACCTCTGGCTCAACGAGTCGTTCGCCGAGTACGCCTCCACGCTCGCGACCGCCGAGGCGACCGAGTGGACCGAGGCCTGGACGACCTTCGCCGCGATGGAGAAGAGCTGGGCGTACCGCCAGGACCAGCTGCCCTCCACCCACCCGATCGTCGCGACGATCAACGACCTGGAGGACGTGCAGGTCAACTTCGACGGCATCACCTACGCCAAGGGCGCCTCGGTGCTCAAGCAGCTCGTCGCGTGGGTCGGCCAGGACGACTTCCTCGCCGGTGTCGCGCAGTACTTCAAGAAGCACCAGCACGGCAACACCGAGCTCACCGACCTCCTGGTCGAGCTGGAGGCCACCAGCGGCCGCGACCTGACCGAGTGGTCCAAGAAGTGGCTGGAGACCGCGGGCGTCAACACTCTCCGCCCGGAGCTGTCGGTGGATGCCGACGGCACGATCACCGCGTTCGCCGTGCTGCAGACGGCCGCGGCCGACTACCCGACGATCCGTCCGCACCGCCTCGCGGTCGGTTTCTACGACCTGGTCGACGGCCGCCTGGTCCGCACCTCGCGCGTCGAGCTCGACGTGGACGGCGAGCGGACCGAGGTCGCCGAGCTGGTCGGCCAGAAGCGCCCGGCGCTCATCCTGCTCAACGACGACGACCTCGCCTACGCGAAGATCCGCCTGGACGAGGAGTCGCACCGCGTGGCCCTGGAGCACCTGTCCTCCATCGAGAGCCCGCTCGCGCGGTCCCTGGTCTGGGGCGCGGTCTGGGACGCCACCCGCGACGCCGAGACCCCGGCGAGCGACTACGTGCGTCTCGTGCTCGGCAACATCGCCTCGGAGACCGAGTCGACCACGCTGCGCACCACGCTCAACCAGCTGGTGCTCGCCGCAGGCAGCTACGTCGCTCCCGAGCGTCAGAAGCAGACCGCTGAGGACGCCGCGACCGGGCTCTGGGAGCTCGCGCAGCAGGCCGAGGCCGGCAGCGACGCCCAGTTCCAGTTCGTCAAGTTCTTCGCGGCGCTGGCCTCCACCCCGGAGCAGCTCGCGAACGTCGCCGCTCTGCGTTCCGGGACCGTGAGCCTCCCCGGGCTGACGGTGGACACCGACCTGGCCTGGGAGCTCCTCATCGCGCTCGTCGCCGGCGGCGCCGCGGGCGACGCGGAGGTGGACGCCGCGCTCGCGGAGGACAACACCGCGAACGGCGCGCAGTTCGCCGCCCAGGCGCGCGCCACCATCCCGACGCTCGCAGGCAAGCAGGCCGCCTGGGACTCGGTGTTCGGCTCGGACGCACTGCCGAACACGATCGTCCGGTTCACCGGCCTCGGCTTCCAGCGCGCGGCCGACAAGGCGGTGCTGGCGTCGTTCGTCGCGCCGTACTTCGCGGCACTGCAGGACGTCTGGGCGTCGCGCACGTACAAGATCGCGGAGTACCTGGTCGCCGGCATGTACCCGGCGCCGCTCGCGAACGCCGAGCTGCGGGACGCGACGCAGGCGTGGCTCGACGCGAACCCGGAGCCGGCCGCACTGCGCCGGCTCGTGGTGGAGAACCTGGCCGGCGTGGAGCGGGCGCTCGCGGCGCAGGCGCGGGACGCGCAGGCGTAGCGGCTGCTGACGTAGAGACGGGGAGCTCGGCTGATGCCGGGCTCCCCGTTTCGTTGCCGTCAGTCGGGTGAAAACGTCGACGTTCCGTCGACCCCGGACGTGACGAGCCTCCACTCCTCGTCCGTGACTGACGGATCGAGGAACTCGATCACGAGCCGGTCGGAACGGAATCCAGACCTGGCCAGCTTGTAGGTCTCGACCTGCGCCTTGGGGTAGGTGCTGAACTTCATGATCCGAACCCGTTTCGACTCGGCTGCCTTCTCGCAGCCCCAGCGGCTCGGGCATACCTTGTCGGTCACGTCGATGGGTCGCTCCGATGGAGGCAGCAGGTAGGAGTCCGACGCCAAGTCGTTCTGCAGATCAATCGTGGCGCGCGGGTCTAAGAACGTGCACGAGGCGAGCGCCAAGGCGCACACGATCCCCAGGCCCCCGGCCACCGTCGCGCCTTTCCAGCTACGCCTGGCCACTAGTACTCCCAATTGCAGCCGCGCGGGTCCCACAACCAGTTCGGGTTGGAAGAACGCACCGTCTCGAAGTCCCACCACAGACCGGACAACCACACGGCGTAGCCGTACTGAGCGTGGCACTTGTACTGCTGCTCGATAGCCGCGGTGACCGGTGTCCGCGGGAAGTTGCGCCACTCCGTCCAGCCCTGGTTCTTGACGATCTCGATCCCTACGATGCCTTGCGTATAGAGCGCGGCGCCCCATGCCGAGAGATGTGTCGACCAGACGTCTTTGCCCTTGTACTGGCCGTGGCGATTCACCCAGTAGCCCGCCAGCAAGCCCCCGCCCACCTCGGGGTCAGCCACCACCGGATACGACACCGACGCATCGTGTTCGACCACCTGTGTGAGAACGCCACCGTCGACCTCGAAGTGCGTCGGTACGTCCGCGCCGTCGGCGGCCTTCGCCCACGCGGGAAGGACGCCGCCCTGGAAGCCACCGTCGGCGTCCCGGATGACGATCATGCCGCCGTCGAGCTGCTCCAGATATCCGCCGGCGGGAAGCGCGATCGTGTAGTCGAACCGCGTCGGGGCGGACGCGCTGTCGATGACCGTGGTGATCTGGACGCTGCCGTCGTCCTTGACGACCGGGACCGTCGTCGTGCCGTTGCGGTTGTCGTAGGAGACGATCCCGTCCGCCTCCACCGTGGCCTTCTCCGCCTGGTCGGCGAACGGCAGGCCGACCGAGATCTCGATGCCGACGTGTTCGACCGCGAGGGAGAGCTCGTCACGCGGATCGACGGGAATCGCGACATCGGTCGCCCCGACGCGCTCGTCGATCGCGAACTCGCCGTTCTGCTTCGTCTCGACGTCGGCGACGCGACCGAGAACGTCCGTGGTGTCCGCCGGTGAGGTTCCGGCCCCCTCGCTCACCGAAGCGAGCGCGTCCATCACGTCGCTCACGTCCTCCTCGGCGTGGGCGGGCGAGCAGAGGCCCAGGGTCAGCGCTCCCGTCGCGGCAGCGGCGATGACGAAGGTGGTGCGTTGTTTCATCGTGGTCCAATCGGTCGACTACGTCGTCGCCCGCCAACCTAGATGCAAGCCATCGGATAAATCAACCCACTGCACCCAATGCATCTCACATACACGCCATCCCTCGTGCCACCGCCCGATCCGCCCGCCACGCAGGTCGTACCCAGGTTCGATGACGACACCCCCTCCGCCCCCCTAGTCTCGGAGCCATGATCCAACTCGAACGCCTCACCAAGACGTTCGGCAGCAAGACCGCTGTCGACGACATCACGGCGACCATCCAGCCGGGCAAGGTCACCGGCTTCCTCGGGCCGAACGGCGCGGGCAAGTCCACCACCATGCGCATGATCATGGGTCTCGACCGGCCGACGCACGGCTCCGCCACCATCAACGGCAAGCGCTACGCCGACTTGCGGTCGCCGCTCGGCGAGGTCGGCGCCCTGCTCGACGCCAAGGCCGTGCACACCGGCCGCACCGCCTACAACCACCTGCTGGCGATGGCGGCCACCCACGGCATCTCCAAGCGCCGCGTGCACGAGGTCATCGGCCTCACCGGCCTGGAGTCCGTCGCGACCAAGCGCGTCGGCGGGTTCTCGCTCGGCATGGGCCAGCGGCTCGGGATCGCCGCCGCCATGCTCGGCGACCCGGCGACGCTCATCCTCGACGAGCCGGTCAACGGCCTCGACCCGGAGGGCGTGCTCTGGGTGCGCCAGTTCGCCCGGCACCTCGCCGGCCAAGGCCGCACGGTCTTCCTCTCCTCGCACCTGATGAGCGAGATGGCGCAGACCGCCGACCACATCATCGTGCTCGGCCGCGGCCGCATCCTGGCCGACGCCCCCGTCGAGGAGATCCTCGCCGGGGCCGCCCGCAGCGCGGTCCGCGTCCGCACGCCCGAGGTGGAGCGGCTCGCCAACGCCATCCAGGGCGGCGACGTCACCATCACCGGCGTGGAGGCGCAGCTCATCGAGGTCACCGGCCTCAGCGCCGCGCAGATCGGCGACGCCGCGGCCGCAGCGGGCATCGCCCTCCACGAACTCACCCCGCTCAGCGCCTCCCTCGAGGAGGCCTACCTCGAACTCACGCAGGACGAGGTCGAATACCACTCGGAGGTCGCCCGATGAGCGCCGCAACCGCCACCCCGACCACCACGAACGCCCACGGGGAGGTCGGCCGGCTCAGCTTCGTCCGGGTGCTCCGCTCGGAGTGGATCAAGCTGCGCTCCCTGCGGTCGACGTTCTGGACGCTGGTCAGCGTCCTGGTGCTGATCGCCGGTCTCTCCGCGCTGCTGTCGGCCGTCGTGCCGGACGCCTCGACGCTCGGCGCCCGGGCTCCGGCGCAGCAGCTCGCCGACTTCACGACCCGCGCGGCGACCGCCGGGCTGACCTTCGCGCCGCTCGTCGTCGCGGTGCTGGGCGTGCTCACCATCAGCGGCGAGTTCTCCACCGGGATGATCCGCTCGTCGTTCGCCGCCGTGCCCCACCGGTTCCCGGTGCTCGCCGCGAAGGCGATCATGCTCTTCGTGGTCTCCTTCCTGGTCGGCCTCGTGAGCTTCGCTGCCTCGTGGTCGATCGCGGTCCCGCTGCTGACGGCCAAGGGCTACAAGGGTGAGCTGTTCTCGGACACCACGATGTGGTCCATCCTCGGCGCCGCCACGTACCTCGGACTCGTCGCCGTCTTCGCGCTCGGCGTCGGAGCCATCCTCAAGGCCAGCGCCGGCGGGATCGCGACGGCGCTCGGCGTCCTCTTCCTGCTGCCGATCATCTCGGGCCTCCTGCAGGCGCTGCTGCCCAAGCAGACCTGGATCGCCGACTGGTCGCACTACCTGCTCAGCGACGCGGGGGCCGGGATGGCGGGCCTGCCGAACGGCACCCTCGAGCCGTGGCAGAACATCCTCACGGTGGTGATCTGGAGCGCCGTGTCGTTCGTCGTGGGCGCGATCCTGGTGCAGCGACGGGACGCGTGACCGCGACGACGACCGCAGCCGACACCGCCCCGGCCGACCTCGAACTCCCGAGGCCGCCCGGGGCGGTGCGGCGCTACTTCGGCGCGCATCCGCTCGTCGTCGACGCCATCGTCGCGGGCGTCTACCTGGGGCCGACGCTCGCCGAGGGCGTGTTCCACATGGTCAGGACCCCGAGCTGGGCGGCCGGCCTCCAACTGGTGCTCGCTGCGATCGCGGGGGCCGCGCTGTTCGCGCGGCGGCTGCACCCGCGGGCGGTGTTCGCGATCGCGATCGCCGTCCTCGTGATCAGCGTCTTCCTCGGCCGCAACCTCGACTTCGTCCCCGCGGTGTTCGCGCTCTACGCGCTCGCGGTCTACCGCTCGGTGCGGTCGGCCTGGATCGGCTACGCCATCACGGCCGTGGTCACTATCAGCACGCTCGCGATCGCCACCATCGTCTCGGAGGCGCCCGACTTCGCGCCGCTGTCGACCGAGGCCGTGCCGTCGGGGTTCGCCGCCCTCGCCTTCTGCATCGTGGCTGTGCTGATCGGCAGCAATGTCGGCAACCGGCGGCGCTACCTGAACGCACTCATCGACCGCGCCAGGCAGCTCGCGCGCGAACGCGACCAGCAGGCGGAGCTGGCCACAGCGGCCGAGCGCAGCCGGGTCGCACGGGAGATGCACGACATCGTCTCGCACAGCCTGACGGTCATGATCGCCCTCGCCGACGGCTCGGCCGGACTCGTCACGACGGCGCCGCAACGCTCCGCCGAGACGATGCGGCTGGTCGCCGAGACCGGGCGCGGGGCCCTCGGCGACATGCGCCGCCTGCTCGGCGTGCTGCGCGCGGGCGACGAGGAGGCCGCGGCCCACGCCCCGCAGCCGGGGCTCGGCGACCTCGGCGAGCTGGTCGAGCGCTTCCGCGCGGCCGGCCTCCCGGTGCGGATCACCGTCTCGGGCACGCCCCCGGCGGACGTCGGGCAGCAGCTCACGGTCTTCCGCGTGGTCCAGGAGGCGCTCACCAACACCCTCCGCCACGCCGCGCTCGCCACGACGGTCACCGTGACGATCGACTTCGGCGAGCGGGTCATCCGGGTCACGGTGGAGGACGACGCGGCGGTCCACACCGGCTCCGTCCAGGGCGCCGGCAGCGGACTGCTCGGACTGCGCGAACGTGTCGCGCTCTACGGCGGGACGCTGGAGACCGGGCCCCGGCGCGGCGGCGGCTGGCGGCTCGTCGCGGAGTTCGCGCGGGTGGAGTCACCCGTCCCTGATGCCACCACGAGTCCCGCTCCGACCACGAGCCCAGACCCGACCACGAGCCCAGACCCGACCAGGAGCACCGAATGACCGACCCCGGCCTCCCGCAGCGGCCCCTCCGCGTCCTGCTCGTCGACGACCAGGCGCTCGTGCGGCTGGGCTTCCGGATGGTGCTGGAGGCGGAGCCCGACCTCCAGGTGGTGGGCGACGCCGCCGACGGCGCCGAAGCCGTCCGGCTCGCCGTCGAGGCCCGGCCCGACGTGATCCTGATGGACGTCCGGATGCCCAACCTCGACGGCATCGAGGCCACCCGCCGCATCGTCACGGCCAACCCGGCCGCGCGCATCATCATCCTGACCACCTTCGACCTCGACGAGTACGCCTTCGGCGGCCTCCGCGCGGGCGCGAGCGGATTCCTGCTCAAGGACGCGCGCCCGGCCGAGCTGACGGCCGCGATCCGCTCCGTGGCCGCGGGCGACGCCGCCGTCACCGGCCGGGTCACCCGCTCCATGCTGGAGCTGTTCGCCGACCGGCTGCCCGCGAGCGTCCCCTCCGGGGCTGCCACTCCCGACCCGGCCGCGGCGCTCACTCCGCGCGAGCGGGAGATTCTGCTCGCGATGGCGGACGGCCTGACCAACGGCGAGATCGGCGCCAAGTTCTTCCTCACCGAGTCGACCGTCAAGACCCACGTCGGCCGTGTGCTCGCCAAGCTGCAGCTGCGCGATCGGGTGCACGCGGTCATCTTCGCCTACGAGAACGGGCTGGTGGAGAGCTGAGCCGCGCCGCCGGATCCAGACGACGCCAAGGGAGCTCTCGATAGGATTCCGTGCGATGAGCATTCTGAAAGCGAGCTTCTGGACCTCACTCGGCGACTGGGCCGTCAGCACCGGATGGACCCTGCTCAACGTTCTCTGCATCATCGTCGGCGCCGTCCTGATCAGCTGGCTGCTGCGCGTGATCATCCGCCGCGTCGTCAAGCAGATCGTCAGCGGCGTCAAGAAGGGGCAGAGCGTCACCGACACGCAGGCCCTGGTGGCCTCGCCGCTCGCGGCGGTGCGCGTCGTGCAACGCACCAGGACGCTCGGCTCCGTGCTGAGCAACATCGTCAACGTGACGATCGGGATCATCGCCATCGTGATGATCTTCGGCGTCGTCGCCCCCGGCGCCGCCAGCTCGCTCGCCCTCCTCACCGCCGCGATCGGCGCCGGCCTCGGCTTCGGCGCGCAGAACATCGTCAAGGACGTCCTCAACGGCCTCTTCATGGTGATGGAGGACCAGCTCGGCGTCGGCGACGTGGTCGACCTCGGCCCCGCGACCGGTGTCGTGGAGGCGGTCGGCATCCGGATCACCCAGGTCCGCGACGTCAACGGTGTGCTCTGGTTCGTCCGCAACGGCGAGATCTTGCGCGTCGGCAACATGTCGCAGGGCTGGTCGCGCGTGATCGTGGACCTCGCTGTGCCCTACGACACCGACATCGAGGCCGTGCAGGCGAAGATGCTGGAGGCCGCGACCGCGCTCGCGACGAGCCCCAAGTGGCGCTCGCGCATCCTCGACAAGCCCGAGCTGTGGGGCCTGGAGTCCATCTCGGCCGAGGCGATCGTCATCCGGATCGTGCTGAAGACCCGCACCACGGCGAAGGACGACGTGTCGCGCGAGCTGCGCCTGCGGCTCAAACAGGCCACCGACGAGCTCGGTATCACCCTGCCGTCGCTCTCGGCCGTGGTCCTCAGCGGGTTCGACGGGTCCGGCAGCGTCAACGGCGCGAAGCCGCCGCGCACGCGGCCCACGCCGGTCGTCCCCGACCGGCCGCTGACCGGGCGCAAGGCGCGGGCGGCGGCGAAGCGCACCGCG
>NZ_JBDGMM010000054.1:0-96978 GCF_057655165.1 Leifsonia sp. Soil_N53
GGTCTCCTCCGTCAGCCGCTGGTCCTCCAGCATCCGTGCGGCGTCCTCCGGCAGCTCCAGTTTCGTGATCCCGGCCGCGGCGCGCACGACCCGGCGGTAGCGGGCGGCCTCGCGGTCCTGGAAGATCGCCCCCCAGGTGAAGGTCGGCACTTCCGCCACCGCCACGCTCTCGGGGAACAGCACGGCCGAGTTGGTGTCGTAACCCGGGGTGAAGTCGATGAAGGACAACGAGACGAACAGGCCGTTGGTGTACTGCTTCTCGAGCTCGCCGATGAAGTCGGGCCAGATGACCTCCACGAGCATGGCCTCCACGAACCGGTTCGTGCTGCCGTTCTGCGTGTACATCGGGAACACGACCAGGTGAGCGAGCCCGTCCTCCCGGTGCAGCTGCGGCTGGAAGGCCACCAGGGACTCCCGGAAGTCCGGCACCCCGAAGTCCTCGTGGGCCCAGCGGGCGAAGTCCCGGTCCAGCGCGGCCAGGTATGCCGCGTCGTGCGGGAAGAACGGGGCGAGCGCCGTGACGGACTCGCGGATGGAACGCACCAGCTCCACCGCCCAGGTGCGGCTGGCCAGATCGTCGAGCGAGCCGTCCTTGACCTGCAGTTGCTGGAGGTCGATGGCGGCTTGCTTCAGGGCGAGCCATGCGGGGTTCGCGCGCAGGCGCTCACGGTTGGACGCTTCGGTCCGGGCGTAGTCGATCTCGGTGTTCATCGGATCCCTTTCGTGGCGATCGTGGGCACGGGTGTGGAAGGCGGCGGGCGACGGTGTCGAGGTCGCATCGCCCGCCGCCGGTCTGTGGTGGAGGGGCCTCGGTTCAGCTGATCAGTCGCGGGGTCCCGGTGTTCACGGCCGACCCCGGCAGGCCGTGCTTCTCGAGGATCTTCGCCAGCCGGCCGTCGGCTTTGATGGTGGCGATGAAACCGTCGAGGGCCTTCAGCAGCGCCGGGTTGTCGAAGGAGACGGGGAAGGTGGTCTGCGGCGGCTGGAGGGAGGCGCCGATCGCCGGGTCCGGCTCAGCCACCTTCACCTTGAGGTCGGGGGCGTTGAACGACCCGGAGCCGAAGCTGTCCATCACGACCTCCAGCCGTCCGGACTTGAGGTCCTGGTACATGTCGGTCGTCGACTTGTAGACCTTGAAGCTGTCGCCGAAGTAGGCCTTGGCCTCGGCGACCCACAGGTCGCCGTCGACGGTGCCGACGGTCTTTCCCTTCAGCGAGGACAGGGTGTCGTAGCCGTGTTTCGACACGAAGGCCATCTGGTCGAGGTAGACGGGCTGGGTCAGCCCGACGATCTTGGCGCGGGATGCCGACCGCCACCACGATCCGGCGGCGATATCGGAGCGCCGGGTCTGGACGGCGGGGATGACGGCCGCGGTCGCGACGGGTGTCGCGGTGACGGTCACGCACTCCTCCTTGGCGAAGGCGTTGAGGATGTCGCCGTCGATGCCGCCGAGGTCGGTGCCCTTCGAGGTGATGAACGGCGGGAGTGACGACAGGGTGACGGTCAGCGTCCCCTTGCTGATCGTGCTGAATGTGTCCTTGGGAGTGCAGCCGGCGGCGACTTCGCTGCGCCCGGACGCCGCGCAGCCGGTGAGGACGGTGGCTGCGGTGAGGACGACGGCGGCGGCCGCAGTGGCTGTGATGCTGCGGGCTCTGACTGTACGGGTTGTGACGATGCGGTGGTGCATGGTGCGACTCCTTCAGGGGGTGGGGACAGGCGCCCGGTGCGGCGCCAGTGCTTTCTCGACACGCGCGCTCAACCAGCTCGCCGGGATCGTGATGGCCGCGTAGAGGATGCCGGCCAGGGTGAGGATGCTCAGGTAGCGGAAGGTGGTGGAGCCGATCGAGTACGCCTGCGACATCAGCTCGGGTACGGCGATCGTGTAGGCGAGCGAGGTGGCCTGGAAGATCATGATCGAGAAGCCGGCCAGCGGCGGGATCGCGATGCGCAGGCCCTGCGGGATCACGACGTAGCGCAGCGTGTCCCGGCGGCTCAGGCCCAGCGCGTCCGCGGCCTCCACCTCGGCGTCCGGCACGGCCTGCAGGCCGCCGCGAATGATCTCGCTCGTGTACGCGGCGGTGGTCAGCCCGAGGGCGATGACGGAGGCGGTGAACGAGCTGAACGTGACACCGACCGTCGGGAGGCCGAAGTAGACGAGCTGCAGCACGACCAGTGCGGGCGTGCCGCGGCCGATCTCCACGATGACGATGCTGGTCATGCGGAGTGCCCGGTTCGTGACTCCCGCGCACAGCGCCAGCAGGAGGCCCGCCGGCAGCCCGACCGCCAGGATGGCGGCGGTGAGGCGCAGGCTCACCCCGAGCCCGCCGAGCAGTTGTGGCCAGAACTCGATCCAGTCCTCGACGAGATTCATCGTGCGACCCTCTTCCGGAGCGTGGTGTCGAGGCGCCGGGTCAGCCAGGCGCACGGGATGGTCATGGCGATGTAGAGGCCGGCCGCCCAGAGGAACGGGACGATGCCGTTCGCGGTCTGGCTGGCGTCCTGGCCGGCGAAGAAGACGATGTCCTGCACGCCGATCACCGACGCGATCGAGGAGTCCTTGAGCAGCCCGATCGCGTAGGTCGCAGCGGCGGGGATGGACACCCGGAGCACCTGCGGGCCGATCACGCTGACGAGCGTCGCCGAGCGGGTCATCCCGAGCGCGTCGCCGGCCTCCCACTGGCCGTCGCTGATCGCGGCGAGGCCGCCGCGGTAGATCTCCGCCATGTAGGCGGAGGTGACGACCCCGAAGGCGATGATCGCGGCGGTGAACGGGTCGAGCTTGATCGCGCCGCTGCCGATCCCGAAGAACAGGATGAACAGCCACACCAGCGGCGGGATGCCGCGCACGACCTCGATGACGGCGCGGGCGCCGAACCGCAGCGCCGCGAACCGGGAACGGCGCGCGAGGACGAGCGGGACGCCTCCGACGGCGCCGAGTGCGAAGGAGCACACGGTCACCAGGAGCGTCATCTGGACGCCCTGGGCGACGACGGCGAGGTGGTCCATGTCAGCGCTCCAGGACCGCGCGCAGGAACTGGCGGGTCCGCTCGGTACCGGGCGCGGTGAAGACCTGCTCCGGCTCGCCTTCTTCGAGGATGGCGCCCTGGGCCATCACCACGACGCGGTCGGAGACATCGCGCGCGAACTGCATCTCGTGCGTGACGACGACCATCGTCATCCCGGACTTCGCGAGCTCGCGCATGACGGCGAGGACTTCGAGGCCGACCTCAGGGTCGAGGGCGGAGGTCGGCTCATCGAAGAGCATCACGTGCGGGTCGAGCGCGAGCGCGCGGGCGATCGCGATCCGCTGCTGCTGGCCTCCCGAGCAGCGCCCGGGGAACTGACCGGCCTTGTCGGCCAGGCCGACCCGGTCGAGCAGCGCCAGGGAGCGCTCGTCGGCCTCGGCCCTGCTGCGTCCGAGCACCCGCTCCTGCGCCAGGCTGACGTTGCGTAACACGGTCATATGCGGGAACAGGTTGAAGGACTGGAACACCATGCCGACGTTCCGGCGCAGCGCCTGGAGCTGCTTCCGCTTGATCTCGGCGCCGGCGTCCACCTGGGTGCCTTCGACGGTGACGCACCCGCTGTCGGGCACCTCGAGCAAGTTGATGCAGCGCAGCAGGGTGCTTTTGCCCGCGCCGCTCGGGCCGATGATCGCGACGACCTCGCCCTCCCGCACCGAGAGCGAGACGTCGTCGATGACGGTGTGCTCCCCATAGCGTTTGACGACCGATCGCAGCGCTATGGCGACCCTGTCGCGGTGATGTGATTCCAGCATGTCGAACTCGTTCCTGGAGGGTGTGGTGACAAGTCGGCCCGGAAGGCGTTCGGTGCGGACTCCGGCCCCCGCGGCGATGCGGAGGCGGGTCGGGAACACTGCGGCGTCGTTGTCGTGGATTGTTCTGAATCCAGGATGCGGCGGTGTCGCCGCGCGCGCTACGGAACGAGCGCCGCTGTCGGTTGGGGCAGCACAAGGAGTGTTGTCGCTGGGTGCTGGCGGGTGCTGCGGCTCAGCCGGCCACCGGCTCGCTCAGCGCCCGCACGTGCGCCAGCAACTGCGCGGCGACCGCCTCGAACGGGTCGATGCTCGACTGCGCCCGGCTGAGGATGACGCCGCCTTCGCTGCCGGCGACGAGCAGGGACGCCGCCCCGTCCGCGGCCTCGGCGGGGACGCCGCCGAGCGCGAGCAGTTCGCCGAGGCGGCTCGTCCAGTCGCGGAACACGGCGCCGGAGCGCTCCAGCAGGTCGTCGGAGTCCGCGGCGACCGCGACGGCGACCGCCGAGCAGCCGATCTGGAAGTGCGACACCAGCAGCAGCTGCCGCCACGCGTTCAGGAATGTCGCGGCGACCTCCACCGCCGACCGGCCGCGGGCGGACTCGATGACCGCGATCGACTTGGTGCGCTGGAGGTCGAGCGCCTGCGCGACCAGGCTCGCCTTGCCGCCGGGGAAGTGGTGGTAGATCGACCCGCGTGGCGCGCCGGTGAGGGCGAGCACCTCGGAGAACGACGTCTCCTGGAGGCCCTTCTCGGCCAGCAGGCGGGCGGCGCCCTCGATCATGCGCGCCTTCGCGTCCGACGCCATCCGGCAGCCTCCCTTCCGACCCGCACACGCTCGCCGCGACCCTCGCCGACACCCTCAAGGTGATCGAGCAGGTGCCCGACATCCCGCTGTTCCGCAAGAATACGGCCGCCTTCGTCCACGAGCTCCCGGTCAAGGCGCTGTCGAACGTCGACGGCGACTCGGACTACGTGCGCGTCCAGGTCCTGACCAACGCCGGCGCGCTCGACCGGCCGAAGCAGCTCGCGGTCGTCGAGCGGTTCACCGCCCTCGTCGCTGAGGCGGCGGGCGACCCCACCCTCGCCGAGCGCACCTGGGTCCTCCTGACCGAGGCCGTGGAGGGCGGCTGGGGCCTCGCCGGCCACGCCAACACGAACGAGGAGCTCGTCCTGGCCGCCCGCGGCCAGATCGCGGCACTCCAAGCAGGTCAGTGACCCGAGGCGCTCACGTTTTTGTCGCGCTTCAGGTCCTCGGCGAGCATGACGAGGATGCCACTCGGCCCGCGCAGGTAGGTGAGCTTGTAGAGGTCGCGGTAGGTGGCGACGCCGCGGAGCGGGTGGCAGCCGTGTGCGGCGGCGACCTCCAGGGAGCGCTCGATGTCGTCGACCTGGAACGCGACCCGGTGCATGCCGATCTCGTTCGGGAGGGTGGGCTCGGTCTCGATCGCGTCGGGGTGCAGGTACTCGAACAACTCCAGCCGACCCTCCCCGTCCGGGGTCTGCAGCATCGCGATGTTCGCGTGGTTGCCGTCCAGGCCGACGGCGGTGTCGGTCCACTCGCCGCTGACCGTGTCGCGGCCGACGACCGTGAGGCCGAGGTCGGTGAAGAAGGCGATCGCCTCCTCCAGGTCGCGGACGGCGATGCCGACGTTCTCGAGTCTGATGGGCATGCGAAGCATGCTACCGAAGAGGCTCGCGCGCGACCCCGGTGCATCCGCGGAAACCCCCGTAACTGCGGGAATCCGGCGGCCGCGCGCGAACTCCGGTCAGGCTCGGACTTCCTTCCCGTGGACGGTGACCGCGTAGATCACCAGGATGTCGATGCCGACCATCACGATCGACCACCAGGGCTGCGCCGGCAGGGACATCAGGTGGCTGACGGCGTTCGCTCCCGCGATGACGACCGCGAGGATGCGCGCCCAGGTCCGGCCGGTGAGCAGCGCGAACGCGGCGAACGCCAACCCGAGCCCGATGACGAGCGACCACCAGCCCCAGCCGGCCACGTCGAATGCGGCCGCCTTGCCGTTCGGGCCGATGAAGTAGGCGGTGTTGGGACCGATGATCGCCATGATCCCGTAGAAGATGTCGATCGCCGCTCCGATCAGGAGCAGGATCGCTGCGAAGAACACCCAGCCGACCCAGCCGGTCCGCTGGACCGGAGGGTGGGATTCCGTTCGAGTCATGGTCGCGACTCCTCGCTCTGCATGATGCTTTCGGCTGCATGATGCATCTAAAACGCGAACTTGGCAACAGCGGGTTTTCGCGCCCCCCCTTCGCACGGGACGCCCGCCGGACTACCCTCTTGCCGACTCGGCGCCGCACGTCGTACCGTTCGGCCACGCGAACCGGAACCGCCTTTCGCGAACCGATCGGAGTCGCAATGACTTTCTGGGATTTTCTCGTCTGGTCCTTCTGGTTCTACCTGGTGTTCGTGTGCATCACGATCTTCATCCGGGTGTTCATCGACCTGTTCCGCGACCCTGAGCTGAACGGCTGGGCCAAAGCGCTCTGGGTCCTCTTCCTGGTGGTGGTCCCGTTCCTCGCCGCCTTCATCTACCTGATCGCCCGGGGCGGCCGGATGGCGCAGCGCAGTGCGGCAGGGTCGATGCAGGCTCAGGCCGCCTCCGCCGACTACATCCGCTCGGTGGCCGGATCCGGGTCCGGCTCGCCCGCGGAGGAGATCGAGTCGGGCAAGAAGCTGCTCGACGCCGGGACGATCACCCCGGCCGAGTTCGAGGCGCTCAAGTCCAAGGCCCTCAGCGGGGCCGCGTGACCAGGATGCCCGCACGCACCAGAGCCCGACCGATCGCTCGGCCGGGCTCTGGCGTGTTTTCCCCATACCCGTAGCTACGGGGACCATCAGCATACGTCCGTCTCGGGCGCCCGTCACCGGGCTGTTCCAGTCCTGCGGGCTGTGCTATTCCTTCGGGCTGTGCTACTCGCGGGGGACGAGCACCCGGAGCGCGCCGGGGTCGACCCGCACCCGCATGGAGCTGACCTCGCCGAACAGGTCGCCGTCGAGCTCGACCTGCTCGGGCCGGCTGGAGGTCAGGACGATCTCCCTGCCGGTGAGGTAGTTCATCGCGTGCACCTCGCGGTCGTCGCGCAGCAGCCGCCGGCCGACGCTGGTGCGGCGGAGCACGCCGTTCTCCCAGAAGATCTTGACCGCGATCCGCAGCCAGCCGATCACGCTCTCCGGCCGCAGGATCACGATGTCGAGGATGCCGTCGTCCACCGCCGCGTCCGGCAGCAGCAGGATGTCGGCCTGCAGCGACCCGCAGTTGCCGATCATCACGGTGTGCGCGCGCAGCGCGTGCACCCGGCCGCCGTCGAGCTGGTAACGCAGCCTCAGCTCGTTCTGGTCCCGCAGCACGCGGCCGACGGCGTGCACGTAGGCGAGCCAGCCCGCCTTCGCCTTGAGGTCCTCGTCGGTCGCCGCGATCATCTGCGCGTCCATGCCGAGCCCTGCCATGACCAGGAAGGCGCGGCGCTCGGTGGCGTCGCGCCCGGTGCCGTCGCGCCCGGTGCCGTCGCGCCCGGCGCGGAGTTCGGCCACCCCGACGTCGATCGCCCGCTCGGTGCCGTCGAACGCGGTGTCGAGGGCGTGCTCGACGTCGTCCAGGGTGAGGTGGAGGTTGCGGGCGAGCAGGTTGCCGGTTCCCGACGGCAGCAGGGCGAGGGGGGTGTCGCCGCCGCGCAGCTCCTCGGCGACCGTGCGCACGGTCCCGTCGCCGCCGGCCGCGATCACGACGTCGACGCCCCGTTCGAGAGCCTCCCTGGTCTGCCCGGCGCCGGGGTCGTCCTCCGTGGTCTCCAGCCAGAGCGTGTCCTCCCAGCCGTGCCGGTGCTCGGCGGCCGCGAGGGCCTCCCGCAGCTTCTCCGGGTCGGTCTTCACCGGGTTGACCACGATCGCGGCCCTGCTCATACGTCTCCTTCTCCGGCGCCGGCGCCCGGGTGGCGCGATGCTGCCTGAGACAGTACGCCTGGGTCCGCGGTCGTGTGCGAGGCTGAGGGGATGCATGTGCTCGACGACCCCGCCTGGAACGCCCTCACCGGCCCGCAGTCCGCCTTCGCGGTCGGCGACGACCGGGCCCGCCGCTACCCGCCGGAGATGTCCCCGTTCGCGTCGGTCGCCGACCGCGGCAGCCTCGCGGACTGGACCCGGCTCGCCGGGCTGGTCGGGCCGGACACGACCCTGGGCGTGTTCGCCGACGCGGCCCCCGACGGGTGGGAGCCCGTCGCCGGCTACGACTGCTACCAGTACGTGTTCGAGGGCGCGGAGCTCCCGCCGGCTCCCGAGCTCGGTCCCGACGCCCGGCTCGTCCCGCTCGGGGAGGCCGACATCGCCGAGGCGCTCGACCTGGTCGAGCGGACGAAGCCGGGCCCGTTCCTCCCGCGCACCATCGACTTCGGCGGCTACCACGGCGTCCGCGTCGGCGACCGCCTCGCCGCGATGGCCGGCCAGCGGATGCGCCCGGACGGCTGGTGCGAGGTCAGCGCGGTCTGCTCCGACCCCGAATGGCGAGGCCGCGGCTTCGCCCTCCAGGTGATGCTCGCCGTCATGCGCGGCATCCTCGCGCGAGGCGAGAAGCCGTTCCTGCACGTCGAGACGGTGAACGAGCGGGCGATCGCGGTCTACGAGCGGCTGGGGTTCACCCGGCGGGCGCGGCTGAACGTCCTGGTCTGCCGGACGGCGGGCTGACCGCCGTGCCGCTGACCGACCCGGCCGTCCCGATCCCCGCGGGACTGCGGACTTCGGAGTTCGTCCTTCGCCCGATCACCGCGGACGACGCGGCCGACGACCACGCGGCCCTGATGGAGACCCGCGACGAGCTGCGTCTGTGGGAGCAGTCCTCGTGGCCGGCCGACGACTTCACCGTAGCCGCGAACCGCGCGGACCTGAGCGGCCTGGAGGAGCGACACCGCGCGCACCGCGCGTTCACCTACACGGTGCGGGATCCGGGCGACACCGAGTGTCTGGGGTGCGTCTACGTGTTCGACACGAGCGCGAAGTTCCTGGCGGCGTCCACGGTGACGGCGCTCGGCTCGGAGGAGTGGGCGGAGGTGGATGCGGTGGTGTTCTTCTGGGTGCGGCGGTCGCGGATGGTTGACGGGCTCGACGCGCGCCTGCTGTCCGGCTTGCGGACGTGGTTCGCGGAGGAGTGGCCGGTCGGGCGGGCCGTGTTCGTGACGAACGAGCAGTTCACGCAGCAGGTGGGGGTCTTCGAGGGTGCGGGGCTCGTGCGGCGGTTCGAGTACGCGGAGCCGGGGAAGCGGGGGCGGTACCTGGCGTACGCGTGAGTTGCTGCGGCCAGGCTTGCGCCGAGAAGTGGGGTCGGCCGGATGTGAACTCTTTCAGCGCTGTGATCTGGTTGGCCGGCTTTCTCTGCCGCTAACGTTGCGCTACTGCACGGTTCGGTGTCGCCCTACGGACTTCTAGGAGCGCGGAGTGGAAGGTAAACCGATCGGCGCCACGTTCAGCGTTCGAACCCGGGCTGGGGTCGCTCTCGGTGTTGTGGCGGCCGGGGGAATAGCCGGTGGAACGACCGTTGTCGTGACCTCCTTCGTTTCGGTTATCCGCACGTGGATGATGGGCGCCTTCCCTGGCTTCGGCGCTGTCGCTGTCCTTGTCATTGCTTCCGCTCTGGCATGGGTGTTCTTCGGCGTTCTTCCCGCCGCCGCACTGCGCGCGATCGTGCGCGCTCGATCGTGGGGCAGGTGGCTTCTCTCTGCCGTCGCGGGAGCTGAAGTCGTAATCCTCATGGTTCCCACGACGTTCTCGCTGCATTGGATCGCAAGTGCATTCGTAGCCATCCTGATGTCGGCTGCCGCAGTGCTGTCTTGGGCGCCCGGCCCGGCCACCACTTTCCAGGATGAAATCCGCCAAGACCAGGCGGTCATTCCCGGGCGCCAGCTTCGGACCGTTCGGATGGCACTAGCTCTCATGGCCCTGTTCGGTCCGTTGGGCATCCACTCGATCTATCTGCGCAGGGCGTGGCAGTCGGTTCTTACGTTGGGCGTGTGCGCGCTGGGTTTCGCCTTTTCGCCGTGGTTTCCCCAGTACATCCTTTTCGGATTCGCTTGCGCCCTGCTCGTAGTCGACCAACTGCGTGTCGATCGTCTCGTCGCCGAAGCGAACGCGTGATCTCCGTGGGTCTGGTTTGGCGCCGCTATGCTCGGCAGGAAGAGGACGAAGAGGTCACCTTGTTCGGGAGAGAATTGAACGAGTTTCGTCGCGAAGAACCGGTTCGAGGCATCGCGTCCTACAAGTTATCCGTCCTGGGTCGCTGGATGATCATCGTCTGGGTAGTGTGCTTGCTCGCAATGAGCGCCACGCTTCTATTCCGTCCTACCAATCCCTCAAACGCGTACTTTGTCGTGCTGTTATCGGGTGTTGGAGTCGCGTGGCTAGCGACCATGGTTGTTCTTGTCGTGTTGCTTGCCTACCAGCTCCAGGCGCGCAAGGAGCGGCGAAGCGGGTACACGTGGACTGTTGGGTTTCAGAACCTGAATCAGATTGATCCGGTTTCGTACGTCGTGATTCGGGTAGCTGGAGAGCCGCGCCTTACCGACAGTGAGCGCAAGGACCGGGTTGAGCAGGCACACCGGTGGGCGGCCGACCATCCCATAGCCAGATGATGCGTTTCTACCCACGGGTAGGACACTGCTGGGAGGTTGAGGAGCGCGAGTGCGAGTACAACCGGGCCAGCGACGGTTTCGCCGTGGATGAAGCCGATCACGCGCTTCACGGCTGCCATGGGGACAACGCAAGCACGGGCGGGGCGCGGCACCAGAAGGAAGCGGGGGATCCGCCGCTACAGTCTCCGGGTGGGATCCCCGCGTTCAGCTCGCCCGTGACGGCGGAGGAAGACCGCCAGCGCGACGATCCCAGCGATCACTGCAACGGCCATGACAGCGCACAAGACGTTCCACAAGAACAACGAGTTCATTGCGCCTCCCCTCCCAGAAAGATCCCGCTACCCGTGGAAGCTGATCGGGGGACCACTGTGCCCGCGCTTGCGCCCGAACTCGTACTTCACGTCCTTGGGGACCTCGGATTGCTTGGCGACCACCAAGTTGGATCCGTGTCGCTT
This sequence comes from Leifsonia sp. Soil_N53, assembly GCF_057655165.1. NCBI lineage: Bacteria > Bacillati > Actinomycetota > Actinomycetes > Micrococcales > Microbacteriaceae > Leifsonia > Leifsonia sp. Soil_N53. The sequence continues at coordinate 10,873 of NZ_JBDGMM010000054.1, forward strand.
CCACGGATTCTTCTTCGGATTCGGCGCGCGATCGTAGCTGGGCGCCTTCGCCCGTGAGGAATCCGACCGGTTGGCCGACTCTTCCGCGGCTACCTCGACCGGGGTCGTCGACTCCCTGGTGAATGACGCCTCGGCGATCGGTTCGGCGCTGGCCGAATCGGGCACCAGGATGGCGACGATCGGATCGTAGTCGGGTTGATGGTTGTCGCCGGATGCAGAGAGGTCGAGTCCGTTCGCTTCCACGTCCGCTGCCGGGCTGCACGCGGCTGCGGTCGTGAGCCGCACGTCGAGAATCGTGATGAGGCAGATGTCGCCCGCGTGGTTGGTGCCGGTCCAGAACGACTTCGGCCCGTCCGACCCGAGCTTCTGCAGGCTGTCGCGGTCGAGTCCTCCCGGAATGAGGGCATCGGTGTCGACCCCCGCAGGGAACGCGTCCGCCGGCGAATCGAGGACAGCGATCACAGCGCCCGCCTCAGGCCCGGGGGCACCTTTCTTATCGGCCGTCGCGCTGTTCACACCCACCGAGGCGCCGATCCCGACCGCGAGCAGGCAGACTGCCGCGCCCGCGACGACCCCGCTTCGCCGTCGGGACGGGCTCAGCTGATCGCGTAGCACGTGAGTCCGATCTGGCCCTGCGTCTTTGCTTGCGCATTGGCCCACCAGCAGTTGCTGTATCCCGGGTTGTACGGCTGGTGGACGAAGCCAAGCCCGCCGCCTCTCTCGCTCGACGCTCCAGCGAGGAGCCAACCTCCCCCGGCCGTGTTCGTCAGGTGGAACTGGAAGACGTTCGTCGCAGCAGACCCCTGCGCGCCCCTGATGTTCAGAGGCTTCTTGGTCTGGCGGACCTGATCGCGGCTCGAGGGCAGCATGTCGGCGTAGTACGTGTTCGCAGCGGACGCTGCGACCGGTACGGCAGCGACGCCCAACGCGATCGGCAACGCGGCGATGCAGGCGGCCCTCAGCGTCCAACGCTGCTGAGCGCCGTGCTCCACATAGTTCGTGAACTTCATCGTCTGGTTCCTGTTCTCCTGCGCCACGTCTGCGGCGAGCCGGGGCCCGGGAGGCCTGTGCATGACAATGTCACGTGTGGAGTTGTCATGTCAATATCTCTATGCTGACTTCACCCCACCATCCCCGTCATCGCCACCGCCGCCGCGTCCTCCCGGCTCAGCGGCGCCAGCCCCCACACCTCCTCGATCGTGCGCAGCAGCGAGTAGTGCGTGTACGGCACCGCCGACACCGAGTGCGGGCGCGCCGCGGATCCCGCGAACACGCACGCGACCATGTTGTCGCCGGCGTCCCCCTCGTCGAAGGTCACGACCAGGAGCGAGCGCTGCGTTGTGAAGGCGGGGGAGGCCAGGATCCGCGGGACGTTCGCGTGGAGCCAGGCGTCGCCCGTCGCGACCGAGCAGTCGTGCATGTCGTTGCAGAGGTCGGGGCTGATGAACGAGAACGCCGGGAGGGTCCTCGCCGACGCGAGGTCGGTGGCGAAGCGGGAGTACGGCACGTCGTGTGCCGCGCAGTACGCCGTCGAGGAGGTCACGCTCGGGAAGTAGAGGAACGGGTTGTGCTTGACCGCGTACAGACTCGTGTTCGTCGTCGTGCACGGCGCCGGCATGCTCTCCGCGTACATCCGCCAGGTGCGGCCCGCGTGGTCGAGTTCCTCGGCGAGGTTCGGGCCGGTGACCAGGCAGGAGCCGCCCGGCGGGTTGCAGTCGGTCGTGATCCCAGCGGTGGTGCCGCTCGTGAGGGCGAGGTAGTTCGGGAGGCTCGGGTGGGTCACCGCCGAGTAGTCGGTGGCGAGCGCGCCCGCCTGGGCGAGGGAGTTCAGGTAGGGCGCCGCCGGATCGCCGATGACCGAACCTGCCGGCTTGTTCTCGTCGACGATGACGACGATGTGCTGGATCGCGGTGGCGGCGGGTGTCGACCCGGCGGTGGAGGAGGTCGCGGAGGTCGTGGCGGCCGAGTGCGCAGAGGTGGTGGCGGGCGTGCACCCGGCCAGCGCCAGCGCCAGCACCGTCAGGCATCCCGCAGCCAGCGCCCTCCCGCTCATGGCAGCACGCTACGCCGATTGAGCACCAATGGCCGAACCGATCGTCCGGTGGCCGTCAGCTCACCCCATCCGCCCTTCGCAGCTCTCCCGCAGCAGCACCGTCACCGGCAGCTCGGTGCTGACCGGCTCGAGGTCGGGGTCGGTCAACCGGGCGACCATCGCCCGCACCGCGGCCCGGCCGAGCTCCAGCATCGGCTGCATCACCGTGGTGAGCCGCGGCTCCGAGGTGGCGCCCTCGTCGATGCCGTCGAAGCCGGTGACGATGACGTCCTCCGGCACGCGGATGCCGGCCGGGCGGAGGGCGTCGAGCACGCCGAGGGCCATCTGGTCGTTGGCGCAGACCAGGGCGCGGGGGAGCCGGTCGCCGGCGATCAGGTCCTCGGCGACGGCGCGGGCGCGCTCCCGGGAGAACTCGCCGTGCAGCACCGGCAGCGCGGTCGGGTTGATGCCGCGGCCCTCCAGCGCCTCGGCGAAGCCGCCGTAGCGTTCGGCGTCGTCGGGGGAGTCGAACGGGCCGGTCAGGTAGACGGGGTCGCGGATGCCGTGGTCGTCGATGAGGTGCTCGGTGAGGGCCCGCATGCCCTCGCGGTTGCGGACCGTGAGGTGGTCGAAGTCGTCGCCGCGGCGCTGGCCGGCGAGATACACGACCGGGATCGAGTCTCCGATCCGGGTGAGCACATCGTGCGGCGCGCTCTGGGCGATGACGGCGAGGCCGTCGACCTTGCCTGCGAGGTCGCTCAGCGCGATCTCCAGGCTTTCCGGGGAACGGCCGCGCCCGACGCAGATCATCAGCGAGAACCCCTGCCGCCACGCTTCGAGCTCGCAGCCGCGCAGCACCTCCTCGAAGTACAGGTTGGCCGCGGTGGCGTGGCCGGGCTTCGCTGGGTCGCGCCTGACCTCCACCGGGGCGTCGTCGCCGACGACCGAGTCGCTCAGGTCCTCCACGGCGTCCACCCCCGGCAGGAACAGCCCGAGCACGCCGGTGCGGCGGGCGGCGAGACCGCGGGCGCTGCCGCTCGGCACGTAGCGGAGCTCGCGCACGGCGGCCAGCACCCGCTCCTGGGTGGATGCGCGTACATCGCCGGGTCGGGTAAGGACGCGGGAGACCGTCGCGATGGATACTCCCGCGTGCGCGGCGACATCATACACCGTCGGTTTTCTCGCCACTGTTCCCCCGGGTTCTTCTGTGAATTGGTGGTCAGGTTCACATTCTGGCACGGGGGAGGATGATTCGGGATGGGGTTGAAAGACTTTTCGTATGCGCTTACAGTGGGTCCCGCCCACCGCTCGGCTCACCTCCGCCGGACAGGGCGAAGCCTCGCCGCCACCGTGCGGCGCCACCAAGTCATCGTCGACTGAAGGGACCTCACCGCGATGAACAAGTCCAGAACGCGCCTCCGGCGTTCGCTCGTCGCCGTCGCCGCAGCAGCCTCACTGCTCGCGATGAGCGCGTGCAGCATCCAGACCTCCGGGTCGAACGGCAACTCGGGGGCCGGCGGCTCCCTCCTCTTCGGCGCCGACGGCGGCAACCCGACCTTCGTGCGCAACTTCAATCCGTTCGCCCCGACCGCACGGACCGGCGCGCACTACATGTACGAGCCGCTCCAGGTCGTCAACTCCATCGACGGCAAAGCCACGCCGTTCCTCGCGACGGGTGACAAGGTGGTCGACCCGAAGACGATCGAGTACACGATCCGCAAGGGCGTGAACTGGTCGGACGGCAAGCCGTTCACCCCGGCCGACGTCGTCTACACGTTCGACCTCATCAAGAAGACCTCCGCGCTCGACCTGCTCGGGCAGTGGCAGAACATCGACACCATCAGCACCTCCGGCGACACCGTGACGTTCCACCTGAAGAGCCCGAACGTTCCCGCTGCGAGCATCATCGACCAGCAGATCATCGTGCCGGAGCACATCTGGAAGTCCGTGAAGGACCCGGTGACCTGGGCCAACGAGAAGCCGGTCGCGACCGGCCCGTACGTGGTCGGCACCTTCGCGCCGAACCAGTACACGATGGTGAAGAACACGAAGTACTGGCAGGCCGACAAGGTGGCGGCGGAGAAGCTGGTGCTCCCGGCCTCCAACACCGGCCTCCAGCTCGTCAAGAACGGCTACGACTGGGCCTACTCGTTCATCGACGACGTCGACAAGACCTGGGTGGGCGCGAACAAGCAGCACAACAAGTACTGGTTCCCGCCCGGCGGCACCATCTCGCTGATGCCCAACCTGACCAAGGCGCCGTTCAACAACCTCGATTTCCGGATGGGCCTGAGTTACGCGCTCGACCGCGACAAGATCGCCGGCGACGCCGAGCAGGGCTACGTGAAGGCCGCGGGCCAGAACGGCATCCTCCTGCCCAACGCGCAGCAGTGGCTGAACACCTCGCTGCCGGACCAGGGCATGATCACGCAGGACACCCAGAAGGCGCTGGCGTCGTTCGCCAAGGCCGGGTACACCCAGCAGGGCGGCAAGCTCGTCGACGCCTCCGGGCAGCAGCTGCACCTCACCATCACGACGCCGAACGGCTACGCCGACTGGCTGCGCGGGGTGCAGGCGGTCCAGTCGCAGCTCCAGGCGATCGGGATCGCGGTCACGATCGACCAGCCGCAGCCGGCCGCGTACACGCAGGCCCAGAACAACGGCGACTTCCAGCTCCTGATGGGCGCCTTCGGCGGCGCCGGCAGCGTCTACCAGGACTTCAACACGCTGATGAGCAGCGAGTTCGTGAAGCCGCTCGGCACGGCCGCGTCGGGCAACTTCGAGCGGTTCAGCGATCCGCAGGCCGACGCCCTGCTCCAGCAGCTGCGGTCGGCCACCTCGACCGTGGACCAGAAGAAGTACATCGATCAGCTCCAGCAGGTCATGTACGAGAAGGTGCCCGTCATCAGCATGTTCTACGGCGGCCTCTGGGGCCTGTTCAGCGACAAGTCCTTCACCGGCTGGCCGAGCGCGGACGACCCGTACGCGACCCCGGCCACCTGGACCGAGAACTCGCTGCTGATCCTCACCCACCTCACGAAGGCGAAGTGATCGCGGGCCGGCCGCGGGCGTCGTCCGCGGCCGGCCGGCGATCTCGCCTGCACCGAAACACCGAAAGGAGGTCGCCGTGCGCTATCTGCTGGGGAAACTGGGACTCTTCGCCCTCACCCTGTGGGCCGCCGTCACGATCAACTTCATCCTGCCGCGACTGATGCCCGGCTCACCGGCCGACGCGGCGATCGCCAAGCTCAGCCAGAACGGCCCGGTCTCGCCGGCGATGCGCGCCTCGATCGAGGCGCAGCTCGGCGTGCCGACCGGGAGCCTCTGGGACCAGTACGTGACGTACCTGGGGCAGGTCGTCCATTTCGACTTCGGGCCGTCGTTCAGCTACTTCCCGCAGTCGGTGTCCAGCCTGATCGGGGCCGCGCTGCCCTGGACGCTCGTGCTCGTCGGCACGGTGACGATCCTGGCCTTCGTGCTGGGCACGCTGCTCGGGGTGCTGGCGGCCTGGAAGCGCGGCACCGCGCTCGACACCGTCCCGACCGTCGGCGGCCAGTTCCTGTCCGCCTTCCCCTACTTCTGGATCGCGCTGCTGCTGCTGTTCTTCCTCGGCTACGTCGCCGGCTGGTTCCCCACCAGCGGGGCGTACTCGCAGACGGCGACGCCGAACTGGAGCTGGGAGTTCTTCGGCGATGCGGTGTACCACGGCATCCTGCCGGGCCTGACGATCCTGCTGACCGCGTTCGGCGGCTGGATCATCGGGATGCGCAACACGATGGTGAACACGCTCGGCGAGGACTACGTGACCTTCGCGGAGGCGAACGGGCTGCGCACCCGCACCGTCGCGCTGCGCTACGCCGCCCGCAACGCACTGCTGCCGCAGTTCACGTCCTTCGGCATGGTGCTCGGCGGCGTGGTGGGCGGGTCGCTCCTGGTGGAGACCGTGTTCGCCTACCCCGGCGTCGGCCTCCTCCTCTTCCACGCGGTGACGAACCAGGACTACCCGCTGATGCAGGCGCTGTTCCTCATCATCACGGTGAGCGTGCTGATCGCGAACTTCCTCGTGGACATCCTGTACGGCGTGCTCGACCCGAGGACCAGACGATGACGCAGAAGGAACCGGCGATGACGCAGAGACAGATGACGCAGCCACCGACGACGCAGCAACCGACGACGACCTCCGTCCGGGCGACCGAGCTGGCGGCGGCGCACAACGAGCAGAAGGGCTGGAACCCGCTGCGCGTCGCCGGGCGCGCGTTCGGGACGGTGTGGTCCGAGCCCAAGGCGCGCTTCGGCATCGTGCTGCTGGCGCTGTTCATCCTGATGGCGATCTTCGCGCCGCTGCTCGCGCCGTACGACCCGCACGACACGTCGTTCCCGCACAACCAGGACGGCAGCGCCGCGCACCTGCTCGGCACGACGGGAGTCGGCCAGGACGTGCTGTCGCAGCTCATCTGGGGCGCCAGAGTGTCGGTCTCCGTCGCGCTGATCGCAGGCCTGCTGAGCACCCTCGTCGCGATCCTCGTCGGCTTGAGCTGGGGCTACGTCCGCGCGTTCTGGGGCGAAGGGGTCGGCTTCGTCGTCAACCTGTTCCTGGTCATCCCGGCGCTGCCGCTCATGATCGTGATCGCCGCCTACCTGCACAACGGCGGCATCGGCGTCATCGTCCTGGTCGTGGTGGTGACCGGCTGGGCATGGGGCGCCCGCGTGCTGCGCTCGCAGACGCAGACCCTGCGCTCCCGGGACTTCGTCACGGCGGCGAGGTTCAGTGGCGAGAGCCCGAGCCGGATCGTGTTCCGGGAGATCCTGCCGAACATGACCTCGCTGATCGTCGCGAGCTTCTTCGGCGCGGCGACAGCGGCCATCCTGGCGGAGGCCGGCCTGGAGTTCCTGGGCCTCGGCGACCCGAACACGGTGAGCTGGGGAACGATGCTCTTCTGGGCCCAGAACAGCAACGTGCTGCTCACCGGCCAGTGGGTGCAGCTCTTCGCGCCCGGCCTGATGATCGCGCTGTTCGCCGTCTCCATGACGTTCATCAACTTCGGAGTCGACGGGCTCAGCAATCCCCGTCTGCGTGAGAGGAAGGCCGCACGATGAGCCTGCTGAAGGTCGACGACCTGACCGTCGTCTACGACGAGGAGAAGGGGTGCGCGTTCGAGGCCGTGAAGCACGTCGGCTTCGAGCTCGGCCAGGGCGAGTTCGTCGGCCTGGTCGGCGAGTCCGGCTCCGGCAAGTCCACACTCGGCTACGCGCTCACCCGGCTGTCGAAGCCGCCGGCGCGCATCGCGGGCGGCCGCATCCTGTTCGACGGCACCGACATCGCCGCGCTCTCCACCGAAGAGGTCCGCGTCCAGCGCCGCGGCGGCTTCGCGATGGTGCTGCAATCCGGCATGAACGCGCTCAACCCGGTGCGCACCATCCGCAACCACTTCCTCGACATCTTCGCCGCGCACGGCCACGTGCCGCCGCGTGCGCGCGCCGCCCGCGCGGAGGAGCTGATCGCGAAGGTCGAGCTGCCTGCCGCGACGCTGGCGCGCTATCCCGGCGAGCTGTCCGGCGGGATGCGACAGCGCGTGTCCATCGCGCTGGCGCTCGCGCTCGAGCCGCGCCTGATGGTGTTCGACGAGCCGACGACCGCGCTCGACGTGCTGGTGCAGCACGCCGTGATGAACACGATCCGCCAGCTCCAGGCGTCGGAGAACTTCACCGCGGTCCTGATCAGCCACGACCTCGGCGTCGTGTTGGAGGCCACGCAGCGCGTGCTGGTCATGCACGACGGCGTGATCGTGGAGGACGCCCCGAGCGACCGCATCCTGAACGCGCCCGAGCATCCGTACACGCAGATGCTGCTGAGCCACTACGGCGACCCTCGCGCCGCCGAGGTGACCGTGCCCGGCCTCGAGCGGCGGGAGGAGGGCGCCACGCGGCCGGCGCCGGTCACCGGAGCGGTCTCGGGCGCGCGGACGACCGGCAACGCCGCCCGGCTGCGCGTCGGCGCCCGCGAGCCGATCGTGGTCTCCGACCTCGTGAAGGTCTATCCGAAGGGGCGCAGGGGCAGCGCCACGCGCGCCGTCGACGACGTGTCGTTCACCCTGGAGCCCGGGATGTCGATGGCGCTCGTCGGTGCCAGCGGCAGCGGCAAGTCGACCATCGCCAAGCTGATCACCGGCGTCGAGCGGCCCACCTCCGGGACGATCGCCTTCGGCGACGTGCGCATCGACACCCTCCGCGGCCGGCGCGCGCTGAAGCAGCTCCACTCGGAGGTGCAGATGGTGTTCCAGGACCCGTATGCGGCGCTCAACCCGCTGCACACCGTGGAGTACACCCTGACCAGGCCGGTCGAGAACTTCACCGGGCTGCGCGGCAGGGCGGCGCGCTCGCGCGTGCTCGAACTGCTGGAGACGGTCGGCCTCACGCCGGTGGAGAAGTTCGCGGCCCGGTTGCCGCACCAGCTCTCCGGCGGCCAGCGCCAGCGCGTCGTCATCGCCCGCGCGCTCGCCAGCGACCCGCAGGTGATCATCGCCGACGAGCCGGTGTCGATGCTGGACATGTCGCTGCGGGCCGGCGTGCTCGCGCTGCTGGAGGAGCTGCGCCGCAGCCGCGGCGTGAGCATGCTCTACATCACCCACGACCTGCTCAGCGCGCGGCTCGTCACCGACCGGATCATGGTGCTCGACAAGGGCGTCGTGGTCGAGCGCGGCGACACGGCCGAGGTGCTGCAGCGCCCGCAGGACGACTACACCGTGCGGCTGCTCGACGCGGTGCCGACGCCGTCGCGCGGCTGACCAGCCTTCATCCCGACCGACTCGAACCAAGGAGAACTCTGTGCTCACCTTTCCCGACGGCTTCCTCTGGGGCGCCGCGACCGCCGCTCACCAGGTGGAGGGCAACAACGTCAACAGCAACTGGTGGGTCATGGAGCACACCCCGGGCACCGCGATCGTGGAGCCGAGCGGCGACGCCGCCGACCACTACAACCGGTATCCGGAGGACCTCCGCCTGCTCGCCGACGCCGGCCTGAACAGCTACCGCTTCTCGGTCGAATGGGCCCGCATCGAGCCGGAGCGCGGCTTCGTCTCGCGCGCGAACCTCGACCACTACCGGCGGATGATCGACGCCTGCCTCGACGCCGGCCTGGAACCGGTGGTCACGCTCATGCACTTCACCGTGCCGCGCTGGATGGACCAGGCCGGCTTCTGGCGCAACCCGGAGGCCCCCGACCTGTTCGCGCGCTACACCGAGGCCGTGCTGCCCATCCTCCAGGACGGCGTGCGCTACGTCTGCACGATCAACGAGCCGAACATCGCGGCGATGCTCGCGGGCGGCGAGAAGGCGGAGAACCTGGTCGCCTACGGCCTCCCGAACCCCGACCTCCAGGTCGCCGACGCGCTGCTCGCGTCGCACCGGCGCTCGCGCGAGGTGCTGTCGGGCATCCCCGGCCTCCAGAGCGGCTGGACGATCGCCACGCAGGACTTCCTCCCGACCGACGAGCCGGGCGCGGCCGAGATGCTGCACGAGTACGGCTACCCGCGCGACGACTGGTACCTGGAGGAGTCCGCCGGCGACGACTTCGTCGGCGTGCAGGCGTACACCCGCACGTTCATCGGGCCGGAGGGTCCGCGCCCGGTGGCGGAGGACGCCGAGACGACGCTGACCGGGTGGGAGTACTTCCCGCAGGCCGCCGCCGACGGCATCCGCTCGGCGTGGGAGAAGAGCGGGCACACGCCCATCATGGTCACCGAGAACGGCATCGCGACCTCCGACGACCGCCGCCGGATCGACTACACCGAGGCGTCGCTGCGCGCCATCCACGAGACCATCGCCGGCGGCGTGGACGTGCGCGGCTACCTGCACTGGAGCGCCCTCGACAACTACGAGTGGGCCAGCGGGTACCGCCCCACGTTCGGGCTCATCGGCGTGGACCTGGAGACCTTCGAGCGCACGCCCAAGCCGTCGCTCGGCCGGCTGGGCGCGATCGCACGGCAGAACGGGCTGTGAGCGCGGCCGGCGCCGCGACCCGGCTGGCGGGCTCGCGGATCCTGATCGACGGTTCCCCCCGGATGGTGCTGGCCGGGGAGGTGCACTACTTCCGGGTGCCGCGCGACGAGTGGGCGGACCGCCTGCGCGTGGCGGCGGACGCCGGGCTGAACGCCGTCGCGTCCTACATCCCGTGGCTCTGGCACGAGCTCCCGGACGGCACGATCGACCTGCTCGGCGCGACGCGGCCGGAGCGCGACCTCGGCGCGTTCATCGACCTGTGCGCCGAGCACGGGCTGTGGTTCATCGCGCGGCCGGGTCCGTTCCAGATGGCGGAGCTGAAGAACGAGGGCATCCCGTACCGGGTGCTGCGCGAGCATCCCGAGCTCCGGCAGCTCGGCTGGGACGGCGAGCCGGGCCCGACGCACTCGCTCGACTACCTGGCCCCGGCCTTCCTGGCCGAGTCGTCGAAGTGGTTCGACGCGGTCCTCCCGGTGATCGCCGGGCGGCAGCGCGAGCACGGCGGGCCGGTGATCGCGGTGCAGCTCGACAACGAGGTGGGCATGCTCGACTGGGTGTCGAACACGCCGACGCTCACAGACCACGCGCGTGCGGCGTTCTCCGCCTGGGCGCGCGAGCAGGCGCCGTCGCTGGAGGACGTGGACCCGCGCACCGGGGGCGCCGGCGGCGACCGCGAGCTCGCGCTGCACCAGGAGCTCGGCCGCTTCGTGCGGAGCCGCTACGCCGGCTACCTGCAGCGTCTGGAGGGCTGGGCGCGTCAGGCCGGGATCACCGCCCCGCTGCTCGTCAACCTGCACGGCACCGACGCGGGCCGCGGGCTGACCTTCCCGATCGGGATCAGCCAGCTCGCCCAGGCGTACCGCGGCCGGCCGGGGATGACCGGCGGGACGGACATGTACCTCGGTGAGCTGACGGTGACCGACGCGGCCGACCTCTACGTCGCGAACGCGTTCACCGCCGCCGTGCACGGACCGGACCAGCCGCTGACCGCGCTCGAGTTCGAAGCGGGCAGCGGCGACTACAGCGAGGACCTGGCCCGGCTCGTCTCGCCGGAGGCGACGGTGCTGAAGACCCTGCTGGACGTCGCCCAGGGCACCCGGTTGATCAGCTACTACCTGTTCGCCGGGGGGATCAACCCGCTCCTGGACGAGCCGGTGGGCGACGGCAACGACCGCATCTCCTTCACCGGGGAGCGTCACGGGTTCGCCGCGCCGATCGGTCCGGAGGGCGAGCCGTCGCCGACGCTCGACGGCGTCGCGGAGGCGGTGCGGACCGTCGCCGGGCACGCGGACCTGTTCGCGACAGGGACCCAGCTCACCGACGATCTGGTGCTGGGCTTCGTGGCCGACCACTACCTCACCGAGTACCGGCACCCGGCGGCCTCCCGCCGGGCCGAGCAGGTGCGCGACCGGGAGCTGCACCGCGGCCTCGGCTTGCGGGAGACCCTGGCCCGCGCGCTCGTGTTGGGCGGCTGGAGCTTCGGCGGGCTCGACCTCCAGGCCGCCGCCGGGAGCGACGCGGCCTGGAGCGCCGGTGCGCCCGCCGACCCGCGGCCCGGACGGGAGCGCGAGCTCGTCGTGCTGGCGACGGGACGCGAGCTCGGGCGCGGCGTGCAGGAGTTCCTGGCGCACCACCTGGAGACGGGAGGCCGGCTGCTGCTCGCCGGCGACCTGCCCGCCGAGGACGCCGACGGCTCCCCGTGCACGGTCCTCGCCGACGCACTCGGACTGACCAGCGGGGGCGTCGTGGCGGAGAGCATGCATGCCGACCGGGAGTACTTCCCGAGCGTCCGCGCGGTCGGTCCGCTCGCCGAGCACGGGACGCGGGAGGTCAGGGTGACGCGGGCACAGTTCCTCGCCGGGGCGGGGGAGCCGCTGCTGCGCGAGACCGGGAGCGGGCTCCCGGTGGCCGTGCGGGTCGAGCCGCCCGGCGGTGGCGTCGCCGTGGTGCTGGGGGCGGACTATCCGGTGCACGCCGGATTCTGGCGGTCGCTGCTGGCGTCGGCCGGGGTGCGGCAACGGCTGGAGCTCTGCGCCGACCGGGCGGGCGCGATCGGCGTTCCGATCGCGAGCGGCGAGGCGGCCGCCGTGGTCGCGATCAACGTCGCGCCGTACCCGGTGACGATCCGCCCGGTGCTCGACGGCGTGGCTGTGAGCGCGGAGCCGGTCGTGCTGGCCGCGCGCGGCCACTGCGTCCTTCCGGTGTCGTAGTACCTCCCGAGGGTGAAGTTCTCGCTCGGCTGTTGCGCCGTGGCACCACCGATGGCACTATTTACTGAACGATCGGTAAGGAACGAGGAGGTTCCGCGGGTGGTGCGCACGTGAGCTCAGATTCACTCCGGCCCATGATGGTCCGCGACCGCGCGTCCGCGGCGCTCGGCATGGTGGTCGAGAAGGACGAGCCCGGCGAGGCGGTCGTCAGCATGGCGGTCCGCGAGGACATGACGAACGGCTTCGCCATCACGCACGGCGGGCTCGTGTTCGCGCTCGCCGACACCGCTTTCGCCATCGCCTGCAACGAGGACGAACGGGTCACGGTGGCCGCCGGCGCCGACATCACCTTCCTGAAGTCCACGCGGGCCGGTCAGACCCTCACCGCGCGCGCCGTGCGCCGCACCGTGGTCGGCCGCAACGGCGTCTACGACGTCACGGTGACCGACGAGACCGGCGACATCGTCGCGGAGTTCCGCGGCCGCTCGCTCACCACCAACCGTTCGGCCGTCGAGCACGGCAGCACGGACTGACCCGGTAAGGACCCCATGTCGACGACGACACCGGCAGCCGCCGCCCCCGACCTCGGCGAGCCCGACCTCCGCGAGCTCGACCCCATGGCGATCAGGCCTGCCGAGCTGCGCGACCTCCAGCTGAAGCGCCTCCAGTGGACGGTGCGGCACGCCTACGAGAACGTGCCGCTCTACCGGGCCAAGTTCGACGCCGCCGGGGTCGCGCCCGCCGACATCCGCGCTCTGGAGGACGTCGTCCGCCTCCCGTTCACCACCAAGGAGGACCTCCGTTCGACCTACCCGTTCGGGATGTTCGCGGTGCCGATGGCCGAGGTGCGGCGCATCCACGCCTCGTCCGGGACGACCGGGCGGCCCACCGTGGTCGGCTACACCCGGGGCGACCTCGACCGCTGGGCCGGGCTGGTCGCGCGCTCGCTGCGCGCCGCGGGCGTCGAGGCGGGCTGGAAGGTGCACAACGCGTACGGCTACGGGCTGTTCACCGGCGGCCTCGGCGCGCACGCCGGGATCGAGCGGATCGGCGCGGCCGTCATCCCGATGTCGGGAGGCCAGACCGCGCGGCAGGTGCAGCTCATCCACGACTTCGAGCCCGACGCCATCATGTGCACGCCGAGCTACCTGCTGACGATCGCCGACGCGATCGAGGCCGCGGGGCTGGACCCGCACGGGACGTCGCTGAAGGTCGCGATCCTCGGCGCCGAACCGTGGACCAACGAGCTCCGCGCCGAGATCGAGCGCCGCCTCGGCCTCCTCGCGGTCGACATCTACGGGCTCAGCGAGGTGATGGGGCCGGGCGTGGCGAGCGAGTCGGTCGTCACGAAGGACGGCCCGCACGTCTGGGAGGACCATTTCCTCCCGGAGGTGATCGACCATGAGACGGGCGCGCCGGCGCCGGACGGGACGGTGGGGGAGCTGGTCTTCACGTCGCTGACCAAGGAGGCCTTCCCGGTCATCCGCTACCGCACCCGCGACTTGACCCGGCTCCTGCCCGGCAGCGCGTACCCGGCACTGCGCCGCATCGAGAAGATCACCGGGCGCGACGACGACATGATCATCCTGCGCGGCGTGAACCTGTTCCCGACCCAGATCGAGGAGCTGGTGCTCGGCATCGAGACCCTGACGCCGCACTTCGTGCTCGAACTCCGCAAGGACGGCCGCCTCGACGCGCTCACCGTGCGGATCGAGCGCCACCCCGAGCTCGATCCGGAGGTGTGCCTGGCCGCGGCTCAGGTGCTGCGGCAGAAGATCAAGGTGCACATCGGCACGACCGTGGAGGTGACCCTCGCCGAGCCGGGCGAGCTGCCGCGCAGCGAGGGCAAGTACAAGCGGGTGTACGACTACCGCTGACGCGGGACGCCGGGGCCGTGGTCGGCCGGCAGGAAGACCCCGAGCGCGCGGGCGACGCGCCGCAGAGTGCTCTTGAGCTGTTCGAGTTCGCCGTCGTCCAGACCGAAGTCGACAGCCGCCTCGGCATCCAGCGTCTCGTGCTGGACGATGCGGAGGAGCTCCGCGCCGGCCGGCGTGATGGAGACATCGAGCCGCCTCCCGTGCACAGTGCTCTGTGTCCGGCTGACCAGTCCCCGCTCCAGGAGCCGCGCGATCGCCGCGGACATCGACTGCGCGGTCACGCCGGAGCGGTCGGCGAGCTGCGCGCCCGTCAGGGTGCCGGGATGCTCGATGTCGAGCTGTGCGAGGGCGGAGAGCTGCGCCGGGGTGAGCCCGTACCCGCGGAGGCGCTGATCGAGCCGGTGCGCGAGCGCGCCGTCGATGCGCCGGACGAGGTAGGTCAGCCGGTCGCCGAAGTCGCGCGGGCCTTCGATCTTCTCGAGCGTGCTCTTCTGGGGGGCCATGCTTGCACTGTATCAGTCAACTTATATAAGCTGACTGATATAGACAGGAGATTGCCATGACTTTCGCATCCGTGCGCTTCCCCACCGACGACGTCCCACGACTCGTCGCCTTCTACGAGAAGGCTCTGGGCATCGACGCGCAGTGGGCCAACGACCAATTCGCCGAACTGGTGACCGACCGCGGCACGATCGCGATCAGCGCGACCGCCCTCACCGACCGCTTCGCGGCCGCGTCCGTCGCCCCGCGCTCGAACGGCGGCATGATGCTCGAGTTCCTCGTCGACGACGTCGACGCCCGACGCGACCGCATCGCGGAATTGGCGGGCGGCCTCGTCATGGAGCCGACCACACTTCCCTGGGGCAACCGCTCGATGCTGTTCCGCGATCCGGACGGGACCGTCGTCAACTTCTTCACGCCGGTGACGCCGGAGGCGATGGCGCGGTTCGGGGTGCGGTAGCCCGCCCTACAGCCCCTCCGCCACCGCCGCCGCCGCGTGCAGCCACGCCCGTCGCGTCCGCGGCGCGAGCGTGTCGAACGCCAGCCTGCCGCCGTGCATCTCCGGGTCGAACGGGATCGTGACCGCGCGGCGCGCCAGCGGCTCGAAGCCCTTGGCGACGCGGCTGACATTCGACTCCGGGCCCGTGCGCTCGGACTGCGAGACGATCACGACCGCGTCGCGCGCCAGCCGGGCCGACTGCGGGTCGCGCTGCATCAGCGCCTCCAGCAGCAGCGCCCCGGCCTCCGCGTGCTCGCCGAGGGCGGTCGTGGCGATGACGAGCTGGTCGGTGTGGTCGACCATCCGCAGCCAGCGCTCGGCCGACTCGTCGTTTCCGCTGTCGATGATCACGAGGCGGTAGAACTTCGTGGCCACCTCGTGGAGGCGGTCGAAGTCGGCGCTCGAGATGCGCTGCTCCGTGGCCAGCATGGTCGGGTTGGAGCGCAGCACGTCGTACTTGTCGGCGTTCTGGTGGTGGACGAAGTGGCTGATGTCGGCGCTGCGGGCGCCGGCGGAGAGCAGCTGGTCGGCGGCGGGCAGCAGCGACTGCAGCGTGGCGTCGTGGTCGTCCTGCTCGGTGCGCCAGCCGAGCGTGCCGCGGGTCTCGTTGTTGTCCCAGGCGAGCACGCCGGAACCGCCGTTGCGGGCGAAGACGGCCGCCAGCAGCGCGGTGGTCGGCGTCTTGTTCGCACCGCCCTTCCCGTTCACGATCGCGATCGTGCGCGGGCCGGCCCAGTGCCGGCTCACGGCATCCAGCTCCTCGCGCTCCCGCAGCTCAGCCGCCGAGGGCGAGAACGGGATGCCCGCACGGGCGAGCGCGCCGCGCACGCCCGACCGCGCCAGGTCGGGCCGCGGCTTCTCCACGTGCAGGAACGACGTCCGCTCGGGTGCGGTGCGCGGCAGCAGGGCGACCGGCTCCGGCGGGGCGGCGGCCAGCTCCTCCTCATCGCCGATCGTGCCGTCGGGGTGCACGACCAGCAGCCAGTCGCCCTCCTCGTCCGAGACCGTGAGCTGCACCGGGTGGCCGGCGGAGGCCGCGATCTGGCCGACGCGGCCGAGCACGACCTCGCGGAGCTGCTCAGTGCTCGCCTCGGCGAACCGCTCCCGGGATCCGTCGACCAGGAGCTCACCGGTCGCGTCGGGGTCGAGGCGCACGCTCAGGTGCGGGGGCAGCGGCAGGTTGAGGGCCACGGGACTCCTTCCGCGGTCGCCGCCCCGGCCGACTGCGTCGACGGGAGACTGACTGAACGGCAGACCGACCGCGGACAGTAGACCCATCGTTCCGCTTCGTCCACCTGCACTCAGCGGACTGTCAGGAGGGGCGACCCTCCTGACAGTCCGCCGGTTCGTGCCTAGTGCGCCACCACCGGCTCGGCGTCCGCCGCCGGAGCCCCGGACTCCGCGGCCGCGGCCGGCCGGCGCCGACGGTACAGCAGTGCGGAGAGCACCGCGCCGAAGGCGAACAACCCGGCGCTCCACCAGTACGCCGTGGCGTAGCTGTGCACGGCGGCCTCCTGCACGACGCCCGGCGTCGGCGGGAGGTGCGCGGCGAGGTAGTCGGTCAGGGCCGTCGCCGCGAGCGTGTTGAGCAGCGCGGTGCCGATCGAGCCGCCGACCTGCTGGCTCGTGTTGACGAGCGCCGAGGCGACGCCGGCGAAGTGGCGGTCGACGCCGAGGGTGGCCGTCTGGATGGCCGGCGGCATGATCGAGCCCATGCCGGCGCCCATCACCAGCAGCGCGGGGAGGATCTCCGTGCCGTAGTTCGCCGTGACGCCGAGGCGGGTGAGCAGCAGCATCCCGGAGCCGGCGATCACCATGCCGATCGGCACCATGACCTTCGGCCCGAACTTCGGCAGGAACAGGTTGGTCGAGAACTGCGCGGAGATGACCAGCATGACGATCATCGGCAGGAAGGCGAGCCCGGTCTGGATGGGCGTGAACTTCAGCGTGGTCTCGAGGTAGTACGTGACGAACAGGAAGATGCCGAACATCCCGGAGCCCGCGATGAGGATCGAGCTGTAGGAGGCGCCGCGGTTGCGGTCGAGCACGATCGGCAGCGGGAGGAGCGGATGCGTGGCCTTGCGCTGCCAGAGCACGAACGCGATCAGCAGCACGCCGGACGCGGCGAGGAAGCCCCAGGTCAGCGGCGAGCCCCAGCCGTCGCTCTCGGCGTTGGAGAACCCGTAGACCAGCGAGAACAGCGCGCCGGAGACCAGGATCGTGCCGGGGATGTCGAGCTTCGGCCGCGGGCCCGAGCGGTGGCCTGCGGTGACGAAGATCGTCGCCAGGATGATCGCCGCGATGGCGATGAAGACGTTGATGTAGAGGTTCCAGCGCCAGTTGAACTGCTGGGTCAGCACGCCGCCGAGCAGCAGGCCGACCGCGCCGCCGGCTCCGGCGATCGCGCCGAAGATGCCGAACGCGCGGGCGCGCTCCTTCGGGACCGTGAAGGTCGTGGTGAGCACGGCGAGAGCGGTCGGGGCGAGCAGTGCGCCGAACGCGCCCTGCAGCGCTCGGGCGCCGACGAGCATCCCGAACGTCCCGGCCGCTCCGCCCAGAGCGGAGGCCCCGGCGAAGCCGATGAGGCCGATGATGAACGCGCGCTTCCGGCCGATGAGATCGGAGATGCGCCCGCCGAGCAGCAGGAGGCTGCCGAAGGCGAGCGAGTAGGCGGTGACGATCCACTGCCGGTCGGCGTTGGAGAAGCCGAGGTCCTGCTGGGCGGCCGGGAGGGCGATGTTGACCACGGTCGAGTCGAGCACGACCATGAGCTGCGCCATCGCGACGGTGACGAGCGTCCACCAGCGCCGCGAGTGCGGGACGGAGCCGCCCGGCGCCGCGAGCGCGACCGACGGTGAGGGAGAGGTCTGGGTCATGAGGGAGAGCATATACGAAACTCGCCAGTTTCGGATCTCCCGAGTTCTGAAATTAACCTTACAATGGTCCTGACGTTACCGACACACCACGAGACACAGGGGGAAGGCCGCAATGACGCAGCTCGACGCCACCGGTTCCGCGCCGCGACTCGGCCGGAAGCGCGATCACACCCGCGACGCAGACATCCTCGACGCCGCGCTGGAGGTCCTCGCCGAGACCGGCTACGACCGCATGACAATGGACATGGTCGCCGCACGTGCCAAGGCGGGCAAGGCCACGGTCTACCGCCGCTGGGCCTCGAAGGGCGAGCTCGTCGTCGAGGCGATCGCGTGCATGAAGAAGAACGCGATCGACTTCGACCACCTGCCCGACACCGGGACCCTCCGGGGCGACCTGGTCGCCATGATCCGGCCGCACGCGATCGAGGACGGCGAGCGCAAGCTCCAGATCATGGCCGGCCTCACGTCGATGCTGGCCCGCGACCCCGACCTGGTGGACGCCGTGACGGCCGCGATCGTCGAGCCGCGCGCCTCCGTCAACCGCCGGTTCATGCAGCGGGCGATCGAGCGCGGCGAGATCTCGGCCGACACCGACGTGGAGACGCTCGCGATGATCATGCCGTCGATGACGGCCTACCGCGTGCTCATCCTGCAGCAGCCCGTCGACCGCGCCTACCTGCTGTCGCTGATCGACGGCGTGATGCTGCCCGCGGTGGGCATCCGGCCGGGAGCCCCCGCGACGGGAGCCTGACCGGCCGGATGCCGCCACGCGCGAGGCGTGGCGGGATCGTCAGGCGCGGCGACGGTCGAAGCGCGCGCCCTCCGGCTTGGACGGGAGCAGGTAGAAGACCAGCAGGATGATCCAGCCGACCAGCGGGATGAAGCCCAGGAAGAAGAACGGACCGGCCAGGTTCGCGTCGTGCAGGCGACGCCAGATCAGCGCGAGGCTCGGCACCAGGATCGCCAGCCCCCACAGGATGTAGACAACGGTCAGGATCCACCCGATCGGCCCGTAGCCGTTGCCGCCGTTGCCGACGGTCCCCAGCGACTGCAGCAGGATCGAGTAGACGGCGCCGACGATCGCGGCGAACAGCACCCACCACCAGTACTCGCTGCGGCTGGCCCGCCCGGTGAAGTCGGCGTACTTCGCGAAGAACCGGCGGATGGCGTCGCCGAACGACGCCCCGTAGAGCGGCTGGTCCAGCGGCGCGGCTGTCGGGGTCTGCGGTGCTGTCATGGTGGATCCTTCCGAGCGAGATCGTGGAGGAGCGTCGAGATGGAGCGGCCACAGTCAAGCGCATGTCGCGGCTCCGCAGCGCCGATTCGTGCCGAATGTCGCGAAAACGCCGCGTTTTCACGACATTCGGCACGAATGCGTCAGGAACCGGGCGTGAACGACACCCCGCGGTACACATCCCCCGCCGCGGCCGTCCGCAGCGTGTGGAACGTCGCGCCGGCCGGCGCGGTGGTGGCCGCCAGCGTGTCGGTCACCGCGACCAGCTTGTTCGCGTTCGCGCCGTAGTCGCTCACGCCGCCGATGCTCGTGGTGACGCCGTAGAGGCTGACGCTGCCGTCCGCGTTCAGCTTTCCGGTGAAGTTCCGGATGCCGTCGACGGCCGGGGTCCACGGGACACCGGTCAGCGGGTTGGTGCCGGTCGGCAGGCCCGCCACCGTGTACGGCGTGCCGAGGCCGAGGCCCGACTGCAGCGTGTAGTCGTACTTCCAGGCGCCGCCGGTCAGCGACCACTTCTGGATGCCCGCGAGGCTCTGCGCCGCCGCCGCGGTGTAGCTGCCGCCGCTGAAGGTGTCGGTGCCGTTGCCCGAGTCGGCCACGTAGAGCGTGGTGTCGTTCGCGAACCACAGGGCGCCGAAGGCCGTGCTGTTCTGCGCGCCGCCGACCTCCGGGGTCTTGATCGACTTCGCGAGGGCGGTCGGGAAGCCGGACAGGACGCACATGTCGTGCGCGGGCTCGCCGGTCACGGGGTCGACGGCGTCCGGGGTGGCCGGCGTCGCCGCGCCGGGGACCGGAGTGCCGACGCCGGTCGGGCAGGCCGTGCCGGTCGTGTCGATGAAGTAGACGGTGTCCACGCCGTTCGAGCCGCTGCCCTTGGTGTAGTAGACGACGCCGTCGTGGATGGCCACGGCCGCGAAGTTGGTGTCCTTGCCGAGCTTGTCCGCTTTCGTGACGCCGAGCTCGCCGACGCCGAACCCGCCGGCCGGGGTGGGCTGGCCGGGCTTCTGCGCCTGCTCGGGCGTGCCGGCCGGCGTGATGAGCTGAGCGCCGGTGCCGTAGATGAGGCCAGGGACGTCGGTGCCTTCGCCGTTGTTGGAGTTGCCCGCGGCGTAGTACTTCCCGGTCGCCTCGTCGAGGACGGCGGCGCGCCCGTTGTCGCCGCTGTAGGCGTTGGTCGAGGTGAACGAGAAGCGGCCGTTCGCGTCGAGCTGCCCGACGCCGCGGTAGACCTGCTGCGCGTCCGGGTTGGTCGGGTCGACGACGCCGGGGGTGTTGCCGTTGGAGGCGTCCAGCACGTTGCTCGGGCTGACGTAGCCCATGAACGTCACCGCGCTCCCGCCGGTGGACAGGTTGAGCGCGCCCTCGGACTTGGAGGAGAAGCTCCCGGTGAGCAGGTCGTGGCCGGTGCTCGAGGAGCCGGCGACGCCGACCGGGACGGCGGTGCTGTTCACCGCGGCGCCGGAGGTCGTCAGCTGGTCGAGCGAGATCGGCGCCGTCACGCCGAAGTTGGCGTCGACCGTGGCGTTGTCCCAGACGTGCGCATAGGAGCCGTCGGCGATCGCGGTCGCGCCGGTCGGGAGCATGGTCACGCCGGGCGTGATCAGGTCGGACGTGCCGGTGTAGTGGAGGCGGCTGACCAGGAGGTCGCCGGGGATCAGGGCCGGCCGCGGGTCGGCGGCCGCCGGCGCGCCGGCGAAGGCCACGGCGGCGCCCACGGCGCACAGCAGTGCGCCCGCGGTGATGGTTCGGGCGGGAGACATTCTCATCGTCGATCGTTCCTCTGCGTTGACTAACGGGGCAGGGGACAGCAGACACCCGCGACGTTGCCCGGGCGGCCTCCAGGAGATGAACAGTCGACGTCCGGCGCGCGAACAGTGGAGTGTGTGATTCCTCTCAGGGCTCTCGCTCTGCTATGAGCCCGCTATGGGCCTGCTACCGCCCCCGCGTCAGGATCAGGTGCGCCACCATCGCCGTCCACCCCGTCTGGTGCGACGCCCCGAGACCCTGGCCGGTGTCTCCGTCGAAGTACTCGTAGAAGAGGATGTTGTCCTTCCAGCGCGGGTCGGCCGAGAGCAGCGGGTAGCGGGCGTCCGACGGCCGGCGTCCGTCGGGTCCGGGGAGGAACAGCGCGATCAAGCGACGGGACAGGTCGTCGGCCGCCTCGCCGGGGGTGAGCGCGTTGCCCGACCCGAGCGGATCCTCGATCCGCACTCCGGTCTCGCCGTGCGACTCGTAGTGCTGGAGAGCGGCGACGAGCAGCGCGTTGAGCGGGAACCAGACCGGCCCGCGCCAGTTCGAGTTGCCGCCGAACAGCCCGGTCGTGGATTCCGCCGGCTCGTAGTCGACGGACGCCTCGACGCCGTCGACCTCGACGATGAAGGGGTGTTCCCGGTGGTAGGCGGAGACGCCGCGGATGCCGTGGTCGCTGAGCAGCCCCGCCGGGTTGAACACCTGCTTCAGGATGCGCGACAGCCGCTCCGGCGAGACGAGCGCGAGCAGATAGACCTGCTCGCTGCCGATCTGCCGCCGGTGGAAGGCCGACCCCAGCTCCGGATGCTTCTCCAGGTACCGGCTGAGGATGCGGCGGAACTCGGGGAGGGTCCGCACGCCCGGCTCGTCGTAGGCCAGCGACGCGACCACCGGCACGAGCCCGACCAGGGAGCGGACCTTGAGCGGGACCTCCCGGCCGTCGGCGAGGTGCAGCACGTCGTAGAAGTAGGCGTCCTCGTCGTCCCACATGCCGGAGTCGTTGGCCGACCCGGCGATCCGCAGGAACTGCTCGGCGAACTTCACGGCCACGTCCTCGTAGACGTCGTCCTCGCGGGCGAGCCGCAGCGCGATCTCCAGCAGGTCGAGCGCGTAGGTCGCCATCCACCCGGTGGCGTCGGCCTGCTCGATGGTCCCGACCTCCGGCGGCAGGGTCGACCGGTTCAGCGGGGCGATGTTGTCGAGGCCCATGAAGCCGCCCTCGAACAGGTTGTCCTCGTCCGCGTCCTTGCTGTTCGTCCACCAGGTGTAGTTGATCAGGAGCTTGTGGAGGATGCGCGCGAGGAAGCCGAAGTCACGCCCGCCGTCGATGAGGAACACCTGGATCGCCGCCCAGGCGTGCGTGGGCGGGTTGACGTCGGAGAAGTTCCACTCGTAGGCCGGGAGCTGCCCGTTCGGGTGCATGTACCACTCCCGCAGCAGCAGGACGAGCTGCGCCTTCGCGAACTCCGGGTCGATGTGCGCCATCGTCACGCAGTGGAATGCGAGGTCCCAGGCGGCGAACCACGGGTACTCCCACGGGTCGGGCATCAGGATGACGTCGTCGGCGTCGAAGTGCCGCCACTGCCCGTTGCGCACGGCGGCACGCCCGGCGGGCGGCGGCGGACCGGCGGGGTCGCCGTCCAGCCACTTGTCGACGTTGAAGTGGAAGTACTGCTTGGACCAGAGCAGCCCGGCGAACGCCTGGCGCAGAACGCGCGCCTCGTCGGGGTCGGCCGGGGCGTTCTCCAGTCCCGCGTAGAAGGCGTCCGCCTCGGCCGTCCGGCGCTCGACGACGCGGTCGAACGCGGGCCCGAGGTCTTGGGCGGCGATCGCCGACGGATCGCCGGCGCCCCCGGTCAAGCGCAGCCGGAGGACTTGCGACTCTCCCGGGCCGAGGGTCAGCTCGTAGTGGAGGGCGGCCTTCGTCCCGGTTCGCTCCGGGTTGACGGTCGGGAGCCCGTTCACGATGTGGTCGTCGATGCCGTCCTTGGGGTAGGCGGGTGAGTCGGTCGCGGCGAACAGCCGCGCCGTATTGGTCTCGTTGTCGCAGAACAGCGCCTCCGGCGCCCCGTCTCCCGCGAATGCCAGCGCGCCGGACGGCCCGCTCCCGACGATCCGGCCGCCGTCCAGCCGTAGACCCGGCTTCGCGACCTCGTAGCCCCACGACCAGGTGTTGCGGTACCAGAGCGTCGGCAGCACCTGCAGCGTCGCCGGCTCCGGCCCGGCGTTCTCCACGGTGACGCGCATCAGGAGGTCGTGCGGGCCGTCCTTCGCGTAGTCCACGGTGACCACCCAGTACCGGCCGTCGTCGAAGACGCCGGTGTCCACGAGCTCGTACTCCGGCTCCAGCTTGGTGCGGCGCGCGTTGGTCTCGATCAGGTCCTCGTACGGGTACGCCGCCTGCGGGTAGTGGTAGCGCCAGGTGTTCCAGGAGTGCGTCGGGGTGCCGTCGAGGTACCACCAGTACTCCTTGACGTCCTCGCCGTGGTTGCCCTGCGGGCCGCTGAGACCGAACATCCGCTCCTTGAGGATGGGGTCCTGCCCGTTCCACAGCGACAGGCCGAGGCACCAGTTCTGCTTCAGGTCGGAGAACGCGGCCATGCCGTCCTCGTTCCAGCGGTAGGCCCGGCTGCGGGCGTGGTCGTGCGGGAAGAAGTCCCAGGCCTCGCCGTCCGCGCTGTAGTCCTCCCGCACCGTCCCCCAGGCACGCTCGGCGACGTACGGGCCCCAGTCGCGCCAGCCGACCGTCCCGTCTTCCGCTTGGCGGATGCGCTCGCGCTCGCCGCCGGTGGGCCGGTCGGGGTTCACCTGGGTCATGGGGTCATTCTCGGTGGTGGGCGTGGCGCCGGTCTAGCGGACCACCGCGAACTCGCGCGTGCGGGATCGTTGAGAATCTTCCACTGTAGACGCGACACGTGTGTATGCTAGGCGAAACATTTCGGCAGTGAAACAGATATGCCGGAAGTTCTAGCAAGGAGAACCATGAAGATCTTGGCGACTGCGTGCGGCGCGAATTGCGATTACGCGAGTTGGACCTCGCCGGGCTATTGGGCCAATGCTCGGGCGATCTCGGCCATCGGTGGAAACACCGCATACTACGACGTCAAGTAGAAGCAGCCGGGATGGCGTCGCTCAGTGGGCGGCGCCGTCCCCTCCACTATCGAAAGCAACACATCGTGTCCCATCGAAGGTTCAACAGAGCGCTGTTTGTGAGTGTTCTCATCGTTGCCCAGGTCGGGTGCTCGGGCGCACCGCTGGAGACCGACGAGGTTGGCGCGGCTCCATCCGGAACGTGGGCCGACGAGATGAAGCGCGAATTCGAGAAAGCGACGTCGCCGGTGATCAAAGCGGCCCTTGAGGATGGAAAGGTGTCCGACCAAGAGTTCGCAGAAATGAAGGAACGCTACTCGAAGTGCATGTCTGCGGCCGGAATCACGCTGACCCGTTACGGTTTCGACGGCGGTTCGTACACTCCCGCACCATCCATGTCGCATGACGAAGCGCACAAGGCAGAGTCCCGATGCTCAGACGAGTCTGGCGAGTGGCCGATCGCGATGTTCTACGTGCAGATGCGGGTCAATCCTTCGTACAAGGACATGGTTCCGGCGATCGTCGAATGTTTCAAACGCAACGATCTCGTGGGTTCCGGCTACGGTGTCAAGGACTATCTCGCTGGCGATCTGCCCAGGGATGATGCCAAAGCCGCGGCGATAGACAGCTGCAATCTCGACCCCGACGGGCTTCTTGGTGGCTGAACGATCCATGCGTGGCCGCCTCGGCTGGGTAGCGATCATGGTTGTTGCGGCCGCCGGGGCGGGCGCTGCAGCTGCCGCGACTGTCATGGCGGAACCTCCCGTCGCTCTCCGCTCGGCCAGCCCGACGAAGGAGCTGCCCGTCGGCCAGGACCGATTCGATGACGCGCGTAACATACAGCTCTCCGTTCGAACCTCCGTACCGGTCCCGCTGCTCGGTCCGGCGAGCGGACGCTTGACCTCCTTCCCGTGTGAGCCAGGCATGGTTGTGGAGTCTGGGACATCGCCCGTCTCGATCGACGGGAGGCCCTACCTCGCTCTCGCGACACGGGTCCCGCTATGGCGCGATTTGACCGCGGATTCGACCGGCGACGATGTCCGCGCCCTCCAAGAGGAATTGCGTCGCCTCGGGGCTCCGATCAAGGCCGATGGAGTGGTGGGGCGCAACACGATCGTCGCCGCTGCTCAGGCATTCGCCAGAATCGGCGTCACGATCGCGCCGGACAGCGTTCCCGCCGGATCCGTGCTCTGGCTACCGACCCCGACCGTCTCGGTGTCCCACTGCGAACTTCCCGCAGGAGTACCTGTCGATCAGGGTGCGATCATGGCGACGTTCGCGCCCACCTCGCCGAGAGTCGCCGTCATCGACCCGCCGAGTGATCTCGTGCCCGGCTCTCGGGTCGCCATCGTCGGAGAGGTGCCTTACGCCGTCGATGACGAGGGCATCGTGGACGTGCCGGATCTGTCGGTGCTCGGCGCGGCCGGGAACGTGGACGTGTCGGCGACCGAGGTGAAACCGATCGATGCCCGCCTGGCTCTCAGCGAGCCCGTCCAGGTCTCGGTCGTCGTTCCCAGTGCAGTCTTCGGCGTGGATGGAGTTCGCGGCTGCGTTTCGTCGCGCGGTGACCGCTACCCGGTCGAAATCCTCGGTTCCCAGCTGGGAGAGACGATCGTCGTGTTCCCCAATGGAAAGAGACCGGAACGTGTCGACACGCGACCTGACTCACGCTCGTCATGCCCGTAGTGCTTTCGAATGTCGGTCATCGATTTCCTCACGGCGAGTGGCTCTTCCGCGAACTGAGCGTGACGCTGAGGCCCGGCCGGGTGTACTCCTTGACGGGTCCGTCCGGCGCGGGCAAGAGCACGCTGCTCGCGCTGCTCGCCGGGTGGATGACGCCAGCGGAAGGCAGCATCTCCGTGCCGGATGAGGCGCGGATCGGCTGGGTCTTCCAGAATCCGCTCGGCGCTCCGAACCGGACGGCGCGTGATCATGTGGCGTTTCCCTTCCTCGCGCGAGGTCACTCGACGGAGGACGCGGACGCTCGCGCACATGAGTTGCTCGACGGTTTCGGCCTCCTCGCCCGCGCAGACCGCGCATTTCGCGAGCTGAGCGGAGGGGAGGCGCAACGTCTCATGCTGGCTAGAGGGCTCGCGGCAGCGCCGGATCTCTTCCTGATCGACGAGCCGACGGCGCAACTCGACAGGGACACCGCGAACGGAGTCAACGCGGCGATCGGCGCCATCGCTGCGAACGACAGCATCGTCGTGGTGGCAACCCATGACCGCGACACTCAGGCTGCCTGCACGGATCACATCGTCCTGCGGAGAGACCTTGAGGCGCCCAGGACACCTGATCGGCGATCATGAGGCTCCGCGCGATCCTTCGAGAAGCGTGGCGAAATGTCGCCACCGGTTCAGCCGCTTCGCGCCGCATGGCAGCTATCGCCGCGGCGACTGTCAGCCTCCTCGCGGGGGCCGATCTGAGCGCGACGCAGCAGCTCGCCGCGCGTGCAGACGAGTTCGTTCGAAGCGGCGCGTCGATCTCCATCGTCACCGCGTTGGACCGCGTCGACGGCACGCGCTGCGACCGTCTGGCCGAGTTGCCCGGGGTGTCCGCGGCCGGAGCGGTGCGATCGACGCCCCGCCAGCTCGCACCGACGGTCCTTCGCCGCTCGCCGATTCCCGTGAGTGATGTATCGCCCGGATTCACCGCTGTCATCGGCGCTGCCACACGCACGGCAGGCGTGCTCCTGGGCCCGGAAGCCACGGAGGCATTGGGGCCGGCTGCGTCGGACAGGTTGGCCACGACGTCAGGGGTCGTGCGAGTCGGCGGGGACTATCCCTATCCCGAGGACGGAAGAAGACCGGGGCTCGCGTACGCAGCGCTCGCCCCAGTGCTCGCGGATCAGCCGTTCGACGAGTGCTGGGTCGACGCGCGGCCCGCGCAGGACATGACCGGCGCCCTGCTGTCGACCGTGCTCCTCGCTGGCGACCAGCACGATCCGCCTGTGATCGCGCAATTGAATGTGACCTTGGGCGCGACGTTCAACGGTCCTGCCCTATTCGCAGAGCGGGTCACCCGATTCGCGGGTCCGTGTGCTGCGCTGACGGGCCTGGTCCTCGGCTTCGCCGGCGTTCGTTCCAGACGACTTGTGCTCGCGTCCGCCCTCCATGCGGGAGCCACGCACAGTGATCTCAAAGGCATCGTCGCCGGAGAGACCGTCGCCTGGGGGGTGGCATCCGCGGCACTTGCGATGCCAGTTGTCGTGATGATCGGGGTCACCCTCGGGAGCGGGGGAGGAGCTTCGTCGGCTATCGGGATCCCGATGATGTGCTCGCTCTGGCTTGCGGGTTTGGTCGGGGCGTTGTCCGGTGTGCTCACGATACGAGAGCGCCACCTGTTCCGTTATTTCAAGGATCGATGAGCACGTCGACCGGCACTCAGCATCCCCAGCACTGAATCCCATCACCAACCACTGTTGGCCCCACTGAATCCCGTCTGCCTACGATCGAGACGACCTCCGCTCGAAAGGAATGACAGTGCAGTTCAGGCACCTCGGCAACTCCGGCTTCAAGATCTCCGAGATCACGTATGGAAACTGGCTGACCCACGGCTCGCAGATCGAGAACGACACGGCCGCCGCGTGTGTGCGCGCAGCTCTCGACGCCGGGATCACCACCTTCGACACCGCTGACGTCTACGCCAACACGGCGGCGGAGACCGTGCTCGGCGAGACCCTGAAGGGGGAGCGCCGGCAGTCGCTGGAGATCTTCACCAAGGTCTTCGGGCCGACCGGTCCCAAGGGGCACAACGATGTCGGGCTGTCGCGCAAGCACATCATGGAGTCCATCGACGGCTCCCTGACCCGGCTGCAGACCGACTACGTCGACCTCTACCAGGCGCACCGCTTCGACTTCCACACCCCGCTGGAGGAGACCATGCAGGCCTTCGCCGACGTCGTGCGGCAGGGCAAGGCGCTCTACATCGGCGTGAGCGAGTGGACGGCCGACCAGCTCCGTGCCGGGCACGCGCTCGCCACTCAGCTCGGCTTCCAGCTCATCTCGAACCAGCCCGAGTACTCGGCGCTGTGGCGGGTCATCGAGGCGGAGGTCGTGCCGACCTCCAAGGAGCTCGGCATCTCGCAGATCGTCTGGTCGCCGGTGGCGCAGGGCGTTCTCAGCGGCAAGTACCTGCCGGGCGCTCCGCTGCCCGAGGGCAGCCGGGCGACCGACGAGAAGGGCGGCGCCGGCGCGGTCAAGCGCTGGCTGACCGACGACGTGCTCACCCGCGTGCAGCAGCTCACCCCGATCGCGCAGGAGCTCGGCCTCACCCCGGCGCAGCTCGCGATCGCCTGGGTGCTGCAGAACGACAACGTCGCCACCGCCATCATCGGCGCCTCCCGCCCCGAGCAGGTGGTCGAGAACGTGAAGGCCTCCGGCGTCAGCATCCCGGCCGAGCTGCTCGGCCGCATCGACGAGGTGCTCGGCGGCGCCGTCGAGCGCGATGCGTCCCACACCGCCACCCGGTCGCCGAAGCACCGCGAGGCGTAACCCCCTCGCAGAGGAAGGAGATCGCGCGCGGACACGCCCGCGATCTCCTTCCGAAGGCCGTCCGGAAGGAGATCCAGCCGAAAACTCCTTCCGCGCATCACACCCGGCTGGTGACCGAGTCCCCCGCCAGGCGCTGGGAGATCCACACCGGGATGATGGCGAGGATCGTCAGCACGGCCGCGACCACGTTCACAACCGGCGCCTGATTCGGGCGGAAGAGGTTCTGGAAGATCCAGATCGGCAGCGTCTGCACGGCCGGCCCCGCGGTGAACGTCGTCACGACGATCTCGTCGAAGCTGAGCGCGAACGCGAGCAGCACGCCGGCCGCGAGCGCCCCGCGCACCTGCGGCAGGGTCACCCACAGGAACGTCTGCCAGCCGCGCGCGCCGAGGTCGCCGGAGGCCTCCTCCAGCGAGGTCCCCGTCCGGCGCAGGCGCGCCTGCACGTTGTTGTAGACGATGACGATGCAGAACGTGGCGTGGCCGATGATGACCGTCGCCATCCCGAGCGTCACGCCGACCGGGCCGAGCACCGTCGTGAAGGTCGACGCGAGCGCGATGCCGGTCACGATGCCCGGCAGGGTGATCGGCAGCACGACCAGGAAGTTGATGCTCTGCCGGCCGAAGAACCGGAACCGCTGCACCGCGAACGCCGCCATCGTCCCGAGCACCAGGGCGATCGCCGCCGCGCAGAGCCCGGCGAAGACGGAGGTGCCGAGCGCGTCCGCCGCCCCGCGGGAGTGGAACGCGTCCACCCACCACTGCAGCGTGAACCCCGGGGGCGGGAACGAGAACGTGCGCGAGCTGTTGAACGAGTTCAGCACGATCAGCAGCAGCGGCACGTAGAGGATGACGAGGCCGACCAGCATGCACAGGCCGACGAGGAGACGCGCGGGGGTCGAGAGCAGCTTCACACGTTCTCCAATGCGCCGGTGCGGCGGACCGCGAGCAGGTAGAGCACGACCGCGACGAGCGGGATCACCGACAGCGCCGCCGCCAGCGGCTGGTTGTTCGCGGTGACGAGCTGCCCGTAGATCAGGTTCGCGAGCAGCTGGGTCTTGCCGCCGACGATCCCCACCGCGATGTAGTCGCCGAAGCTCAGCGCGAAGGTGAAGATCGACCCCGCCACGATGGCGGGGAAGACCAGCGGGAACGCGACCGTCCTGATCGTCCGCCAGGTCGAGGCCCCTAGGTCGTAGCTGGCCTCGAACAGCGAGTCGGGCACCCGGTCGAAGCCGGCGTAGACCGGGATGATCATGTACGGCAGCCACAGGTAGGCCAGCGTCATGATCGTCGCCGGGAGGCCGAACCCGGGCGCCCACCCGCCGGTCGCGACCGCGATCGGCCCGCCTGGCTCGACCAGGATGCGCCACGCGTACGCCTTCACCAGGTAGCTGGCCCAGAGCGGCGTCGTCACCGCCACGAGGTAGAGCGCGCGCCGGCTCGGCCGGGCCACCTTCGCGATGTACAGCGCCATCGGGAAGGCGACCACGGCGTCGATGAGCGTCACCCCGAGCGCCACGAGCAGCGTCCGCAGCGCGACCGTCCCGTAGAGCGGATCGGTGAAAAGCGTCGCGTAGTTCTCGAGCGTGAAGGTGGGGACGACGGCGCCCGTGAACCCGTCCACCGTCCAGAACGACGAGACCAGGAGGACGGCGATCGAGCCCAGGTAGATGACGACGAGCCAGAGCAGGGGAGGCCCGAGCAGGAAGCCCAGCCGGGCCCTCATCCCCGGGCTCCTCTCATCCCTTGATCTCCTGCCACTTGTTCACCCATTCGCTGTACGCGGTGCAGTTGTCGCCGCTGCCGTCGACGCACTTGGTCTGCGGAGTGGTCCAGTAGTGGATCTTGGCCGCGTAGCCGGCGTCGAGCGCGTGGTACTGCTCGCAGAACGTCGGGTCCTGGGTCTTCTCGCACGCCTTGGTCTGGGCCGGCGCCTCACCGAACCACTCGGCGACCTGGGCGTTGACCGTCGGGGAGGTGATCCAGTTCATCCACTGGTACATGCAGTTCGGGTGCTTGGCCTTGGCCGCGATCATCCAGGTGTCGGACCAGCCGGTGGAGCCCTCGCTCGGCACCGTCGTGCCGACCTGCACCTTGCCGTCGCTCTGGATGAGGTTCGCGATGACCTGCCAGGAGGTGCCGACGACGCTGCTGCCGGACTCGAACGACTGCACGGCCTTGGTGTAGTCCGACCAGTACTCGCCGACGGCGGCCTTCTGCTTCTTCAGCAGCGAGACGGCCGCGTCGAGCTGCTTCTCGGTGAGCGAGTACGGGTCCTTGATGCCGAGCGACGGGTCGTGCGCCTTCAGGTAGAGCGCGGCGTCCGCGATGTAGATCGGGGAGTCGTACGCGGTCACCTTGCCGGTGTACTTCGACGCGTCGTCGAAGACCGCCGACCAGGAGTCGGGCGCCGGGGTGACGTCGGCCTTGTTGTACATCAGCACGTTGGCGCCCCAGCCGTGCGGGATGCCGTACATCTGGCCGTCGACCGAGTTCCAGGCCTTGTCCTTGAGGAAGCTGGAGATGGTCGTGTAGTTCGGCACGAGCTTCGTGTTCACGGGTGCGACCTGGCCGCCGTAGACCAGGCGGAGGGTGGCGTCGCCGGAGGCCGAGACGCCGTCGTAGTCGCCGGTGCGCATGAGCTGCACCATCTCGTCGGAGGTGCCGGCGACCTTCGCATTGACCTGGCAGCCGGTGTTCTGCTCGAACGGGGTCACCCAGTCGACCTTCGGGTCGTTGGTGCCGTCCTCGGCGTAGCCCGCCCAGACGATCAGGTTGAGCTGCTTCTCGTTCGTCCCGATCTTCTTCGCCATCGGGACGTCGGGCACCGAGCCGGCCGAGCCGCCGGTGGAGCCGCCGCCGGAACAGGCGGCCAGCACCAGGAGGGCGGCGGACACGGCCGCCGCGGCGGCGGCCGAGCGCGCCGCGCGCTTCGTTCCACGGATCATGAGTCTTGCCTCTCTGCTACACCTCTGCTGCGAGGTACGTCTGCTGTCTGGAGTCCGTCGTCGGCGGCCGGCGCGTCGTGCGCGCCGCCGCCGAGCTGCCGGAGGTCGTCGTCGTTCCACGAGACGTGCACGCGGGAGCCGCGGTCCAGCTCGGCGCGGTGGGTGCGGTCGTTGCTCTCCAGCACGGAGATGCGCAGGCCGGCGTCCAGGTCGATCACGCGGCGGATGCTGTTGCCCGCGTAGACCGACTCGACCAGGGTGCCCGCGGCCGATGGCGAGCCCGAGATGTCGGGCTCCGTGTGCAGTTCGAGCTTCTCCGGGCGGATCGAGTACTCGCCGTCCCGGCCCAGGATGCTGCGCGCGTGCTCGCGGTCGAACAGGTTCGACGTGCCGACGAAGTCCGCGACGAACCGGGAGACCGGGTGCTCGTAGAGCTCCCGCGGCGTCCCGAGCTGCTCGATCCTGCCGTTGTTGAACACCGCGATCCGGTCGGAGAGGGTGAGCGCCTCGTCCTGATCGTGGGTGACGAAGACGAACGCGATGCCCAGCTCGTGCTGGAGCTGCTTGAGCTCCACCTGCATCTGCTGGCGCAGCTTGAGGTCGAGCGCACCGAGCGGCTCGTCGAGCAGCAGCGCCTTCGGCTGCACCACCGTCGCGCGGGCGAGGGCGACGCGCTGCCGTTGGCCGCCGGAGAGCTGAGCCGGCTTGCGGTCGCCGAAGCCCGGCAACTGCACCGCGGCGAGAGCGTCCAGCGCGCGCCGGCGGCGTTCGGCGCGCCCCACCCCGCGGACCCGGAGGCCGTAGGCGACGTTGTCCAGCACGGACATGTGCGGGAACAGCGCGTAGTCCTGGAAGACGGTGTTGACGTCGCGCGCGGCGGCGGGCTTGCCGGTCACGTCCTGGCCGAACAGCTCGATCGTGCCGGAGGTCGGCTGCTCGAAGCCGGCGATGCAGCGCAGCACGGTGGTCTTGCCCGAGCCGGAGGGTCCGAGCATCGAGAAGAACTCGCCGGCGGCGATCTCCAGGTCGAGGTCGTCGACGGCGGCGACCGTCCCGAAACGCTTGGTCAGTCCGGTCAGCCTGATGGCGGGCTGCTCGCTCACATCCAGTCTCCTTCGACGGTGGGCGTCGTCATCATATGCGATCGAATGGCGGCCGGACTACGGTATCCGCAGCAAGAGTTGGTCACGAATGCCGATTCCCGCTGTCTCGACGGTGATTTTCGGGCCGAATCTTCAGTGCACGGGGCTTTGTTGCGTCGCTACCCTGGCGGCATGAGGGGGCGTGACGCTCCGGCCGGAGCGATCGCCGCGGTGGATGCGGCGAACTTCGCCCTGGAGCGCGGGCAGCCCAATGTCGTCACGCTGGCGGGACTGCTGGCTCCGGGCGGGTTCGTCGACGCCCGCGGGGTGCCGGACGTCGACCGGATCCGACGGGTGCTCGCCGAGCGCGTGCGATCGGCTCCCGCGCTGTGCCGGCGGCCAGTGCAGGCGGGCTCGACCTGGCGCTGGGAGCCGGCGCTGCCCGATCCGGCCCGCCATGTGCGCCTGTGGGCCGGCGACGGAGGCGCCGCCGGCGGGGCGCCCTCCCTCGAGCGGGTGTGCGCGCAGGCCCTCATGCTGAGGCTGCCGCTCGACCGGCCGCTGTGGGAGCTGCTCCTGGTGCCCGGCGTCGACTGGACGCGCTGCGGCGTCCTCTTCCGCCTCCACCACGCGCTCGCCGACGGCCTGGAGGCGGAGGCCCTGATCGCAGCCCTCTGCGACGACGGAGTCGCAGGCGAGGGGTTCGGCGCAGGAGCGGCCGCGACCGTCCCCGCCCCGTCGGCGGAACGGCTGTCGGCGCTGCGGCGGCTCCGCGAGGTCGCCGCGCAGACCACCGCGGTGTTCCGCCGCACGGTGCGTTCCCGTGTCCTCCTCGGGCCGCTCGGCCCGGCGCGCGACGTCGCGTTCCTCGACGTCGGCCTCGATGAGCTGCACGACGGCGCGAGACGGGCCGGCGGCACGATCGGCGACGCCTACCTGGCAGCGGTCGGGCAGGGGCTGCGCGCCGTCCTGGTCGCGGCGGGCGAGGAGCTGCCCGCGACCCTGCCGGTCTCGTCGCCCGTGCGCCTCCCGCGGCTGGCGGGGGAGGGGAACGCGACCGGGGTCATGCTCGTGCAGGTGCCCGTGGCCGACGCCGACGCGCGCGCGGGCGTGGCTCGCGTGGCGGCGCAATCCCGGTCGGAGAAGGCGCGGGCCAGGGCCGCCGGGACGTTCGAGTGGATGTCGGGGCCCCGCTCGGCGGCGCTCCTGATGCGCGTCGCGCGCACCCAGCGTGCGGTCGCGGCCGTGGCCTCCGAGTTCCCCGGCCCGGCGCGCACGCTGCGCCTCGACGGCGCCGAGCTGGTGAGCGCGTGGCCGCTGGCCCTGCTCTCGGCGAACGTCCGGGTCGGCTTCGTGGCGGCCTCGTATGCCGGGCGCTTCCGGGTGAGCGTTCAGACCGATGCCGGTCGCCTCCCCGCGGCGCGGCTCGTGGCGGACGCCGTCGCCGAGGCACTGCAGGCGATCGCGGGAGGCTGAGCGGACGTCGCGTCAGCCGTCGGCGAACGGGAGGCCCCTCCGGCCGGCACCGGGCGCACACTCGTCTCATGACGGATTCGGACGCGCTGGACGCCTACTCGGCCGCGGTCGTGCACGTCGCGCGCGTGGTCGGCCCGGCGGTCGCCGCGGTGACCGCGCGGACCGCCCGCGGCGTCGGCCTCGGCAGCGCGACCGTCATCTCCGCCGAGGGCCACCTGCTGACCAGCGCGCACGTGGTGGAGGGCACCGCCGGCGTCGACCTCGCGTTCGAGGACGGCACCCGGGTGCGGGCGCGCGTGATCGGCCGCGACCCGCTCTCCGACCTCGCGATGCTGCTCGCGGACTCCCCGGTTCCGGCACCGGTCGAGCTCGGCGACGCCTCGAAGCTTCAGGTCGGCCAGCTCGTGGTGGCGGTCGGCAACCCGCTGGGCCTCGCGGGAAGCGTGACGGCGGGCATCGTCTCGGCGCTCGGGAGGTCGCTGCCGACCCGGTCGGGCCGCGTGGTCGACGAGGTGATCCAGACCGACGCCGCCCTCAATCCCGGCAACAGCGGCGGCGCGCTCGCGGACAGCAGCGCCCGCATCGTCGGCGTGAACACCGCGGTCGCCGGAACCGGCCTCGGCCTGGCGGTGCCGATCAACGCGACCAGCCGCCAGATCATGGACACCCTGATGCGCGAGGGCCGCGTCCGCCGCGGCTGGCTCGGCATCGCCGGGGCGGAGATCACCCTGAACCCGGAGATCGCGCGCAAGGCCGGCGCGCGCACCGGCATCCAGGTGGCGTCGGTGGTCCGGGACAGCCCGGCCGACCTCGCCGGCGTCCGAACGGGCGACGTCCTCATCTCGCTCGACCGGCTGCGCATCCACGCGGTCGCCGACCTCCAGCGCTTGATGATCGCCAGCACGATCGGGAGGCGGCTGGAGCTCACCGTCTGGCGCAACGGCGCCCTCGTCGACGCCGTGGTGGAGCCCACAGAACTAACCGACGCATAACCCCCGCTAGCGCGACGCCGAAGGGCACGTAGTTGTCACTTAGCGCGCCCTTAAGTGACAACTACGTGCCCCTCGACGTGGAGAGGGGGAGGCGGACGGTGACCTCGGCGCCGCCGGTGGGGCGGTCGGCCGCGTTCACGCGGCCGCCGTGCCGGTCCACGACCTCCGCGACCAGCGCCAGCCCGAGGCCGTAGTGGCGCTCGCGGCCGGACGGGCTGTCGGTGGCGCGCGCGGACGCGAAGCGGTCGAAGGCGCGGTCCTGGAGGGCGGCGCCGAAGCCGGGGCCGTCGTCGGCGACCGAGAGCACCACCTCGTCGCGGTCGGTCGACACGTCGACCTGGACCCCGGTGCGCGCGTGGTCGAGGGCGTTGTCGACCAGAGCGACGATCATCCGGCGCAGCGACACGGGCGCGCCGGTCACCACCGCACCCGGCGCCGCCGAGGTGGTCAACGCGATGCCGCGTTCGTGCGCGCGGCCTTCGGCCGAGCGGGCGACCACCGCGGCGAGCTCTCCGATGTCGACGCGTTCCGGCTCGGCGTTCTGGCGGGGGTCGGCGGCGGTCAGGAGGTCCTCCACGATCTCCGTCAGCGCGCGGCTGTCGTCCACGATCTCGTCCAGACCCGATCGCACGTCGTCGTCGACCGCCGCGTCCCCGCCGTGGGTGAGGCGGCGCCGCAGGAGCTGGGCCCGCGTGCTCAGCAGGGTCAGCGGCGTGCGGAGCTCGTGCCCGGCGTCGGCGACGAACCGGCGCTGGAGGGCGAGCGCGTCCGACATCGGGCGCATCGAGCGGCGCGCCAGCAGCAGCCCGAGCAGCGCCGCGGCCACGGTCGCGATCACCCCCGAGATGATGAGCGCCGTGAGCAGGCGGCCCATCTCCTCCTGCTGCTCGGCGAGGCCGTAGGAGATCTGCACCACCTTGCCGCGGCGCACGTCGGTCTGGGTGAGGTAGCTCCTGCCCTCGGCCACGACCGTCTCGGTGATGGATCCGCCGTGCTGAGCCACCTCCTGCAGCGCCCGTTCGTCGGGAAGCCCCTCCGGCAGGTTCGGCGAGACGTCCCTGCCCCGCGGGAGGAGGACCGTGACCAGGAGGTCATGCGGCGCATCGTGCACCGAGTCCACCTGCGACGCGTCCGCCAACGCGCGCTTGGCGGCCTCCGTCTGCCCGGTCGAGACGACGATGTAGACGACAGCGCCGAGCAGCACGAACAGCGCCAGGATGATCCCGGCGAACTGCAGGGCGAGCCGGGCCGAGGCCGTGCGCAGTTCGCGCTGGTCCGTCTTCATCCGACTCCGCCGAGCCGGTAGCCGACGCCGCGGACGGTCTCGATGAGCGTGCGGCCGAACTTCTTGCGGAGGTGGTGGACGTAGGTGTCGACCACGCCGGGGTCGTCCGCGTCGGCGAACACCTCGTCGAGCAGCACGGCGCGGGAGAAGACCTGGTCGGGGCGGCGGGCGAGCAGTTCGAGCAGGCTGGCCTCCCGGTCCGAGAGCACCGTGCGCTCGCCGTCGCTGAGGGTGACGGTGCGGCTCCCGACGTCGAGCCGGCCGCCGGGGAAGCGGACGGTCGGGACGTCGGAGGACGCCCGGCGGATGAGGGCGCGCACCCGGGCGAGCAGTTCGTCGATGTCGAACGGCTTGGCCAGGTAGTCCTCCGCGCCGGCGTTCAGCCCGTCGACCCGGTCGGGCGCGGTGCCGAGCGCGGACAGGATGAGGATGGGTGTCGTCACGCCGTTGCCGCGGAGGCCGCGGAGGACGCCGAGCCCGTCGACGGCGGGGAGGCCGCGGTCGAGCACGATGGCGTCGAACGGCTCGGTGAGCCCGCGGTGCAGGGCGCGCTGGCCGTCGCGGGCGAGCTCCACGTCGTAGCCGTCGGAGGCGAGCAGGGTCTCCAGCATGCCCGCGAGGCGGCTGTCGTCCTCCGCGATCAGGACCCGCCGGCGCTCTCCCATGTCGGCAGTATAGGAGTCCGCCCCGCCGGGCTCCTCGCCTGTCACCGGCTCGGCTCCGCTCCCGCGAAGGTCAGCTCGCCGAGCCCCAGCAGCCGGCCGTCGGCCGCGACCGCGAGCACGCCGCGCGCGCCCTGGCCGACGGCCCAGCGGACGCCGTCCTCCCCGAGGGCGAACAGCGCCGTGGCCAGGAGGTCGGCCGTGGTGAGGTCGTCCGCGACGACGGTGGCGCTGCGCAGCCCCTCCGCGGGCGCGCCCGTGCGGCCGTCGACGATGTGGTCGCCGCGCTCGTACGCTCCGGAGGTCGCGACCCCGCCGCCGCGCACCTCCAGCACGGCGAGCAGCGCGCTCGGGTCGTCCGGGGAGCGGACGCCCACGTTCCACGGCCGGCCCGCGCCGGGGCTGCCGGAGACCGCGACGTCGCCGCCCGCGTTGAGGCAGAAGTCCCGGAGGCCGCTCGCGGCGAGCGAGCGGGCCGCGCGGTCGGCGGCCCAGCCCTTCACGACCCCGTCGAGGTCCCAGCCGCCGTCGGGCCGGCGGATGCGGAAGGCCCCGCCGGAGGCCTCCGCCAGCCGGGAGCCGAGCGCGACCACCTCGGCGAAGTCGTCGCTCACCCCGGAGAGGTCGCCGCCGCGGTCGTTCACCCGGGTGAGCTCGCTGTCCGGACGGTACGCGGAGAAGCGCGCGTCGGCGTCCCGCAGCACCTGGAAGGCGCGCTCGGCGGCGTCCGCGGCCGCCGCCTCGCCGGCCTCCCGGAGGTCGAGCGACATCGGGATGCCCATGACGGTCTCGACGAACCTCATCGCCGGTCGATGGCCGACTGCAGCGACTGGATGTAGCCCTCCGAGGTGTAGGTGGCGCCCGAGATCGAGTCGATCTTCGCCGACTGCGAGGCCAGCGCCTCCTGCCGCAGCATCGGGATCGCCTGCGCGTTGATCTCCTGGTCGCGGCCGCTCTCGGTCGGGTACTGCACGGCGTCGATCGCGGTGATCGTGGTGCCCTCGAAGGTGACCTTCACCTGCACCGGGCCGTATGCCGTGTCGACGGAGTCGCCGGTGACGGTCTTCGTGGTGACGGCGGGCGCGGCGCTCGCCGACGACGGGGCGGACGGCGCCGCGGTCGGGCTCGGCGTGCTCGTGGCGGTGGGGGCCGGGGAGGGCGTCGTGCCCGTCGTCGCCGACGCGTGCGCCGAAGACAGCGCACCGGTCTGCTCGCCGGTTCCGTACAGCTTGAGGCCGACAGTGGCGCCCATCACAACGAGGATGATGGTGAAGAGGATGGTCCCGCGCCAGGATTTGCCGTTCATGACATGCTCAGTTCTTCTCGGTGGATGAAGCGCTTCGGCATCCGCAGTTCGCGCAGGGAGGACTCGACCTGCTCGGCCATGCCTTCGGGGCCGCAGATGAACGCCTCCCAGTTGTGCAGGTCGGGGACGATCCGCCGGAGGGATCCGGGGCCGAGCGGGTCGTAGCCGAGCTCGGCGCGGCGGCCGACCAGCGGGACGACGCTGACGCCCGGCATCGCCTGCAGTTCGCCGAGGAGCGCTAGCTGCTCCGGCGTGCTGACCCGGTACAGCACGACCGGCCGCCCGCCGCGGAGGACCAGGTCCTCGGCCAGCGCCCGGATCGGACCGATGCCCGCGCCGCCGGCGATGAGCAGCAGCTTGCCGCGGCTCGCCCGGTCGGCGGTGAAGTGCCCGAACGGGCCCTCGGCGAAGACCAGCGTCCCCGGCTTCAGGCCGGTGACGCGGCTGGAGTGGTCGCCGAGCGTCCCGACCGTGATCCGCAGCCGGCCGTTCGCCGGCACCGCCGACACCGAGTACGGGTGGGCCGTGCCGAGGTGGCCCCAGGCCAGGAAGCGGAAGAGCAGGAAGTTGCCCGCGCGCACGCCGAGCCGGTCGACGTTCGGCCCTTCGAGCCAGACGCTGTTCAGGCCGTGGCCCTCCGGCACGACGGCGATGACCCGCATCCGGCCCTTCCAGGCGTCCATGGTCGGCAGGATGAAGCGCCAGGTCAGGACCGCGGAGGCGGTGCCGAGGTAGAGCAGGATCCAGACGACGCGGTTGACCGGGTTGCCGACGAAGTGCAGGCCGGCGCTGAGCTGGTGGAGGAAAGTGAGGAAGATCGCCACGTAGGTGGTGAGGTGCAGCCAGTACCAGACCTCGTAGGACAGCCTGGTGCGGATCAAGGGCGCGCTGGAGAGCCCGACCGCGAGGAACGCGATCGTGCCGACCAGCGCGGTGAACATGTCCGGGTAGGAGTAGTAGACCGTCCAGAACTCGTCCCACGGCGTGCTCTTGTCGATCACCTCGCTGCCGAGGACGATGAAGACCACGTGCGCGACGATGAGGAAGACGACCGACGCGCCGAGCGACCGGTGCCACGACACCAGCTTGTCGAGCCCGACCGCGTTCTCGAACCACGGCACCCGGGCGATCAGCAGCACCTGGTAGCAGACCAGCAGCGCGCCGACCAGGCCGCTCAGCTCGCCGAGCGAGGTGATGGCGTTGGCCGGGGTGGAGGCGAAGTTCGCGGGGACGCTGAACCACCACATCCCGAGCACGGCGATCACGCTGGCGACGAGCAGGATGCGCACGGTGCGCGCGCCACGCCGGTGCCGGGTCGCGGCGCCGCTGCGCGTCCGCGGGCGCCGCGGGGGCGCCGTGGTCGCGGCCCAGGTCTCAGTCATGCCTCCAACGATGCTGGTCGAATCTTTGTGGATTCTTACGTCGGCTGAGAACGGCCTAAGGATCGGCTATGGAGTGGGGTCCGTCATCGACTCGCGTCGGCGGTGTCGCAGGCTCGCGCACGCCGGGTGCGGCTACGGTTTCTGCATGAGCTTCGCCGTGCTCGCACTGGTGGTGGCCGTCGGCCTGCTCGGCCCGCTGGCGGCCGCCCGTTCGATCTGGCGCGTGCCGGTCGTCCTCGGCGAACTGGCCGGCGGCATCCTGATCGGCAGCTCCGGCTTCCGGCTCGTCGATCCGGCGAGCGACGACTTCCAGCTGCTGGCCTCCATCGGCTTCGGGCTGACGATGGTCGTC
The DNA here is from genome assembly GCF_057655165.1 of Leifsonia sp. Soil_N53. Classification (NCBI taxonomy): domain Bacteria; kingdom Bacillati; phylum Actinomycetota; class Actinomycetes; order Micrococcales; family Microbacteriaceae; genus Leifsonia; species Leifsonia sp. Soil_N53. The sequence goes on from NZ_JBDGMM010000054.1 coordinate 50,919, forward strand.
GTCGGCTCGCAGATCCCCGTGCGCGACCCGGACGTCCGGGGAGCGCTCGCGCGCGGCGCGCTCGGGGCGGGCGCGGTCGGCGCGGTCTCCGCGGTCCTGGCCGCCGGGCTCGCCGCGGTGGCGCACTCCGGCAACGGCCTGCTCTACGGCGTGCTGCTGGCGTCGTCGTCGGCCGCGCTGGTGCTGCCGATGCTGCGTTCGGTGAACGTGGACCGCCGGTCCACGCCCCAGCTCGTCGCGCAGATCGCGGTCGCCGACGTCGTGTGCATAGTGCTGCTGCCGCTCGTCGTCGAGCCGGGCAGGGCGCTCGGCGCGGGGATCGGGGTGCTGGTCATCGTCGCGATCGCCGTCGCGCTCGCGGTCGTGCTGATAAGGTTCGTGCCCAACCGGCGCCGCCGGATGCTGCACGCCTACTCGGAGCGGCGTCGGTTCGCGCTCGAGCTGCGGCTGAGTCTGCTGGTGCTGTTCGCGTTCGCGGCGATCGCCCAGTTCGCGCAGCTGTCGATCATGATCGCGGGGTTCGCGCTGGGCCTCGTGCTGTCCGCGGTGGGAGAGCCGCACCGGCTGGCGCGTCAGCTGTTCGGCATGACGGAGGGCTTCTTCGGCCCGCTGTTCTTCGTCTGGCTGGGGGCCTCGCTCGACCTGCGGGCGCTCGTCGCGCACCCGGCGATGATCCTGCTGGGCGTCGCACTCGGCGTCGGCGCAGTGCTGGCGCACCTGGCCTCCCGGCTCGCGGGGCTCCCGTGGGCGCAGGCCGTCGCCTCGGCGGGCCAGCTCGGCGTGCCGGTCGCGGCAGTGACTCTCGGCCTCCAGACGCACACGCTCGCGCCGGGGGAGGACGCGGCGATCCTGCTCGGCGCCCTGATCAGCCTGGCGACGTCGGCGGTCTCGGTCGCGGCGGTCGCGCGCCGGGCGGGTGCCGCGCGCGCTACGCCAGCGTCATGAAGAGCTTCTCGAGCTCGGCGACCGTCATCGGATCGCTGGTGTCGTCCGGGTCGTTGAGGCACTTCTCCATCGCGGTCGCGATGATCTGGAAGCCGGCCTTGTCGAGCGCGCTGGAGACCGCGGCGAGCTGGATGACGACATCGCGGCACTTCCCGCCGTTCTCGACGGCGGCGATCACGGCGTTCAGCTGACCCTGCGCTCGGCGCAGGCGGTTCAGCACGGGCTTGATGTCCGAAGGGTCGCGGTCCACGGTCAGCTCCGTCCGAAGAGGCGGCCGAGGAAGCCGCCGCCGGTCGCGGGCGCGGCCGCGGTCTGCTCGGGATGGCCGCCGCACCACTGCGCGGCGGGAACGTTCCTGCGCACGTCGGCGACGTGCTGCCCGCAGCCGTTCCAGGTCGTCTTGCCGCAGGTCGAGCAGGTGACGGGATAACACATGAGTGGGTCCTCTCTCGGGGATTCGGAATACCCCTGGAGGTATAGTACGATACCTCCAGGGGTATACGCAATCGGCCCCGAGCCCACCCTGCAGGAAGAAGGACATCCCAGTGAGAACGATCATCGTCGGCGGCGTCGCCGGAGGCATGTCGGCCGCCACCCGGCTGCGCCGGCTGGATGAGACGCGCGAGATCGTCGTGTTCGAGCGCGGCCCGTACGTCTCCTACGCGAACTGCGGCCTCCCGTACTACGTCGGCGGGGTGATCCGCGACCGGTCGTCGCTGCTGCTGCAGACGCCGCAGTCGCTGGCGTCCCGGTTCCGGCTCGATGTGCGGACCGGGCGCGAGGTGCTGACCGTCGACGCCGCGCAGCGCACGGTCACGGTGCTCGACATCTCGAGCGGCGAGACGTCGACCGAAGGCTACGACGAGCTGATCCTCGCGGTCGGCGCGTCCGCGCGGGAGGCGGCGGGGCACCCCGGCATTCCCACGCACACGCTGCGCACCGTGGAGGACGTCGACGCGATCGGCGCGCTGGTGGAAGCGGCGTCGGACAACCCGTCGGCGCTGGTCGTCGGCGGCGGCTTCATCGGCCTGGAGGCCGTGGAGAACCTCGTGCGCCGCGGCATCCACGTCACGCTGATCCAGCGCGGCCCGCACCTCCTCAGCCCGCTGGACGCCGAGATGGTGGCGCCGCTGGAGGCCCAGCTGCGCAGCCACGGCGTCGACGTGCGCACCGCCGTCACGATCGACGCGGTGGAGGGCGGCGTCGTCGTGCTCGATGACGGCAGCGCGCTGCGTCCCGACTTCATCGTCGACGCGTCCGGCGTGACGCCGAGCGTGGACCTCGCGCGCACCGCAGGCGTGCGGCTCGGCCCGACCGGCGGGATCGCGGTCGACGCGCACAACCGCACCAGCGACCCGCACATCTACGCGGTCGGCGACGGCGTCGAGAAGATCGACGCGCTCTCCGGCGGCGAGGCCCTGGTCACGATGGCCGGCCTGGCCAACCGGCACGGCCGCTCGGTCGCCGACGTGATCGCCGGCCACGACGAGCGCAACACCCCCGCGCTCGGCACCGCCATCGTGAAGGTCTTCGACACGGTCGCCGCGAAGGTCGGCTGGAGCGAGCGCCGGCTGGTGTCGGCCGGGCGCGAGCACCGCGTCATCCACACCCACCCGACCTCGCACGCGACGTACTATCCGGGGGCGCAGCCCATGTCGATGAAGCTGCTGGTCGACCCGGCGAGCGACCGGATCCTCGGCGCGCAGATCGTCGGCGGGGAGGGCGTGGACAAGCGGATCGACGTGATCGCCGTGGCGATGGCGGGAGGTATCACCGCATCCGGGCTCGCCCGACTCGAGCTCGCCTACGCGCCGCAGTTCGGCTCGGCCAAGGACCCGGTGAACCAGCTGGGCTACGTGGCGGACAACCTCCGCACCGGCGCCACCCGCGCGATCCAGTGGCACGAGCTCGACTCCGCGCTCGCCGCCGGCGCGACCCTCGTGGATGTCCGCACCGCGGGCGAGCACGCGGCAGGGGCGATCCCCGGCGCGGTCAGCATCCCCGTCGACGAGCTTCGCGACCGGCTCGCCGAGCTGCCGGCGGGACCCGTCGTCGTGCACTGCCAGGTGGGGCAGCGCGGGCACACCGCCGCGCGCATCCTCGCCCAGCACGGGCGCGACGTCGTGAATCTCGACGGCGGCTACCGCACCTGGGCCGCGGGCGTGGCCACGCGGCAGCGGGAGGCCGTTGCGGCCTAGCTCGACGCGGCGGACGCCGCCTGTCACGGGGCGAGCGCGTCGATCGCCGCCTGGTTCGTGCCGTAGAGGGTGCGGTCCTCGATCAGCCCGAAGTGGTCGAGCCGCAGCTCCAGGTCGGGACGCACGCGCGAGTAGTGCAGCCGGATGCCGTGCTCGCTCAGCCAGTCCTGGACGGCGTGGAACCGCTCGGCCGCGGTGATGTCGATGTCGGTGACGGCCTCCAGGTCGAGGACGATGTGCTCCAGCCGGTCGGGTCCCGCCTCCGCCACGGCCGTCTTCACCGCCTCCTCGAACACCCCGGCGTTGGCGAAGAAGAGCGGGGCGGCGAAACGCAGCACGATCAGGCCGGGAGCCGTCTGGGTCACCCCGCCCTCGACGGGCAGCAGGGAGTGCTCGGAGGAGTCGGTGGTGCTCAGGACGTCGATCGCCGGGTTCGCGGCCCGGCGGGCCAGGTTGACCAGGGCGAGGACGACCGCGATGACGATCCCCGCGACCGGCCCGATCAGCAGCGCGGCGAGGAAGCAGGCGACGGCGATCGCGAACTCGAACCTCGACAGCCGCCAGAGCGCGACGAACTCCCCGACATCCAGCAGCGGGAGCACCGCGACCGCGACGATGGCGCCGATCACCGGCGACGGGATGTGTTCGAGGAGCGTGGTGCCGAAGACCACCAGGGCCAGCGTGCCCGCCGCGGTCACCAGCGACGGCAGCTGGCTGCGCGAGCCGGCGTGGTCCATCGCCGCGGTGCGGGAGGTCGACGATCCGATCGTGAAACCGCCGGTGAGGCCCGACGCGATGTTCGCCGCGCCGAACGCCAGGAGGTCCCTGTCCGGGTTCACCCGGTAGCTGCGGCGCTCGCCGAAGGCACGGGACACCAGCAGCCCTTCGCTCATCGCGACCATGGTCAGCGACAGCGCGGACGGCACGAGCGCGAGCCACTGCTCCCAGCCGATCACGGGCCAGGCGAACGCCGGGGCGCCGCTCTCGACCGGGCCGAGGGTCCGCACGCCGAGGCTCTCCATCCCAGTGAGGGCGACCGCGGCGGTGGAGGCCACCAGCACGACGAGCGCCCACGGCACGAGCGGTGCGAAGCGCCGGCCGAGGATGAGCACGACCAGCGACGACGCCGCGACGGCGATCGCCCAGCCGTTGGCCTCCCCGAGCCCGGCGACCAGTTCGGACACGCGGGTGATGAAACCCGCGCTGCCGGTGATCTGCACTCCGAGCATCGTCGCGATCTCGCTGACCAGGATGTCCAGGGCGAGGCCGCTCACGAAGCCGACGAGGATCGGCTTGGAGAGGAAGTCCGCGAGGAAGCCCAGGTTGAACACCGCGCACAGCGCGAAGAGCACTCCGCCGATGATGGCCTGGGCGAAGGCGAGCGCGAGGTAGCCGCTGGAGCCGGCGACCGCCAGCCCGCCCAGTGAGGACGCGACCAGCGCCGATGCGGCCGCGTCCGGCGACGCCACGAGCTGGCGCGACGAGACGATGAGCGCGTAGACGATCGCCGGAACGATCAGCGCGTAGAGCCCTGTGGTCGGCGGCAGCCCCGCGATCTGGGCGTAGCCGAGGTTCACCGGCACGGAGATGGCGAGCAGCGTCACCCCGGCCAGCAGCTCGCGGGGGAGCGTGCGGAGGGTCAGCCCGGCGAGGACGCGTCCACGGAGGAGTCGCGAGATGGACAGCATGCGTCAGCCGACCCGACGCGCTCCGTCGTCCTTCCCCCGCGCCCGGCTCAGGTCTCCTGGGTGTGGCCCTGCTGCTCCGGCTCGCCGGTGACCTCCAGGATCGCGAGCTCCTCGAGTTCCTCGCTGCCGTGCCGGCGGTCCACCCCGAACAGGTAGACGGCGTCGAGCAGCCCGAGCGTGTTGGTGAGCAGCAGCGTGACGAACCACGGCTTGCTCCCGTTCCTGGCGGCACGCCAGAGCGATGCGCCCTTCCAGGCGAGGCTCCAGGCGACGACCGCGACCACGAGGACGCGGCCCATGGGCGGTACGTCGCGCATCCCCATCCGGGACGCTCCGTTGTCGTTTCTCATGGGGCAATCAGACCGCCCGCGACTCCGCGACGGCAAGGGTCGAAGGTCCTGGCCGGCGGCACGTGGGCGGACCAGGCTCGTGATCGAGACGAATCACGTGAGGAGCCGGTATGCCCATCCAAATGACTTGCCGCCCAACGACGGGGGAGTGCTGACATGGCGATCGACGGCCGCACGGTTGTCGGGTTCGACGGCTCGCCGTCGGCGTGGCGCGCCCTCGACTGGGCGACGCACCGGGTCCTCGAGCGCGGCGGCGCGCTGGAGGTGGTGCACGCGATCGACACGCGCCTGGGCGGCGCCGTCTTCGGGCCCCGGTTCGACCTGGAGACCACTGTCGAGACCGGGCTGAAGCAGGCGAAGGGCCACGTCCGTGCGCTCGCGCCGGACATCGCCGTGGAGGTGCGCTGGGTCGACGGGCCGCCGGCTGGCGCGCTCCTCCGCGAGGCCGCGGGCGCCGCACTCCTGGTCGTGGGGACGGACAAGGGCCCGCAGCCGGGCGGCGCCCGGATCGGCACCCTGCCGCTGAAGCTCGCGGCGAAGGCGGATTGCGCGGTCGCCGTGATCCCGGCCGCGCCTCCGCCGGAGCGGAACGTCGTCGTCGTGGGCGTCGACCGCTCCGCGTTCGCCCGCTCAGCGCTGGCGCTCGCCGTGACCGAGGCGAGCTGGACCGGCGCCCAGGTGGAGGCCGTGCACGCCTGGGACGTGCCGGTGGCCCTGCACTCCGCCCTCGACTCCGGGGAGCACGCCGATCCGGCGTTCCTGAAGCGCGAGCAGGCCGTGATCCCGGACGCGGTCGCCGACGTCCCGATCGCCCGGGCGGCGCCGATCGTCCCGGTGCTGGTGCGCAAGAACCCCGCCGAAGCGCTCGTCGAGCAGGGCCAGGGAGCCGTCGCCATCGTGGTGGGGACCCGCGGCCGTGGCCGCGTCGCCGCCTCCCTGCTCGGCTCGGTCAGCCACGACGTGCTGCTGAACCTCCCGTGCCCGGTGCTCGTCACGCCGAAGGAATTCTCCTTCGTCGTTCCGGGCGGGCAGGACGACGGCGACTGGTAAGGCGCTACTGCCGCGGCGGCTCGTTCGCCACGACCGGCTGAGCCTGCTGCGGCGGGGCCGTCGCGGGCGACGCGGCGGGCGTCGCGGCGCCGACGCTCCAGGGCCGCTGCCGGTACAGCTCCAGCAGCTCCGCGCCCAGGCCGAAGAACACCATCGCCAGCCACACCAGGATGTTGAGCAGCGGGATCTGCAGCCCCACGATCAGGATCAGACCGCCGACGAAGGACTGCAGGACCGGATGCGGGGAGCTGCGCAGGACGACGCGCCCGAGGTAGTGTGCGCCGACCAGGAAGGTCGCGAGCGTCAGCACGATCCACACCAGCAGGCCCGCGAGCGCGAGCGGTGCGCCCACGATCGTCACGAGCAGGAACACCAGCGCGATCGGGACCGCGATCGAGGCGACGAAGCCCACCAGCAGCGCGCGCCACGGGGAGGGCAGGAGCTGGTCGGTGACGCGCTGCAGCGTGCGCGGGACGAGCAGACCGGCGACGACCGTGAGGAGACTGAGCGCGACCAGGGCGTAGAGGAGGCCGAGGAACCAGCCGAGCACGGCGGCCCACGGGGAGATCTCGACTCTCGACGGCTGTTGGGTCTGGACGTGCTCCACGCTGCCGGACACCGCGCCGTCCGCGATGCGCGCCGTCGTCGAGCTGGCGTAGGTCACATCGCCGCCGACGGTGCCGTCGATCCGGAGGTCGGTGACGCTGACCATCATGTCTCTGCCGACATCGCCCGCGACGCGGATCGAGGTCGCGGTCGCGACGATGTCGTTCTCGACGGAGCCTCCGGCGTCGACGAGGAGGTCGGAGGCGAAGATCGTTCCGCTGCGGGCGACGTCGCCGGTGATCGTGACATCCTGCGCGGCGAGCCGGATGTTCCCGTCGACACGGCCACTGATCGTGATGGTCTGCGCCGCGGCGATCACGTCGCCGGTGACGTCGCCGCTGACGGTGACACTCTGCCCGGCGGCGTACACGTCACCGTCGACCGGGCCGGACACGTCGACGGTCACGCCGCTGTAGAAGTGCGGTCCCTCACCGCCTCCGTCCTGTGCAGGGGCGGACGGGGCCGAGGCGCCGAGCGTCACGACGAGGAAGCCGGCCAGTGCTGTTGCGCAGGCGAACCGGAGGAGGTGCGTGGTGCGAGTGTTCATGTCGGAGAGCCCCCTAGGCGCGGCGCGGGGTGCGCCACGGGATCAGGATCGACCGGTGCGGCGGCGCGCCATAGGGTCGTAGGTCCCGGGCCCGCAGCGTGCCGGCCGGCTCAGATCAAGCACTCGGGAGCGACGACGATCGTCGGCACCCGGATCGCCAGGATGAGCGCGTGGCTCACGGAGCCGAGCATCATGCGGCCGAAGCCGCGGGCCTGCTTCGTGCCCACCACGAGGAGAGCGGCGTCGTCGAGGCTGGAGAGCACGGCATGCCGCGGGTCGTCCCTGACGAGGGTTGCCGTCACCTGCAGGTCCGGGTTCGCCGCGCGAACGGTGCGGGCGACGGACTGGAGGATCGCGTCGTGCTCGCCCTCGAGGTCGACTGTGAAGCGCCCGTCCGGCTGCTGCACCTCCGGGATGCCCACCAGCGGGTCCAGCCAGGCGTGCACCAGCCGGAACTCGCCGCCGAGTCGCCTGGCCTCCCTGGCTGCGAACCTCGCCGCCTTCAGCGACACCTCCGACCCGTCCACGCCGACGACCACCGCAGTGCGTCCGGGCTCCGGGAGGTCGGGGATGACGGCGACCGCGCCGCGCGCGTGCGCGGCCAGGCGCGCCCCTAGGGACCAGTCGTAGCGCACGCGCGGCCAGTGCCGGCGCCCGGTCCCGACCACGATCAGATTGTCGGCGCGGGAGAAGCGCTGCAGCTCGTCGAGACGCTCGCCCGCCATCACGTGCGTGCTGACCCGCAGGCCATCCGCGTCGGAGACGCGCTGCGCCTCGTCGTCCGCGGCGAGGTGGCGCCGCGCCACCAGCTCCTCGGTGACGACCTGCCCCGGTGCGAGCGCGTCGATGTCCTCGACGTCGACGAGCACGATCGAGTCGTGCTCGGCCTTCGCGCGCTGGGCCGCCCACTCCAAGGCGATGCCGGCCTCCAGCGAACCGTCCCAGCCGACGATCGTGCGATCACTCATGAACTCTTCTCCTTCGGATGCTCGGTTGATTCCTTCTCCGGGCGGACGACCAGCACCGGGCACGCCGCCTGCGTCGTGCAGTACAGGCTGACCGAACCGAGGAACGGCGACGCCAGCTCGCTCAGGCCGCGGCTCCCGACGACGAGCAGTTCCGCGTCGTGGGAGGCCGTCACGAGCACCTTCCCGGGGTGTCCGGGCTCGGCCTGCACGCGCACCCAGTCCGGCGTCTGGTCGCCGAACTCCGAGCGCACCAGCTCCTCCAGGATCTCGAAGGCGACCACCTTCGGCGCACGCTCCGGGTCGGGGAAGTAGGCGTCGTACATCGAGGTGGACGGCTGCCACGCCATCACCACGTCGAGGCGCGTGTCGAGCGCGCGGGCGAGTCTCGCCGCGTGGTGGAGAGCCCGGCGGGACTGCTCCGACCCGTCCACTCCGCAGACGATCGGCGCCGACACGGTCTTCGAGGGATGCATGGTCCCAGCTTCGGGTCGGCGGAGCCGCGCCGATGAGTCGAAGGTCCCGCCGAGGCCGCGGAGACCCGGCTCCGGTCAGGCGCGGCCACGGTGTTCGAGGTGGAGCACCGCGGCCTGCGTGCGCCGCTCCAGGCCCAGCTTGGCCAGCAGCGAGCTCACGTAGTTCTTCACCGTCTTCTCCGCCAGGCCGAGCTGTTCCGCGATCTGCCGGTTGGTGAGGCCGTCGGCGATGAGCGCCAGCACCTGCCGCTCCCGGAGCCCGAGCGAGGCGAACCGCGGGTCGTCGGCCGGCTCGCGCAGGGTCTCGGAGACGCGCTGGGCGACGCGGGGGTCGATGAGGCGCTTGCCGCGGTGCGCGGCGCGGATGTCGTCGAGCAGCGTGCTCGCGCGGATGTCCTTGACCACGTAGCCGTCCGCGCCCGCGATGACCGCGCTGCGCAGGGCGTCCTCGTCGTCGTAGGCGGTGAGCATCAGGCAGCGGATGCCCGGCTCCGCCTGCTTGATCGCGCGGCAGACGTCGATGCCGCTGCCGTCGGGCAACCGCACGTCGAGCACCGCGACATCCGGCCGCACGGCGAGGATCCGGGCGCGGGCCTGGGCCGCGGTGGCGGCTTCGCCGACGATCTCCATGTCGTCCTGCGCGTCGATCAGCCCGGCCACGCCACGGCGGACGATCTCGTGGTCGTCGCAGAGGAAGACGCGGATCGGCGACGTGCTCACGTCGTCCGCTCCGCGGACGGGGACTCGGACGCGGACACCGGCAGCCGCAGGCGCAGCCGGGTCCCCTCCGGACCGGACTCGACGTCGAACTCCCCGGACCGGCGCTCCGCGCGTTCGGACAGGTTGCGCAGGCCGCTGCGCCTGCTGGTCTCGCCGATCCCGTCGCCGTCGTCGGCCACGTCGACCGTGATCCCGTCGGCGGACGCCACGACCGCCACCGTCGCGGTGTCGGCGTCGGCGTGCCGGACGACGTTCATCAGGCCCTCCCGCACGAACGCCGCGACGTCGTCGGCGACGGCGGGGTCGGCCACCAGGTCGACCGGCCCGGAGAACGAGACCGTCGCCGGGCGGGGCAGGGCCTCGCCGACCTCCTGCACGATGTCGAGCAGCCGGTGCCGGAGGCTCTCGGCCGGTCCCTGCTGGCGCGACAGCGAGAAGATCGCCGTCCGGATCTGGGCGATCGCGTCGTCGAGCGACTGCACGGTGGCGTCGATCCGGTCGGCGAGCACTCCCGGGCCGAGCGCGGACTGGACGCTCTGCAGTTCGAGTCCCGCGCCGAAGAGCTGCTGGATGACATGGTCGTGCAGATCACGGGCGATGCGCGTACGGTCCTCCAGCAGCGCGACGCGCTCCCGGTCGGCGCGGGCCTCGGCGAGCTCCATCGCCAGGGCCGCCTGCCGCGAGAAGGTGACGGACCGCTCGAGCTCGAAGGTGGAGAACGGCAGCGCGCCGGCCTCCCGGACGGCGATCAGCACTTCGGGCTGCCCGACCCGCCCGTCGAACGGGACGACCAGCGCCGGACCCGGCTCCCAGCCGTCGGCGAGCGCGTAGCCGGTCAACTCGTCCAGCCGGGTGGGTTGCTCGCCCTCGATGGCGCTGCGGATCCGGTCGTTGTCCAGCGGGAAGGTCGCGAGGAGCCGTGCCTCGGCGGCGGACCCGTCGTCGCGCCCGAGCAGCGTCGCCGCCTCGCCGTGCTCACCGGTGCCGAGCACGACGACGGAGCGCGCTTTCAGCAGCGCGGCGGACCGGGTCGCGAACTCCTGGTGCGCCTCCGCGGTGTCGCTGCCCAGGATGCTCGCCGTCATCTCCGCGGCGGAGGCGGTCCAGGACTGCCGTGCGGAGGTCTCGGCGAACAGCCGCGCGTTGTCGATGGCGAAGCCCGCGTTGGCGGCCAGAGCCTTCACCAGCTGCTCGTCGTCCTCGGTGAAGCCGCCGGCGACGGGGTCGGTCAGGTAGAGGTTGCCGAACACCGAGTCGCGCACGGCGATCGGGACGCCGAGGAACGCCGTCATCGGCGGGTGGCCCGCCGGGAAGCCGGACGATCGCGGGTCGTCGGAGATCGAGTCCAGGCGGATCGGCCGCGGGTCGTCGATGAGGGCGCCGAGCAGCCCGTGCCCCTCCGGCAGGTGGCCGATCCGGGCCACGACGTCGTCCGCCATGCCGACGTGGATGAACTGCTCCAGACCGCCGCCCTCGGCGATCACTCCGAGAGCGCCGTAGCGCGCGCCCACGAGCTCGACGGCCGCCTCGATGATCGTCCGCAGCACGACCGGCAGCTCGAGGTGCGACACCACCGCCCGGTTCGCGCGCACGAGCGCGCGGAGCCTTCCCTGGGTGTCCAGCACTTTGCGGGCCTGCTCGACCAGCTCACCGAGGGCGCGATCGAGTTCGGCCCGGGGCGCGTCGGGGAACGTGATCGGCTCATCCTCGGGGATGGCGAGCCTCCTCTCGGGTGGCGGCCGCGGCCGCGCGAAGACGAGTGCCGGAGGCGGCACCCCCTCTACGCGCTGAGTGTAGCTTCCGGCGGCGTCGCGTACACCTCCGTTTCCTGGCCGACCACGACGGTGGGAGCGGCGAGGTCCAGCACGAGACCGTGCGAGACCGACCCGAGCCAGGTGCGCTTCCAGCCGGTGAGGCGCCGGCTGCCGACGACCAGCATCGACGCCCGCTCCGATTCGACCCGCAGGCCCGAGATCGGGTTCTGGCGCAGGAGCACGCCCTCGACCGCGACGGCGGGGTGCCTCTCGCGCACGGCGTCCACGTGGTCGTCGAGCAGCTCCTGCCGCTCGCTCTGCTGCGACGTGACGAACTCGTCGTCGGGAACGATGAGCGGCTGCTCCGACAGCGGCGCCACCCAGCAGAGCACGACGGCCAGCCGCTGCCGCCGGTCCGCGGCCTCGCGCGCCGCGAACTCCAGCGCGAGCCGCCCCACGTCCGATCCGTCCACGCCGACCACGACGCCGGACCGTGCGTTCGCCGCCACCTCCTCCTCGACCGGGATGACGGCGACGGGACCGGCGGCCGCCGTCGCGAGCCGCGCGCCGAGCGACCAGCCGTACCGCACGCGCGGGCCGACCCGGTGGCGGGTGCCGACGACGAGGAGGGTGTCCGGCCGGGTCTGATCGGTCAGCAGCTCGAGCGGGTCCCCCACGAGCAGGTCGTGGCCGCCGACGACGCCGGGATGCGACGCCCGCAGCTCCTCCACCCGGGTGTCGAGCCGGTCCTCCTCCTCTTCTGTGGCCCGGTCGAGTGCGGCTCGATCACCCAGGAAGAGGGAGTAGTCCACCACGTCGAACAGCTCCAGTGTCGAGCCGGCGTCGCGAGCGCGGCGCAGCGCCCAGCTCAGCGCCGCCTCCGAAGCGGTGGAGCCGTTCCAGCAGACGACCGTGCGGTCTGTCATCGCCGTTTCCCTTCTAGGAGGCCACGCGCAGCACCAGCGAGCCGCTGGCCCTGCCACGTCGCAGGTCGTCGATCGCGTTCGCCAGTCCGTCGAACGGCACGGCCGTCACGCGCGGGCGCAGCCGGAGGTTGCGGGCGAGGGCCAGGAAGCGCGCGCCGTCCTCCCGGGTGTTCGCCGTGACGGTCCGCAGGTCGCGTTCGCGGAACAGCGAGTCGGTGTACGAGAGCGGTGGGAGGTCGGACATCTCGATCCCCGCCAGCACGACGGTCCCTCCGCTCGCGGTGGCGCCCAGCGCGACCGGCACGAGCCCGCCCGCCGGGGCGAACACGATGGCGGAGTCCAGCGGCTCGGGCGGCGCCTCTGCCTCTTCGCCGACGAACGCGGCGCCGAGCTCTCGGGCGAGGTCGCGGTTCTGTGCGCCGCGGGTCATCGCGAACACCCGTGCGCCGGCGGCCATCGCGAGCTGCGCGGTCACGTGCGCGCTCGACCCGAACCCGTAGATGCCGAGCGTTCCTCCAGGTGGGAGCTGCGCGCGCCTCAGGGCGCGGTAGCCGATGATCCCCGCACACAGCAGCGGCGCGGTCTCCAGGGCGTCGGCGTCCTCCGCGATCGGATAGACGTACGCGGCCGGCGCCACCAGGTACTCGGCGAAGCCGCCGTCGGCGTCCCACCCGGTGTACTCCGAGCGCGGGCACAGGTTCTCCGCTCCCCGGCGGCAGAACGCGCACTCCCCGCAGGTGCGCCGCAGCCAGGCGGCCCCGACCCGCGCGCCCGGGCGCAGCGACGTCACGGCGGCCCCGACGCCGACGACCTCCCCGATCGCCTGGTGACCCGGCGTGACGCGCGGGCGGTGCACGGGGATCTCCTGGTCGACCACGTGCAGGTCGGTCCGGCAGACGCCGCACACCTCGACGCGGACGAGGACCTCGTCGTCGGCGGGCTCGGGGGTGGGCGACTCCGCCGCTTCGAGGCCGCCGCGCGCCCCCGTCGTGCGCCACGCTCTCATCGTCGCCGCCCTCCCTCGCCGTCTACCCGCGGTGCGACGAGTCAAGCGCGACCGCCCGGCGCGGCGCGGGCCGAAGGTCCCGTGGGACTTATGACCCTGCGCCGGGCGGGCCGCCGCTGGAAACTGCTCGTGGAGGTGCCCCCATGGAGATCAGCAGGTACATCGTCGGCGTCGACGGATCCGTGCCGGCCCGCGCAGCCATCCGCTGGGCGGTCGCGGGCGCACGGGAGCGGGGCGCCGGCGTGACCCTCGTCCACGTCGCCGACGACGAGTGGGGCGCGGTGGGGTCGCGGCTCATCGAGGAGGTGGACCAGGACGCAGGCAAGCGCCTCGACGAGGAGCTCGCCTACGCCCGGTCGCTGGCGGCGGATGTCGCGATCGAGGGGGAGGTCAGGGCCGGCAGCCCGATGGCGGAGCTCGCGTCGTTCAGCGATCCGGGGACGATGATCGTCGTCGGAACCCACAAGACCGGCTTCCACTACGGCCGCGCGTTCGGCTCGCGCAGCCTCCAGCTCGCGAACCTCGCCACGGGACCGGTCGCGATCATCCCCGAGGCGGCGTCACGGATGCGGCGCGGCGTCATCGTCGGCGTCGACGACACGCCGGCGGGGGAGGCGGCCGTCGACCTGGCGGCGGACCTGGCGTGCGACCACCACTGCGAGCTGATGACCGTCCGGTCGTCGGAGTCGCACATTCCGTTCGACACCGAAAGCGGCGACGAGCGGCGGGACTGGCAGCTCCGGCGCGACGACGAGGCGCGGGGCTTTCTCGCAGCAGCCGTCTCGCGGGCACGGGCGAGGCAGCCCGGCATCGTCATCCGCAGCCGGGTGGTGCGCCGCCCGGCGGGGGCAGCGCTCAACGAGCTGGCCCGCAGCGCCGAGCTCCTGGTGATCGGCGACTCCCGCCGGGAGCACGCGCAGCTCGGCAGCCTCGGCGCGGTCGCGTACGACGTGCTGCTCAACCTGTCCTCGCCGACGATCGTGGTGCACGCACCGGCCACGGGCGTCCAGGCCGCGACGACGCAGTCGCAGACGGAAGGAGAAAGCCATGTCATCGGATGAACCGGTCCACGAGCTGGATCGCGACGAGTGCCGGGAGGTGCTCAAGGCGGGCACTCTCGGACGGCTCGCCACCGCTGTCGGCGGAGAGCCCGACATCTACCCGGTGAACTTCTATTCCGACGGGTCGAGCATCCTGATCAGGACCGCTCCCGGCACCAAGCTGCTGGAGCTGACCGTGCACGACACCGTGGCGTTCGAGACGGACGGCTGGACCGACGACGAGGCGTGGAGCGTCATCGTCCACGGCAGGGCGCGGCAGCTGGAGCACCAGGCGGAGATCGACGAGGCGGACAAGGCTCCACTTCAGCCCTGGATACCGACCCTCAAGTACCGGTACGTTCACATCGACATCGACCGGATGACGGGGCGGCGGTTTCGGCGCGAGCCGGAGCCCGAGCGCTGGTGAACACGAGCGCTGATGAACCGCCCCACGAAAGGAGTACCCGCATGACCGACGCGCCCGATCACGAGTCCGACGACCGCATCCACCTCGGAGGCCGCATCGTCGTCGGGGTCGACGGCTCCGCGGAGTCGCTCGCCGCGCTGCGCCGCGGCGCCCGGATGGCCGAGCGGCTGGGCAGCAGCCTGGTCGGCGTGACGGTGTGGGAGTTCCCGCCGTCCTGGCCCGGCTACGTGATGGGCGGCTGGGACCCCGAGCGGGACGCGCACACCATCGCCGAGGACGCCGCGCGCGAGGTCTTCGGGGACGCACCGCCGCCGTGGTACTCGACGGTCGTCCGCTCCGGGTCCGCCGCCCGCCAGCTGATCGCCGAGGCGGAGGACGCGGAGATGCTGATCGTGGGCAGCCGGGGTCTCGGCGGGTTCACCGGGCTGCTGCTGGGCTCGGTGTCGCGTTCGGTGGTCGAGCACGCGGACTGCCCGGTGCTCGTCCTCCACGGCTCCGGGTCCTGACGGTCGGCCGCTGAGGGCCGCCGGGTCAGACTGCGGCCCTCGTGCCCAGTGCCGCGCCGATCACGCGGCCCCACTCGCGGGCGTCGTCCAGCTGCCCGGCCTCCAGCATGCTCTCCTTGTCGACGAGGAAGCTGTGCTTCGCGAGCAGGCGGTGCGACCCTAGCCTGCGCAGGCGCTTGTCGATCGCCGCGGCCGCCGAGCCGGTGAACAGCTCGGTCATGTCGGCGCGGGTGTCGAACGCGGCGAACCGGCCGGGCACGCCGCCGCAGGTCTCCAGCCACTCCCGGACGCCGATGCCCTCGGCGTCGGGTTCGAGCGTGAGCCGCCGGTCGGGTTCGTCCGCCCACTTCGCCGCCTCCACCCGGGTGGCAGGGCGGCTCAGGCTGTGCGCGTGGGTCGGGGCGCCGACGAGCAGGAGGTCGGCGTCCGGGAAGGCCTCCGGCGCGTCCTTGACCTTCACGACGGTCACGGCCGCGAACGGCCGCAGTCCTTCGGCGATGGCCTCGGCGATCCGGCGGGTGCTTCCGAACATGGACTCGTAGACGATGGCCGCGCGAGCGACCGATCCAGTGTCGTTCATGCCCCCCACTCTGGCGCAGGCCGGCCGCGCGCGCAGGGCCGAAGGTCACGTGGGACTTTCGGCACTGGGGGAGGGCCGCCCGGATGGCGAGACTGATCCCGTTCCCGAGCGGTTGGAGGGTGCGATGGCCGGCACGATCATGGTCGGAGTCGACGGCAGGGCAGAGCACAGAGCCGCCCTGGGGTGGGCCACCCGGCGGGCGGTGCGCGACGGCGCCCGGCTGGAGATCGTCTTCGTCCTGGAGCGCTCCTGGGGCGACGGCTCAGACGGCCCGGACGACCTGCTCGTCGTCGCGGCGAAGTCCGTGCTGGCGACGGAGCGGGAGGCCGCCCTGCGCATCGCGGAGGCGGCCTCGGCCCGGGTGCCCGCGCTGACCGGTCCCGAGCCCGCGCCGGGGCGGCGGCCCGTCCTGGAGGTGGGGACGCGCTATCTCTACGGCCACATCGGCGCCGAGCTGGAGTCGGCCTCCCGCGACGCCGACCTCCTCGTCGTGGGCGCCCGCTCGCGCGCCGAGCGCGACCGCGGTTTCGCCGGCTCGCTCCACGTCCGCGTGGCGGCGGCCGCGCCCTGCTCGGTCGCGGTGGTACCGCACGGCTGGGCGGACACCGGGGCGGGGGTGGTCGCCGGCGACGACGGCAAGCCGCCCGCCGAGGCGGCCGACGCGTTCGCCGCCGTCGAGGCCGCCGCGCTCGGCGAGCCGCTGCGCCTGGTCTGCGTCGGCTACACCGCCAATCCGCTGCTGGCCGGGTTCGTGCCGGAGGTGTCCCTCGACGACCGGCGGCAGCACGTCCTCGACGCGGCCGCCCGGCGCGCGCGCGAGCTCCACCCGGACCTCGTGGTCCAGGCCGACGCGATCGAGGCGCCGCCCGCCCGGGGCTTGGTCGACGCGGCAGAAGGCCGCAGAATGCTCATCATGGGGACACGGGACCGCCACGGCGCCAAGCGCGTCATGCTCGGCTCGGTCGGGCACGACGTGCTGCTGAACGTGCGCGTCCCGGTCGTGCTCGCGCGGGCGCGCCGAGCGGCCGAGTGACGGCGTCGGCCGGCACAGCGGCCGTCGCCGCGCTGCCGCTGAGCCCCGTCCGGGCCGCCGCCTCCAGGGACGTCGCCGCGGTGCTCGCGGACGTGGGGTCGTCGGCCGTCGGCCTGAGCGCCGCGGAGGCCGCGGACCGGCTCGCCCGGGTGGGGCCGAACGCCGTCCGCGGGCACAGGGCCCGGCCGTGGAGCGTCCTCGGCCGTCAGGTGCGCAGCCCGATCCTGATCCTGCTGTTCGCGACCGCGGTCATCTCGGCGTTCGTCGGCCAGGGGACGGAGGCGGTGATCATCGCCGTCATCCTCGTCGTCAGTGTCGGGCTGGGGTTCGTCAACGAGTTCCGGGCGGAGCAGGCCGCCGACGCCCTCCACGACCGGCTGCGGCACACCTCGATCGTGCTGCGCGGCGGGGTGCGCCGCAGCGTCGACGTGACGGAGCTCGTCCCCGGCGACCTCGTGCTGCTGACGGTGGGCACCGTCGTCCCGGCCGACCTGCGGCTCGTTGAGGCGAACGGCCTGGAGTGCGACGAGAGCATCGTGACGGGCGAGGCGCATGCGGCCGCCAAGACGGTGGACCCCGTGGCGGAGGGCGCGGGCGTCGGCGACCTCGCCTGCTGCGCGCTGATGGGCACCGTCGTGCACGCGGGCGGCGGCGTCGGCGTCGTCGTCGCGACCGGCGGCACGACCGAGTTCGGCAGGATCGCCGTCGGCCTGGCCGCGCAGCAGCCGCAGACCGAGTTCCAGCGCGGACTGGGCCAGTTCTCCACCTTCCTGCTGCTGGTCGCGATCATCCTCACGACCCTGATCTTCGTGGCGGCGCTGCTGCTCGGCCGGCCGCTGATCGAGTCCCTGCTGTTCTCGCTCGCCATCGCGGTCGGCATCACCCCGCAGCTGCTGCCGGCCGTGGTCAGCACCAGCCTCGCGGCCGGCTCGCGCGCGCTCGCGCGGCGGCGGGTCCTGGTGAAGCGCATGGTCTGCATCGAGGACCTGGGCGACCTCGACCTCCTGGTGACCGACAAGACCGGGACGCTCACGACCGGCCGGATCGTGTTCGACCGCCCGGTGCCGCTTGACCACGTGGAGGCCGAGGAGGTGCTGCTGCTCGGCCTCCTCGCCACCGACGCCGACCCGGCCGCGCCGCAGACGGTCGGGCTGAACGCGCTCGACGCCGCCCTCTGGGCGAGCGAGGAGGCGGCGTCCGCCCCGGTCGCCGCGTACCGCAGGCTCGACGCCGTGCCGTTCGACCATGAGCGCCGCATGGCCGGCGCCCTCGTCGCGGCGACGGGCTCCGCGCCGATCGTCGTCGTCAAGGGCGCCCCCGAGTCCGTCCTCCCGCTGTGCGCGGACGTGGACCCGTCCGCGGCAGGGATGCTGTCGCAGCTGTACGCCGCCGGCTCGCGCGTCATCGCCATCGCCACGCGGGCGGCTGGCGGCCTGGTCGCGCTGACGCCGCAGGACGAGACCGGCCTGACGCTGCGCGGATTCCTCGCGTTCATGGACGGCGTGAAGCCGGACGCGCGCGCATCCCTGCAGCGGCTCGCGGACCTCGGCGTCGGGGTCAAGATCGCGACCGGCGACAGCGCCGTCGTGGCCGAGCGCGTCTGCACGGAGCTCGGGATGCCCTCCACGGGCACGCTGACCGGCGAGGCGATCGACGCCCTCGACGACACGCGGCTCGCGGAGTCCGCCCGCGCCGCCACGATCTTCGCCCGGGTGTCGCCCGAGCAGAAGGCGCGCATCATGCGCGCGCTGCGCGAGAAGGGCCGCGCGGTCGGCTTCCTCGGCGACGGCGTCAACGACGCGCTGGCCCTGCACAGCGCCGACATCGGCATCTCGGTCGACTCGGCCGTGGATGTGGCGAAGGACGCCGCCGACGTGCTGCTGCTCGACAAGGACCTCGACGTGCTCGCCGACGGCGTCACCGAAGGGCGGCGGATCTTCGCGAACACGATCAAGTACGTGCTGATGGGCACGTCCAGCAACTTCGGCAACATGTTCAGCGCGTCGATCGCCTCGGTCATCCTGCCGTTCCTGCCGATGCTGCCCGGCCAGATCCTGCTGAACAACCTGCTCTACGACTCCAGCCAGCTCGCCATCCCGAGCGACCACGTGGACGCCGAGCAGCTCCGGGTGCCGTCGCACTGGGACATCGGCGCCATCCGCCGCTTCATGCTGCTGTTCGGCCCGATCAGCTCGCTGTTCGACTTCGCGACGTTCGGGCTGATGCTCTTCGCGTTCCAGGCGGCCCCGCCGGAGTTCCGCTCGGGCTGGTTCATTGAGTCGATCGCAACGCAGACGCTGATCGTCTTCGTCATCCGGACCAGGCGGGTGCCGTTCCTGCGCAGCCGCGCCTCCCTCCCGCTCACCGTCTCGGTGCTCGCCGTCGTGGCGGTCGGCGCGTGGCTGCCGTACTCGCCGCTGGCCGGCCTGCTCGGCTTCACGCCGCTGCCCGCCCTGTTCGTCCTCGCCCTCGTCGGCCTGGTGCTGCTCTACCTGGTGCTCGTGGAGGCGGCGAAGGTCTGGTACTACGCGCGGCTGAGCGCGCCGCGGGTTCCCTCAGTGCGGAGGCGGGCGTACCCGCACCGGGTGGCGCGGCGGGCTGCGCGGTTCACGACCCGCTCCCCGCGGGCAGGCTGACGCTCTCCCCGAACTCCGGCACCCGCGCCTCCCAGCCGAGAGCGCGCTTCACCCGCACCCGCAGCGCGTCGGCGGCGTGCGGCTCCCCGTGGGTCAGGTAGACGGCCCGAGGCGGCGTCGGAGCGGTGCTCAGCCAGTCGACGATCTGCCCGGCGTCGGCGTGCGCGGAGAGCATGTCGAGCACGTGCACCTGCGCGCGGATCGGGATGTCGCGCCCGTAGATCCGCAGGCTGCGCTCGCCGCGGCGCAGGGCGTCACCGCGCGTGCCGCCGGCCTGGAACCCGGTCAGGACGATCGCGTTGTGGGGGTCGGAGCCGTACGCGGCGATGTGGTGCAGCACGCGTCCGCCTTCGAGCATCCCGCTCGCGGAGATGATGATCGCGGGGCCGCCGCGCAGGTTGAGCAGCTTGGAGTCGTCCACCGTGCGCACCAGCGTTGCGAGCCGGTACATCGCCTCGAACTCGGCGGGGCCGATGCGGTGCTCCTCCGGGTGGCGCGCGTAGATCTCCGCCGCGTTCACCGCCATCGGGCTGTTGAGGAAGACCGGGACGTCCGGGATGGCGTACCGCGCCCGCAGCCGACTCAGCTGCAGCAGCAGGGTCTCGGCCCGGCCGACGGCGAAGGCCGGCAGGATCACCACGCCGCCCCTGCTGCAGACGTCGCGGACGATCTCGCCGAGCTGCCACGCCGGGTCCGTTCCCGGGTGCAGGCGGTCGCCGTAGGTGGACTCGCAGACGAGTACGTCGGTCGCCTCCAGCGAGACTGGCGGCCTCATGAGCGAGTCGTCCGGCCGGCCCAGATCGCCCGTGAAGTGCAGCCGGGACCCTTCGGCCTCCAGCAACACCTGCGCCGCGCCGAGGATGTGGCCGGCCGGGACGAACCGCGCGGCGATGCCCGCGACCTCCACCTCGGCGTCGAACGGATGCGGCTGGAAGCGCTCCAGCGCGGCGAGCGCGTCCTGCTCGGTGTAGAGCGGGAGCGGCGTCGCGTGCTTGGAGCTGTGCCGCCGCGCGGCGAACTCGGCCTGCTCCTCCAGCAGCCGGCCGCTGTCCGGCAGGATCAGCCGGCTGAGCTCGGCGGTGCCGTGCGTCGCGTGGATGCGCCCGCGGAAGCCGTCGCGCACGAGCGCAGGCAGGTAGCCGGTGTGATCGAGGTGGGCGTGCGTGACCACGACCGCGTCGATGCCGGCCGGGTCGACCGGGAACGGCTGCCAGTTGCGTTCGCGCAGGACCTTGTAGCCCTGGAACAGCCCGCAGTCGACCAGGATGCGCCGTCCCTGCGATTCGACCAGGTACCGCGAGCCGGTGACGGTGTCGGTCGCGCCCAGGAACCGGAGCGTCGCGGTCATTGCGCCGCGATCCGTCCGGGCCGGAGCAGCCCGAGTCCGAGCAAAACCAGTCCGAGTTCCGCCAGCCCCGCCGCGAAGTACGCGGCCTGGAGGACGCTGAACGGGATGAACATCATCTGCACGAAGATCCAGATCAGCAGCCCGAAGGCGGCGACGGCTGCGGCGAGGGGCCCGGAGCGGGCGCCGCGCCCGACCAGCACGGCCGCCAGCAGATGCGTTCCGCCCACGACGACCCCGAGCACCAGGCCGGGCGCCAGGTACGACGTGAACGGGCTCCCGCCGAGGTAGGAGGGCCCGGGGACGGCCCCTCCCAGCGACGACGAGGTCGCGGCCCCGACGACCAGCGCAGTGCCGCCGGCGACCGCGGTCAGCCCGACGAGCGCGGTCAGTGCAGTGAGGACGATACGGATCCAGCGTTTCATGGCCCCTCCTGGCGGTCGAGCCGAGTGTCCCGCCGGCGGAGGTCGCCGGTGCAGGGCCGAAAGGCCTGTGCCGCGTCCGGCGCCGGGTCAGTCGTGCCCGTCCCGGAAGATCGCCACCGCCTCCCGCACCGCGTACGCCACGATGACCAGCCCCGCGACCGGGTCCGCCCACCACCAGCCGAAGAGCCCGTCGACTGCCAGCCCGAGCAGGACGGCGGTGGCGAGGATGCCGTCCACCAGTGTCACGCGGCCCTCGGCGATCAGCACGGGGTTCCCGAGGCGCCGGCCCGTGCGGGCCTTGCCGAAGGCGAGGGCGAACATCACGAGGGCGGTCACGGCCGTCCAGCCCGCGCCGCCGGGGCTCGGCGTCGCGCGGTGGCCGGACGCCAGCGCGATCACAGCCAGGACGAGGAGGTATGCGGCCAGCAGGACGAACGCGACGCCGATCAGCCGGAGCGCCAGCCGCTGCCGGCGCTCGCCGCTCCCGGTCAGTTCCCAGATCACGACCACGCTGGCGAAGATCTCGATCAGGCTGTCCAGGCCGAAGCCGAGCAGCGCGACCGATGCGCTCGTGAACGCGAGCACGGCGAGGACGACCACGCCGACGACGTTCCAGCCGAGCGTGACGGCCTCCAGCCCGATGCCGAAGCGGGTCAGGCGGCGCCGCGAGGCGGTGTCCAGCCCGGCGTCCGTCATCGAGCCTGACCCGCGGGCACGAGCTCGAGGCTCAGTTCGTCCAGGTTGCGGAGGTGGGAGTTCGCGTGCGTGCGGGCGGAGTCCAGGATGCGATGGGCGTCGGACAGGCTCGACGCGTCGACCTCCAGCCGGGCGCTGCCGTGCAGCCGGTGGCCGACCCAGCGGAGCTGCACGCGCGGCACCGCGGTCACGCCGGGGGTGTCCTCGAGCGCGTGCTCCAGCCGCCCGACCAGCTCGGGCTCGATGCCGTCGAGAAGGCGGCGGCCGATGCTGCGGACCGTGCCCCACAGCAGCACGATGATCGCGGCGGAGATGAGGAGGCCGACGATCGGGTCGGCGAGCGGGAAGCCGAGGAGGACGCCGATCGCGCCCACCACGACGGCGAGCGAGGTGAAGCCGTCGATCCGGGCGTGGACGCCGTCGGCGACGAGGGCGGCGGAGCCGATCCGCCGGCCGACGCGGATGCGGTAGATCGCGACCGCCTCGTTGCCGGCGAACCCGATCAGGCCGGCGACGACCACCCAGCCCAGGTTCTCCAGCGGGTGCGGGTGGAAGAAGCGGTCGATCGACTGCCAGGCGGCGACGACCGCGGACAGCGCGACCACCGCGATGATGAACAGGCCGGCGAGATCCTCCGCGCGGCCGTAGCCGTAGGTGTAGCGCCGGGAGGCGACCCGGCGGCCGAGGACGAACGCCACCCACAGCGGCACGGCGGTCAGCGCGTCGGAGAAGTTGTGCACCGTGTCGGCGAGCAGCGCGACGGACCCGCTGAACGCGACGACGACGGCCTGCAGCAGCGTGGTGCCGAGCAGCACGAACAGGCTGATCTTGAGAGCGCGGACGCCCTGGGCGCTGGCCTCCAGCGCGTCGTCGATGGAGTCGGCGGCGTCGTGCGAGTGCGGCACGAAGAGGCCGTAGAGGAAACCCTTGAACCCGGCGGGGTGGGGGTGGTCGTGGTCGTGGTCGTGGTCGTGGTCGTGCTCGTGCTCGTGCTCGTGGTCGTGCCCGTGGTGGGTATGCGTCCCGCTGCTCACGCCGACGCCTCCCCGTGGTGGTGCCGCGGCGTCCCGCCGAGCGAGTGCTCCGCCTGGAGGATCGCGTCGGTGACGAGCCGGCTCGCGTGCTCGTTCTCCAGCCGGTAGAAGACCCGCTGGCCGTCCTGCCGCGTCGCCACGATCCGTGCGAGGCGCAGCTTCGCCAGGTGCTGGGAGACCGCGGCCGGCTGCTTGTCGAGGATGTCCGCGAGGTGGTTCACCGACAGCTCGCCGGCGTCGCGGAGGGCGAGGATGATGCGCACGCGCGTGGCGTCCGCGAGCATCCCGAACACCTCCACCGCCAGCTCGACGAACTGGCTGTCCGGCAAACGTCCGCATATCGGCTTATCTGCATCCATACGCAGATACTAACTCATCGAGATGGTCAGGCCTCCGGGCGGCGCAGGACGAGGAAGCGCGCGCCGTAGGGGCCGATGCTGAGGGGGAAGCTGCTGAGGTTGTCGACGGTCGTGACCTCGCTGTCGTCCGCCGCGTCCACGACCGTCGCGCCGAGCGGCAGCGCGTCGGAGCGCACCGTGCCGTCCACGGCATCCCGGCTCATGTTCAGCACCGTGAGTTGCACCGTCGGGAGGCCCTGGTCGTCCAGCGTCTCCAGCTCGTGCACGAGCACCAGCATCCCCGGGTGTGCGACGTCCGGGACGTCCACCTGATGCGCGGTCGCGATCCCGTAGCGGGAGCGGATGCGCAGCAGCTCGCTCAGCCCGCTGGCGAACGAGTCGGGCCGGCCGAGCTGGTCGGGGAGCGTGCCGTACAAGGAGCGCGCCCGCGGCATCCCGGACGCCGAGCGCTCCTCGTCGGGCGCCACCCCGAGCAGGTCGTGGGCGCCGCGCTCGATCCAGCGCGTGTCGCCCTCGGCGATCAGGTCGGCGACCTGCTCGCGGGGGAGGGTGAGCGAGCCCAGCAGGTCCCAGCCCGACAGCGCGAACACACCGGGCTGCCACGCGTTGAACGCGGCGAGCAGCAGGTGCGCGTCCCGGATCGCCGGGACGTCGGCCTCCGTGATCGAGTCCAGCGTGGTGTGCCCCTGCGCCGCGGCGATGAGGGAGGCCGTGGTGCAGGCGATCCCGTTCGTCGTGAAGACCAGGTTGAAGCCGGCCGGCGCCGTCAGCTTCTCCACCAGCTCCGAGCGGATCAGCTCGGCCAGCTCGCCGCCGGGCAGCTCCTCGTAGCGGAACGGGTACAGGTCGTTCTTGTGCAGCGTCGCCCAGTGCACCAGCTCGTAGGTCAGCTCGTCGTGGTTCTGGAGGCCGTGCACCAGGCTCGCCGGCTCCACCCCGAGCTCCAGCGACGTGCGCAGCGTCAGCCGCAGGAACTCGGTGTCGCCGGTCGCGAGCGCGTGGTGGTAGGCGGGCCGGTTGATGAAGTCGTAGGACAGGTCGGCGCCGACGGCGCCGGTGTCGCGGATGTCCTCCACGGTCAGGTTGAGCTCCTGGAACGTGAAGCCGCCGACCTTGCGCACCATGCCGGCGATCACGTGGTTGGCCGCGTGCGAGAGCGGGTGGCCCTCCGACCAGGCGGGCAGCCCCTCCGCGCTCTTCTCGACGCCCAGGAAGCCGTTCGCGTCCAGTCGCAGCGCGCTCGTGCCGAGGTCGCCGAGCGAGTGGAGCGCGTCGCCGATGACCAGCCGCATCCCCGAGAACGTCGGGTCCAGCCAGTTCACCGACGGCTGGCCCTCCTTGAAGTAGTGCAGGTACACCCAGCGCCGGGTCACTCCGTCGACGCCGACCACCGGCGCGGTGGCGCTCCAGTTGGTCTCCTTGACGCCGGGCGCGTAGAAGATGACGCGCTGCAGCTCGCCGATGATGTAGCCGCGTTCGGCCAGGCCGGCCTCCGTCTCTGCGTCCAGGTTCACCGAGTCGCGGTGCTCGGGGACCTCCGGCAGCAGGTGCCACTCCTCCGGCGGGATCTCCACCATGTGGTAGATGCCCGGGTAGTCCTTGTACGCCATCTCGGCGAGCCGGAAGTCGGCGCCCTTGCCGGTGTGGCCCGGCACGATGTCGTCGATGACGACGCCGCCGTGCTCCTCCGCGACGTCGGTCATCCGCTGGAAGGTCTGCTCGTCCCCGAAGATCGGGTCGATCTGCGTCCCGATTCGGTCGAAGTGGCCGTCGACGCTCGGGGTCTCCTGCCAGCCGCGGAGGCCGCCGGCGCGCTTCACCGGACCGGTGTGCACGCCGTTGATGCCGATCCGCTCGAACGCGGTCCACAGCTCCGGGTCGGCCAGCGCGGCGAGGAACGACTCGCCCGGGCGGGTGATGAGCGAGATCGGGTACGCCGTGAACCACACGTCGGAGGTCGACACGGCGCGGCGGGCGTCGGGGCGCGCGTACGGGTTGCGCCACATGCTCGGCGAGCCGGACAGCTGCCGGCTGAGCACGTCGGCGTCCTTCAGCATCGACTGGCGGACCAGCCACTGGACGTAGGCGGGATTCAGCCCGTTCGCGGCGCGCGGGTCGGAGACGGTGCGGCGGATGGCTCCGCCGCGCAGGTTCGCCCGCGGCCGCAGCCGGCGCGGCCGGGCCGGGTACAGCTGTTCGTCGTAGGTGATCTCGGTCGACTCGGGTTCGGTGGTCTCGGGCTCGGCGGTGTCGGGCTCGGTGCTGTCCGCGGTTCGGGCGGTTCCGATCGGCTCGTCCATCTGATCTCCTTCCGGCCTCTGCCACGGTATCCCAGCTTGGTGACCAGGTGACGTGCTCGGGCGAACTGCCTGCCGGCTCAACCGTTCGGCGTGCCGGTCGCGGCCCACGGCAGCGGGAGGCTCTCCGCGCCCTCCCCGTCCGCCACGCCCTCCGGCGGCACCACCAGGATCCCGGTCGCGCCCGCGAGACCGCGCAGCATCGCCGCGCCCCGCCACGCCGCCACGACCGCGCGCCCGTCGAGCTCGGCATACGGCACCAGCACCGTCGATCCCTTCCGTCCGTGGACCGCCGCGCCGCGCACCGTCCTGGTCGGGACGGGAGGCCGCCCCGCGAGCCCCGCGAGCAGCGGCTCGACGAGCGTGATCGCGGACAGCATGGCCGCGAGCGGGTTGCCGGGCAGCGCCGCGACGAGCCGGCCGTCCGGCAGCCGGGCGATGCGGGTAGGACCGCCCGGCCGCATCGCCACGCCGTCGACCAGGAAGCGCGCGCCGAGCGCTCGCAGCGCGTCGCGGAGGTGGTCAGCGGACGACTCGCCGGTGCCTCCCGTCGTGACGATCAGCGCCGCGTCGGCGTCCCGCAGCGCGGCCACGGTGTCGTCCAGCCGGTCGGGCACCCGTGCCGCGCCGGTCACCCGGCCGCCGAGCATCCCGATCAGCGCGGGCAGCTGCACCGCGAAGCTGTCCCGCACCCGGCCGGGCGCCGGCACACCGGAGGTGACGACCTCGTCGCCCGTGAACACCAGCGCCACCGGCGGGTCGGCGGTCACGAGCAGGTCGTCGGCGCCGGTCGCCGCGGCCAGCGCGACGTGCGCCGGGTTGAGCAGGGCGCCCGCGGCGATCAGCCGTTCCCCGCGCGCCGCCTCGGTGCCGGGGCGACGGATGTGGTGGCCGGGACGCGGCTCGCCGGTGACCGTCGAGCGCAGCACACGGCGCCCGAACCCGGCGTCGATCTCCCCGCTCTCGCTGCGGAGAACGGCGAACGCGTCGTCGGGCACCAGCGCACCGGTGACGATCGGCGTCGCCTGGCCGCGGCCGGGGGCGGCCTCCACCAGAGTCCAGGGCCCCTCGCCGACGACGAGCCAGCCGTCCATCGCCGCCGACGCGAAGTGCGGGAGGTCGATCGGGGTCTCGAGGTCGGCGGCGAGTCTGCGGCCGACCGAGTCGGGCAGCGCGACCCGCTCCGGCGGCAGCGCCACTCCCGCCGCCGCGGCGATCGCCCTCGCGTCGTGCCAGGACGGCCGCACCGCGCCGTCCGCATTCCCGATCCCATTCCTCACAAGATTCGAGTATGGGGCCACCCCGCCGCATGGTAAGCCTGAACCATGACTCGCATGACTTCGCGGAAGCAGATCACGCGCATCGTCGTCGGGGAGTCGCGCAGTCGCCGGGAGGACGTGCTCGCCGTCGAGGAGCCGCTCGAGATCCGGGTGGCGGGGACGCCGCTGTCGATCACGATGCGCACGCCCGGCAGCGACTTCGACCTGGCCGCCGGCTTCCTCGTCTCCGAGGGCGTCCTCCATCACGCCGAGCAGCTGAGCGCCATCCGCTACTGCGCCGGCGGCGCGGTGGACGGCGAGAACACCTACAACGTGCTCGACGTCACGCTGGCGCCAGGGGTCCCGCGGCCGGATGCGAGCCTCGACCGCAACTTCTACATGACGAGCTCCTGCGGCCTCTGCGGCAAGGCGAGCATCGACGCCGTGCGCACCCGCTCCGCCTACCCGGTCGACGCCGACCCGGTCACGGTCACCGACGAGCTGCTCACGACGCTGCCCGACCGGCTGCGAGAGGGCCAGGCGATGTTCGAGAAGACCGGCGGCCTCCACGCCGCCGCGCTGTTCGACGCCGCGACGGGCGCGCTGCTGGTGCTGCGCGAGGACGTCGGGCGGCACAACGCCGTCGACAAGGTGGTCGGCTGGGCCCTCAAGGAGGGCAGGCTCCCGCTGAGCGGCACCGTCCTGATGGTGTCCGGCCGGGCGAGCTTCGAGCTGGTGCAGAAGGCGTCGATGGCCGGCATCCCGGTGCTGGCGGCGGTCTCGGCGCCGTCGTCGCTCGCGGTCGACCTGGGCCGCGAGCTCGGCCTGACGGTGGTCGGGTTCCTGCGCGGTTCGTCGATGGTGGTCTACTCGGGCGGCGAGCGGATCCTGGTGACGGAGGCCGCCGACACGACGGCAGCCCAGATACCGACAGCCGACACGAGACCGAAAGCGATGGCCTGATGCACGACACGGACGTCAACCCCGGCGAGGAGTACCCCGACCTGGAGGTCGGGCGCAACAAGACCTGGGCGGTCGGGGTGCCGGCCATCCTGCACTCGATGGAGCCGGCCATCCGCGAGATGGGCCCCGCCCGCACCGCGAAGCTGATGACCGCGATCAACCAGAAGAACGGCTTCGACTGCATGAGCTGCGCGTGGCCCGACCCGGGCGACCGCAACATCCTGGAGTTCTGCGAGAACGGCGCCAAGGCGGTCACGTGGGAGGCCACGCCGGTGACCGTCCCGACGAGCTTCTGGGCCGAGAACTCGCTGACCAGCCTGCTCGACAAGTCCGAGTACTGGCTCGGGATGCAGGGCCGCCTCGTCGAGCCCGTGCACAAGCCGGCCGGCGCCGACCACTACGAGCCGATCGGCTGGGACGAGGCCTTCGCCCTGATCGCCGACCGTCTGAACCGTCTGGACTCGCCCGACCGTGCCGCGTTTTACACCAGCGGACGCACCGCCAACGAGACGGCCTTCGCCTACCAGCTCTTCGCGCGCGCGTTCGGCACCAACAACCTCCCGGACTGCTCGAACATGTGCCACGAGTCGACCGGAACCGCGCTCGGCGAGACCATCGGCATCGGCAAGTCGACGATCGCCTACGACGACTTCGGCAAAGCCGACCTGATCGTCGTGATGGGCCAGAACCCGGGCACGAACCACCCGCGCATGCTGACCGCGCTGGAGGAGGCCAAGCGCAACGGCGCCACCATCGTCGCGGTCAACCCGCTGCCGGAGGCCGGGCTCATCCGCTACAAGAACCCGCAGCGGCCGCGTGGCATCATCGGCAAGGGCACGCAGATCGCCGACCACTTCCTGCAGATCCGCTCCGGCGGCGACATGGCGCTCCTGCAAGCCGTGTCGCAGCGGGTGCTGGAGGCCGAGGACGCCGCGCCGGGCACGGTGCTCGACCACGAGTTCCTGTCCCGGCACACGCTCGGGCTGGAGGAGTTCCGCGCGCACATCGCGAAGCTCGACGACTTCACCGTGCTGGAGGCCACCGGGCTGACCCTGGAGGAGATCGACCTCCTCGCCGACCTCTACATCCGCTCCGACCGGGTCATCATCACCTGGGCGATGGGCCTGACCCAGCAGAAGAACGCGGTCGCGACCCTCAAGGAGCTCATCACCCTGCTGCTCCTGCGCGGCAACATCGGCAAGCCCGGCGCCGGCGCCTCGCCGATCCGCGGTCACAGCAACGTGCAGGGCGACCGGACCATGGGCATCTGGGAGCGGATGCCGAAGAGCTTCCTCGACGCCCTCCAGGCGGAGTTCGGCTTCGACCCGCCGCGCGACCACGGGTTCGACGCGCTGCAGACGCTCGCCGGCTTGCAGCGCGGCGACATCGAGGTGTTCTTCGCGATGGGCGGCAACTTCGTCGCCGCGATCTCCGACACCGCGGCCGCCGAAGCGGCGATGCGCGGCGCCGGGCTGACCGTGCAGGTCTCGACCAAGCTGAACCGCTCGCACGTCGTCACGGGCGAGGAGGCGCTGATCCTGCCGACGCTCGGCCGCACCGAGGTGGACCTCCAGGCCGGCGGCCCGCAGTTCCTCTCGGTGGAGGACAGCGTGTGCGCCGTGCACGCGACGCACGGCAAGATCCCGCCGGTCGCTCCGGGGCTGCTGTCCGAGGTGGCGATCGTCTCCCGGCTCGCACGGGCGACGCTCGGCGACAGGCACGGGATCGACTGGGCCGGGTTCGAGGCCGAGTACGACGTCATCCGCGACCACATCAGCCGGGTCGTCCCCGGGTTCGAGACGTTCAACGAGGACGTGCGCCGCAAGGGCGGCTTCGTCCTCCCGAACGGCCCACGCGACGAGCGCAGGTTCGACACTCCGGCCGGCAAGGCGATGATCACAGTCAACGAACTGGAGCCGCTGGAGCGCCCGGCAGGCCGGCTGATCCTCCAGACGCTCCGCTCGCACGACCAGTTCAACACGACGATCTACAGCCTGAACGACCGCTACCGCGGCATCAAGAACGGCCGCGACGTGGTCTTCGTCAACCCCGACGACCTCGCCGAGCTCGGCATCACGGACGGTCAGCGCGTCGACATCCACAGCGAGTGGCCGGGCGAGCCCGACCGCGTCCTCCCGAACTACCGGGTGGTCTCCTATCCGGCGGCGCGCGGGTGCGCGGCGGCCTACTACCCGGAGGCGAACGTCCTCGTGCCGTCGCAGAGCGCGGCGACGGGGAGCAACACGCCGGTGTCGAAAGCGGTGATCGTGCGGCTGGAGCCGGTGGGCTAGGGGCGGCGGTAGACGCCGTGGTCGCCGACGCGCCGCCACCGGCAGTAGAGGATCCCCGCCACGGTGACGAACTCGAACGTCGCGCGACCATCGGGTGACGCGAACGACCAGGTCATCTCGTAGATCCCGGGTGCTCCGCGCATCGACTTGACCCGCAGGGCCGCGGGCCAGGCGCGCGTGGGCTCGAGTGCGAACGCGTCGCAGGCGGGCGCGAAGCTGTTCTGGACGACATCGCGGAAGGCGCGTTGATGCTCGGGCTTGAGTCGTTTGAAGTCGGTGTCGAACGCAGGGGTGGTCTGAAACCTCACGACGCTGCGGAATCGGTGGTGCGGTCGTCGGCGATGGAGTCCAGAGCGGACAGGAAGTCGTCAGTCGATTCGTAGGAGGCGACGGCGCCCGACGCGACGTAGGCGTCGACCTCGCGTTCGCGGCGTTGCCAGCGGTCGCTCCAGAACCAGGCCTGCTCGGCCGGGACGGGCAGCGTCGGCCGGAGCTCGATGACGCCGTCCTCGCGCTCGGTGACCTCCATCTGGGCGCCCTCGGCGTCCAACCCGAGACGTCGTCGCAGTTCAGCGGGGAGGGTGACCACTCCCCGGCCCTGGAGGGCGAGATATCCGTGGTAAGTCATGGAGACCATTCTCGCAGCATTACCGTGTGCCGGCAATACTGCTATGCAGTAAAGCCGCAAAGCAGCAGAAACGCTCCATCCCCGACCCGCGTCCCAGCCCCATCGCCCATCCGCACTTTCCGGCGTATCAGTGGAGGATGCCCTCCACCCCAGAACGCACACCCGACAACCCTGCGGGCTGGGCCACCGACCCCGGCGCGCTCGTCTACGGCCTCGACCTGTCCCGGTTCGCCGACAGCGACGGCGACGGCTTCGGCGATCTGGCGGGGGCGCTGGCCCGGCTCGACCATGTGGCGGAGCTCGGCGTCACCTGGATCTGGCTGCTGCCGTTCTACCCGAGTCTGCGGCGGGACAACGGCTACGACGTCGACGACCACCTGGCCGTGGATCCGCGTTTCGGCGACCTGGACGGCCTCCGCGCCTTCCTGGCGCGCGCCCACGAGCTCGGGATGCGCGTGCTCGTCGACGCCGTGCCGCACCACACCTCGGACCGGCATCCGTGGTTCCTCGCCGCGCGGGAGGACACCGACGGGAGGGCGGGCAAGTTCTTCGTCTGGAGCGACGACGACTCGACCGAGCCGGGGGACCATCCGATGTTCCCGGGCGAGGAGGAGAGCGTCTGGACGTTCGACGAGCGGGCCGGGCGTTACTACCACCACCAGTTCTACTCGTTCCAGCCCGATATCAACGCCACCGATCCGGACGTCTTCGAAGAGCTCGTCCAGCTGCTGAGTTTCTGGCTCGGCGTCGGGGTCGACGGCTTCCGGATCGATGCCGCCCTGCTCCTGGTGCAGGGCAAAGGGAGGCCGGACACCGACGTCGACGACGACGAGTTCTTCGACCGGCTGCGGGCACGGCTGCGGCAGCTGCGTCCCGAGGTCGCGCTCATCGCGGAGGCCGACGAGCCGCCGGAGGCGATGGCGGCGCTGATCGAGAACGACCGATTCGACGCCGTCATCGACTTCAGCCTCAACAACGCCACGTTCCTCGCGCTGGCCCGCGGCCGGGCGCAGCCGATCGTGGACGCTCTCGACCGGCTCGACCGCAGCATCCCGGCCGAGTCGCGGCTCAACTTCGTGCGCAACGCCGACGAACTGGACCTGTCGCAGCTGAGCGACGCCGAGCGGGAGGAGGTGTTCGCCGCGTTCGCCCGGGACGACGACGACCTGATCTACGGGCGCGGCATCCGCCGGGGGTGGGCGCCGATGCTGCAGCCGGCCGAGCGGGTGCGGATGACGCTGAGCCTCCTGCACGCGCTGCCCGGCGTCCCGCTGCTGCAGGCCGGGCAGGAGCTGGGCACCGGCGACGACCTCGCGGTGGAGGGCCGCGGCGCGGCACGCACGACGATGCAGTGGGACGACTCCGACTGGGGCGGTTTCACGACCGCCGCCGAGTCGCCGCTGACGCTCGCCGCCCAGGTGGACGGCCCGTTCGGGTTCCGCGTCGTCAACGCGCGGGCGCAGGAGGACGACGACGGTTCGCTGCTGACGCTCGCCCGCGGGCTCGCCCGGGTGCGCAGGGCGGCGCACGCCGGCGCCGCGGGCTGGACGACCGTGGACGTCGGCGATCCGGCCGTGCTCGCCCTGCGCCGGGACGGCCTCCTGACCCTGCACAACCTGTCCGACCGGGAGGCGACGATCGAGGTGGAGGACGGGCACTCCGCCGTCCTGGCCGACGGCTGGGACGGCCGCACGCTCGCCCCCTACGGGTTCGCCTGGCTCAGGTCCACGTGACTTTGGTCCCTGTCGGTGGCGCCGGCCGCACGGCATCGTTGCCGCATGAGTTCACCGAACGCGGAGGACGCGCACCGGTCGTCCGCCTTCACGCGCGACGACTTCGCGGCGGTCCCCTACCTGCGCCATGATCAGTTCATCTCCCTGATCCGCTGGACGCAGGTCGCCGGCGAGTGGCGCTACATCACGGTCCTCGGCCAGTACCTGCACCGCGACGAGCGCTACTGGTATCTGCGGGTCCAGGGAGTGAACACCAGGCTCGACCGGGCGGAGTGGGCGATCTTCAGCTGACTGCGCAGGACGGGTCGCGACCCGGCTCGCCTAGCCCTGCCCCTGCCCCTGGTCCGGTCGCGCCCGCTTCAGGTAGCTGCGCGACCGCGCCACCTGGTGCTCCAGCGCGTCGACGGTCTGGGACATGCTGCTGATGGCCTGCCCGCGGTAGACGTCGATGCCGTCCATCGTCGCGAAGACGTCGTCGAAGGCGCGCTGCAGCACCCGCGCGTCCACCGCGCTCGTGATCTGCTCCTTCTGGATCTGCTCGGTCTGGTCGCGGAGCACCTCGCCGGTGCGGCCGATCAGGGCGTTCGTGCTCTGGTGGAGGGCGCCGAGCTGGTCGATGACGAGGCGCTGGTTCTCCAGTGCCTGCGCAACGACGACCGCGGTGCGCAGCGCGGAGACCGTGGTGGTCTTCGCGCGTTCGACGCCCTTGATGAGCTCGACGTTGTTCTTCTTGATGACGTCGAGGGCGAGGTAGGCCTGCACCGACACCGCGATCTGGGTGGTCAGGTCCTGGCGGCGCTGCCGGATCGGGAACAGGGCCTCCTTCTCCAGCGTCGCGGCCCGCACCGGGTCGGTGAGCCGCAGCTCGTCGGCCCGCGCCACGGTCGCCCGGTCGAGAGCGGCCGCGAGCGTAACGTACTCGTTGAGCCGCTCGGTGGTCCGCCAGAGCGCCGCGCGCTCGTTCTCGATCTCGACGTTGTCGCGGCGCAGCCACTCCTCGCCGTGGTCGAGCGACACCACGATCGAGTCGAGCTGCTTCTGCGCCGACTCGAACCGCTCGACGTACGCGCGGAACCGGCGCCCGCCGGGGAACCGGGCGAGCATCCGGTACCGCCCGCTGGTGTGCTGCGGGTCGAAGTCGCTCACCGTCGCGCGCAGCGCCTGCAGCGTGCGCAGGACACCGTACTGCGGGTCCGTCCGCACCGCCTTGCCCTTGGCCGCCGCGAGCGCCGTGGCCGGCCGGCTCAGCAGCTGCCGGGAGGCGTCGCTCGACTCCTGCATCTCCTTGTCGCCGAGGCGGGAGAACCCGGTGATCTTCCGGCGGAACGCCTCGCTGCCGGGCTCGGCCGCCGCCAGGTCGCGGATCCACTCGCGCGCCCGCGACTCCAGCTCGGCCTCCCGCTGCGGCGAGAGGCTCATCATGCCCATCGCCCGCTCGTCGGGAAGCTCCGGCACCGCCTCGGGCGGCCGCAGGTCGCCGCCGGGGTCCGCTTCCATGTGCCACTCCTCCCACCAGGACCGCAACCATCCCAGGGTAGGCCGGTCACCTGCGTGAACGGTAAGCCCGTTCGCTGGCAGCGTCGCCGCCCGGGTGGGATACTCGCCGCATGGGCAGCACCACCACCGATCACGCGTCCTTCTTCGACGGCCTCGCCGAGGAGTTCCTCCAGCACTATCGGCGCGGGCCGCGCTTCGTCGCGGTCACCGGTGTCGCCGGCGCCGACCTCCCGGCCGCGGCGGACGCGCTCGCCGCTGCGCTGCGCACGGCAGGTCAGCAGGTCGAGCGTGCCCACGCGAGCGCGCACGCGACCCCCGACGGGCTCCGCGCCGACCTGGTGACGCCGTTCCGGTCCGCCTCTCCCGACGGCGTCCTCGTCGTCGACGGCCCCGGCCTCCTCGGCGACACCCTGCGCGGATTCTGGAACTTCTCGGTCTGGGTCGAGCACGATCCGGAGCGGGACGCCGACTGGTCGTTCGTCTCCACCGGCCGCAAGGACCCGCTCGGCGCCCCGCGCGAGGTCGCGTCGGTGCTGTTCGACGACGCCGACCCGGAGCGGCCGCGCCGGCTGTTCGCGGACTCCTGCTGAGCCGGGAGGCCGGTATGACCCGGGAGGCCGGCGCCGTCCGGCGCCGCGACTCGCTGCGCATCCGAGCGTCGATGCGGCGTCGCGTGGCCGGCCCCGCTAGAGTTGCCGGCGGGGGACTCGCTCACAACGGATTCGAGGACCCTCACCATGCCGCCACGTCAGGAGCGCGCCCAGCGCAGCCGCGCCAGCATCCTCGACGCCGCTGCGGACGAGTTCGACCAGCACGGCTATGCCGGCGCCCGGCTCGAGCGCATCGTCGAACGCACCGGTCTCACCAAGGGCGCGGTGTACTTCCACTTCCGGTCGAAGCTCGACCTGGCGAAGGCTCTGGTCGCAGAGAAGTACGGCAACTGGCCGGCGATCGTGGCCGACATCGACGCGAGCGGACTGCGCGGGCTGGCGGCGGCGGCGGAACTGACCAGGAGGGTCGGCGCGGTGTTCGCGGCGGACGTGCGGGTGCGCGCGGCGATGGCGCTCTCCCAGACCGTCCTCCCGCCCGGACCGGATGCGGACCCCTACGAGCGCTGGGTGGCCATCGTCGCGGGCTACCTCGAGCAGGAGGAGGCGCTGCCGCAGGGGCTCTCTGCGCACGAGGTCGCCCGGGTGGCCGTCCAGGGCTTCTTCGGCGCCTACATGATCGCCGCCGAACGCGGCCACCTCGACCAGCTCCCCGCCGACATCGACCGCCTCTGGCGCGCGCTCGGCTCCCGCGCCGCCTGAGCGCGGTCCCTCCGGCAGCGCGACGGCGGCGACCTCCGTCCCGCGCACGTCAGAGCGCGGTGAGCTCCTCGCGGACGAAGCGCGCGAACTGCTCGGCGGCCGCGGGCTGCGAGCGCGTGCGGTTGCGGGCGAGGCCGATCACCCGCTGGGCCTCGTCGGCCAGCGGCACGGCGACGATCCCGGGCTCGGCCGGCGTGTCCGGGATGAGCGCGACGCCGACGCCGTCGCGCACCAGCGCGCGCAGGGTCGACAGCTCGGTCACCTCGATCACCGGCGACAGCACCTCCCCGTGCGCGGCGAAGTAGGCGTCCGCGATCGTCCGCAGCCCCGATCCGGGGCGCAGGGCGACCAGCTCGGCCTCGGTCAGGTCGGCGAACGACGCCTCCGCGCGGGTGGCGAGCGGATGGCCCTCCGGCACGCCCAGCACCAGCCGCTCGGCCGTCAGCGGCACCCACTCGATGTCCGGGTCGCGCGGGTCGGGGCTGAGGAACGCCAGGTCGGCCGACCCTTCGCGCAGCGCGTCGAGCACGGTGTCAGCGGTCCCGCCGCGCAACGCGAACCGGATGTCGGGGAACAGGCTGCGGTACTCGCTCACGACCCGGGGGAGCAGCCAGCTCCCGAACGACGACACGTACGCGAGCGATACGATGCCCGCCGCCGGATCGCGAAGCGCGTCGATGCGGGCGCGCGCCGTCTCCAACTCCGCCTCGGCCCGGGACGCGTGGGCCAGCAGGATCTCGCCGTACTGGTTGAGCTCCAGGTGGCCGCGGCGCCGGTCGAACAGCTCGACGCCGGCCTCGGCCTCCAGCCGCGCGAGTGAGCGCGAGAGCGTCGACTGCGAGACGCCGAGCGTCTCGGCGGCGAGCGCCAGATGGCCCTCCGCCGCCAGCGCCCGGAAGTGGGCGATCTCGTCGATCCGCATGCACACCATCATGGCCCACCCCGGGAGTGCGCGAACGGGCCGCGTGCTCAAATGAGCGGTCTACCCCCGTTCGAGTTTTCTGTACGTTCACACACGAGACAGTGTGCGGTTCTCCGCCGTCCCTAGGGTGACCGGCGGACTCGTACGAGTTCCCCTTCCGACCGAGGAGAGAAATGTCAATCAGATTGCGCAGTCTGTGGCGCGCTGCCACCGCCGTGGCCGTCGGAGCAGGCCTCGCCGCCGGCTCCCTCGCCGCGACGCCGGCCTTCGCCAGCACGGACGGCACCGGTGTCGTCATCAACGAGGCGTACCTGTCCGGCGGCAGCGCCGGCGCCGCCTATTCGAACAAGTTCGTCGAGCTCTACAACCCGGGCGACCAGCCCGTCGCGCTGACCGGCTGGAGCGTGCAGTACCGCTCCGCGACCGGCACCGGCGCGGCGAACGGCGTCGTCCCGCTGAGCGGCTCCATCGCCGCCAAGGGCTATTACCTGGTGGCCGGCGCCTCCAACGGCACCAACGGCGCCGCCCTGCCGGCCCCCGACGCCGCCAGCAACGGGCTCAACCCGTCCGGCACCACCGGCACGCTCGTGCTGGCCAAGTCGGCCACGGCGCTGACCCTCCCGACCGGCTCGGTCACGGGCAACGCGAGCGTCGCCGACCTCGTCGGCTACGGCACCTCGAACACCTTCGAGGGCTCCAAGGCGGCGGCCGCCCCGAGCGGCAACACCGACGTGAAGTCGCTCGACCGCACGGCGTTCAAGGACACCGACGACAACGCAGCCGACCTCTCGCTCAGCGCGACGATCACGCCGCAGAACACCGCATCGGCCACCGACCCGGGCGACCCGGGCGACGGCGGAACCGATCCGGGCACAGGGACCGACCCCGGTCCGCCCGTCGCCATCGCCGACATCCAGGGCACCGGCGACACCAGCCCCAAGGCCGGCCAGACGGTCGCCACCGTCGGCGTCGTCACCGCGGCCTACCCGACCGGAGGCTTCAACGGCTTCTACCTGCAGACCCCGGGAACGGGCGGCGCGGTCGACCTCGCCACCCACACCGCCTCCGACGCGCTCTTCGTCTTCGGCTCCTCCGCCGCCTCCGCCGTCGCCGTCGGCGACTACGTGCAGGTGACCGGCGCGGTCAGCGAGTACAACGGCCTCACCGAGCTCACGGCGACGAAGGTCGACAAGCTCGACAAGACCACCGTCACGGCGCCGACCCCGGCGACCGTCGGCCTGCCGGCGACCGCCGCGCAGCGGGAGAGCCTCGAGGGGATGCTGATCGCCCCGCAGGGCGCCTTCACCGTCACCGACGTCTACTCCGCCAACCAGTACGGCGAGATCGCCCTCGCGGCCGGCGACAAGCCGCTCGTGCAGCCGACCGAGACCGCCCGTCCCGGTAGCGCCGCCTACACGGCGGCCGTCGCCGGCAACGCGGCCCACGCCGTCACCCTCGACGACGGAGCCTCGACCAACTTCCTCAGCTCGGCGAACAAGTCCAAGCCGCTGCCGTACCTGTCGCTGACCAGCCCGGTCCGCGTCGGCGCCCCGGTCACGTTCACCTCGCCGGTCATCCTCGACTACCGCAACGACGCCTGGAAGTTCCAGCCGACCGCCGAGCTCACGCCGGCGAACGCGGCCACCGTCCAGCCCGTCACCTTCGGGAACACCCGCACGGCGGCCCCGGCCAACGTGGGAGGCGACCTCCGGCTCGCGACCTTCAACGTGCTGAACTACTTCCCGACCACCGGCGACCAGCTCGCCGGCTGCACGTTCTACACCGACCGCGACGGCAACAAGATCACGGTCAACTCCGGCTGCGACGCCCGCGGCGCCGCCGACGCGACCAACCTCAAGCGCCAGCAGGACAAGATCGTCGCCGCGATCAACGCCCTCACCGCCGACGTCGTCTCCTTGGAGGAGATCGAGAACTCGAAGCGCTTCGGCCTCGACCGCGACGACGCGCTGAAGACCCTGGTCTCCGCGCTGAACGCCGCGGCCGGCAGCGACGTCTGGGCGTTCGTGCCCTCGCCGTCCACGGTCCCGGCCTCCGAGGACGTCATCCGCACGGCGTTCATCTACAAGAAGGCGGCGGCGGTCCCGGTCGGCGCGTCGAAGATCCTCGACGACGCCGCGTTCGCCAACGCCCGCCAGCCGCTCGCCCAGGCCTTCAAGAAGGTCGGCTCGGCGGACTCGTCGGCGTTCATCGCCATCGTGAACCACTTCAAGTCGAAGGGGTCCGGAACGGGCGCCGACGCCGACCAGGGCGACGGACAGGGCGCGTCCAACGCCTCGCGCGTCAACCAGGCCAACGCCCTCGTCGCGTTCGCGAACGAGCGCAAGGCCGCACTGGGCTCCGACAAGGTGCTCCTGATCGGCGACTTCAACGCCTACCTCAATGAGGACCCGATCAAGGTCCTCACCGACGCCGGCTACATCGACCAGGTCAGCACCCGCACCACGAAGGCGACCTACTCCTTCGGCGGCACGGTCGGCTCGCTCGACCACGTGCTCGCGTCGCCGGCCGCCAATGCGGCGATCACCGGTGCGGACGTCTGGAACATCAACTCCGTGGAGTCGGTGGCCCTGGAGTACAGCCGCTACAACTACAACGTCACCAACTTCTACGAGGCGGGGCCGTACCGCTCCAGCGACCACGACCCGATCGTCGTGGGGCTCGGCCTCAAGGCGGCGCCGGTGACGCTGAACCTGCTGAACATCAACGACTTCCACGGTCGGATCGACAGCAACACCGTGAAGTTCGCGGGCACCGTCGAGAAGCTGCGCGCCGAGGGCGGCGAGGGCAACACCCTCTTCCTCTCCGCGGGCGACAACATCGGCGCCTCCCTGTTCGCCTCGGCCTCGGCCGGCGACATCCCGACCCTCGACGTGCTGAACGCGCTCGACCTCAAGACGAGCGCGGTGGGCAACCACGAGTTCGACAAGGGCCTGAGCGACCTGACCGGCCGGGTGAAGGACGCGGCCGACTTCAGCTACCTGGGCGCGAACGTCTACGAGAAGGGCACCACGACGCCGGCGCTGCCGGAGTACGCGCTGTTCACGGTGGACGGCCTGAAGGTCGGCGTCATCGGCGCCGTCACCGAGGAGACCCCGACCCTGGTCACGCCGGGCGGCATCGCGTCGCTCGACTTCGGCGACCCGGTCGCGGCTGTGAACCGCGTGGCGGGTCAGCTCACCGACGGCGACGCCGCCAACGGTGAAGCGGACGTCATCGTGGCCGAGTACCACGAGGGCGCCGGCTTCGGCACGCCCGACGGTGCGACCCTCGACCAAGAGGTCGCGGCCGGCGGAGCGTTCGCCGACATCGTGACCAAGACCAGCGCGAAGGTCTCCGCGATCTTCACCGGCCACACCCACAAGCAGTACGCGTGGGAGGGCCCGGTCCCCGGCGTCGCAGGCGCGACCCGTCCGATCGTCCAGACCGGCAGCTACGGCGAGAACATCGGGCAGATCACGCTCACCGTGGACGGCGACACCAAGCAGGTCACCGGCCACACCGACCGCAACGTGGCCCGCACCACGGACAGCGACGCCAGCCTGGTCGCCGCCTACCCGCGGGTGGCGACCGTGAAGACGATCGTCGACAAGGCGCTCGCCGACGCGGCGGTCATCGGCAACCAGAAGGTCGGCTCGGTCACCTCCGACATCACCACCGCGTACCTGGGCGGCGCGCGTGACGACCGGATGAGCGAGTCCACGCTGGGCAACCTCGTGGCGGACTCGCTGCTGTCGACCCTGTCGCCGGCCCAGCTGGGCGGCGCCGAGATCAGCGTGGTGAACCCGGGCGGCCTCCGCGCCGAGCTGCTCTACGGCACGGACGGATCGGTCAGCTACGCGCAGGCGAACGCCGTGCTGCCGTTCGTGAACAACCTGTGGACGACCTCCCTCACCGGGGCGCAGTTCAAGCAGGCTCTCGAGCAGCAGTGGCAGCGGAACGCCGACGGCACGGTGCCGAGCCGGCCGTTCCTCAACCTGGGACTGTCGAAGAATGTGTCGTACACGTATGACGCCACCCGGCCCGAGGGCGACCGCATCACGAGCATCCTCGTGAACGGCACGCCCATCGACCCGGCGAAGTCGTACCGGATCGGCACGTTCTCCTTCCTCGCGCAGGGTGGCGACAACTTCCGGGCGTTCGCGGCCGGAACCGACACCCGCGACTCGGGCCTCATCGACCGGGACGCCTGGATCGGCTACATCTCCGCGCACAGCCCGCTGTCGCCGAGCTTCGCCCGCCGCGGCGTGTCCGTCACGGACGTCCCGACGGCGACGCTGACGCGCGGCCAGCAGGTGACCTTCGGAGTGCAGAAGCTGAACCTGACCAGCCTGGGCAGCCCGGCGAACACCTCGCTCGAACTGAGCTGGGGAGGCTCGGCCGTCATCGGCACCGTGCCGGTGGACGCCACGGGCAACGCGACCGTGACCTTCACGGTCCCGGCGAGCGCCGCGGGGGCGAGCACCCTGGTGCTCACCGCCAAGGAGTCCGGCACCACCGTGCGCATCCCGCTCACGGTGGAGGCGGCTCCGACCGACGGCAAGCCCACGACCGACCCGAAGGCCGCAGCCGAGGCGAAGCTCACCAAGGCGCTGAACGGGAAGATCTCGTTCAAGGACAAGGCCTACCACGCGGGCGACCCGATCGACATCACGGTCGGCAAGGCGCTCGCGGGCCAGTGGGTCTCGGTGTGGGTGTACTCGCAGCCCGTGGCCGTGGGCGCCGGCTGGATCCAGGTGCCTGCGGACGGCATCCTGCACCTCACCCTCCCGAAGCCGCTGGCCAAGGGCGACCACAAGCTGTCCGTGCAGGACAGCACCAACTCGGTGATCGGCTGGGACGACCTCAAGGTCTCCAACGGCAACGCGGCCGGCCACTGGGTGTGGACGCTCATCTGGAACTGGCTCGCCGGCTGGCTCTGGGGTTGGCAGCAGCAGTAAACCCTGAATGACGACCGCCGGGCGCGCGTACTGCGCCCGGCGGTTCGTCGTTTCCGCCGCCGGTCTTCCGGACGAACGATGTAAACAATCATCGACATCGTGTCCACGTCGCTTTACACTCGCCATGTACACAATCTTTGACATGGAGGTGCGAGGTGTCGTTCGATGAGAAGAACGCCTGGGCCTATCTGATCGTCGCGGTCCTGGGCTACGCGGTCTACCTGATCCTGCTCGTTGTGAACGGGCCCGGCGACTATGTGCCGCTGCTGATCTGGACGGTCGTCGGCTCGATCGTGGCCAACATCGTCGCGCACATCGCGATCTCCGTCTCCAATCCGCGGGAGGCCGACAAGCGCGACCAGCGCGACCGCGAAATCAAGGTGTTCGGCGAGCGGGTGGGCCAGGCCTTCGTCATCATCGGCGCCGTGGCCGCACTCGTGCTGGCGCTGTTCCAGGCCCCGTGGTTCTGGATCGCCAACGCGGTCTACGCGGCCTTCGTCCTGTCCGCCGTCGTCGGCTCGATCGCCGCGCTCGTCGCCTACCGCAAGGGGCTGCCGGCATGGTGAAGCCCACCCGCGTGACCAACAGCATCCGCGCCCTCCGCTTCGGCGCGGGCGAGATGACGCAGGCCGAGCTCGCGGACCGGGTCGGCGTCACCCGCCAGACGATCATCGCCATCGAGCAGGGCCGCTATTCGCCGTCGCTCGAGATGGCCTTCCAGCTCGCGCGGGTGTTCGGGGTCCCGCTCGACGACGTGTTCCAGTACCCAGAAGAATCAAGAACAGTGGAGTGAGGATCGGATCATGAGTGCGACGATGCGCGCGGTCGTTCAGGATGCCTACGGGAGCACCGCCACCCTGAGGGTGGAGGAGGTCCCGATCCCACAGCCCGGCCCGGACGACGTGCTGGTGCGGGTGGAGGCCGCGGGCGTCGACGCCGGCACCTGGCACCTCACCACCGGGCGCCCTTACATGATGCGGCTGATGGGCTTCGGGATACGCGGCCCGTCCGGGCGCGTGCGCGGCGCGGCGTTCGCCGGCGTGGTGGAGGCCGTGGGCGCCGAGGTCACCGACCTCCGGGTCGGCGACGCGGTGTTCGGAGCGGCCGCCGGAGCGCTCGCCGAGTGGGTCCGCGCTCCGCGTGCAGCGGTGGCGCCGATCCCGGATGGACTGGACTTCGTGGCTGCGGCCGCGGTGCCGATCTCGGCCGTGACGGCCGTGCAGGCCGTGGCGGCGGCGAACGTCGAGGCGGGCGACCGGGTGCTCGTGCTGGGCGCGGCCGGCGGCGTCGGGCACTTCGTCGTGCAGCTCGCGGCTGCGCGCGGCGCCGAGGTGACGGGGGTGTGCAGCGGGCCCAAGACCGCATTGGTCCGCGAGCTGGGCGCGGTGGATGCGATCGACTACACGACGACCGACGCCCTCGGCCTCGGCCGGATCTGGGATGCGATCATCGACACCGCGGGCAACCGTCCCCTCCGGGCGCTGCGCGGCAGTCTCGCCACGGAGGGCGCACTGGTGCTGGTCGGCGGCGAGGCCGGAGGCGGCGTCCTCGGCGGCATGGAGCGGGTCGCTGCCGCGGGGCTGAGGAACCTGACAGCCCGCCAGCGCCTGACCGGGCTGATGGCCCGGGAGCGCCAGGAGGACCTGATCGAGCTCTCCCGTCTCTACCGGGAGGGCGCGTTCCACCCGGTCATCGACACCGTCTACCCGCTGGAGCGGACCGCCGAGGCGATCGACCACATCGGCGCGGGGCGGGCGCGCGGCAAGGTCGTCGTGGTTCCTTCCGCGCGCGGCGATCGGCTACCGTGACGTCATGCCAGCAGACGATGCGCCCGGCGTTCCCGCCGCCCCCGACTGGCGTCCCATGCTCGCCGCGCTCGCCAACGCCGAGACCCGCGCCGCGTTCGCGCGCGTGACGCTCGGGCTGCCCCTGGACGGCGCCCGCGATCCCCGTGCGCTCGCCGCGCTGACCGCGGCCGCGCTGGTCGCGGTGGTGGAGGGTGTGCCCGCCGTCTCCGAGGACGCGATCCGCGCCGCGTTGGCCACGGCGTCCCACGGCCGCCCGACCGGCCCGGCCCGGTTCCTCGACGCCGAGGGGAGGATCGACCGGTACCCGTCGGGCAGCGCCGACCGCGAGGAGCTGCTGCGCTGGGTCGCCGAGCGCACGCTCGCCGCGGGGGAGGTCGTCGGCGAACGCGAGGTGACGGAGCGGCTCGCCCGCTTCACGCGCGACCCGGCCGCGCTGCGGCGCTATCTGGTGGACGCCGGGCTCCTGGAGCGCACCCGTTCCGGCTCCGAGTACGCGCTGGCCGCCGGCGACGGCGCGTGACGTTCAGACCTCGAAGTACAGCTCGGTGTGCAGCTTGCAGCCCGGGTTGAACGCGGCGCCGCAGTCGGGGCACGAGTCGGCCTCCAGATAGTCCGCGATGGTCAGCGTGCCGCCGCACACGCCGCACAGCACCGCGCGCTCGCCGCGTTCGGCGACCGGCCACTGCCGGGCCGGATGGTCCGCGGCCTCCGCATGGCAGGCGTGGCAGGGGTAGAACTCGCCGCAGCAGGCGAAGCGGATGGCGATGACGTCGAGCGGGGTGCGGTAGTGGACGCAGCGCGTCTGGTCGTCGACGGTCGGCCCGAGCACGCGCGGGCGGCGCCCGGCCTCCCCGCTCATCCCGGCGCTCACCGCACGCCCCGCGCGGTGAGGGCGTCGCCCAGCTCGTCGGCGTGCTTGAACGCCACCACCAGGAACGGCACCGCGAACGCCCGGATGCCGGCCCGGGCGCCCCGGGCGCGCTGTGCGTCGCGGACGTCCCGTGCCAGGCCGGCGAGCACCGGCACCGTGCTGAGCGTCACGGTCAGCAGCAGGGCCGCCCGCGCCGGGTCGACCCGCAGCGCGGCGAGCGGCCGCAGCCCGCGCTCCACCGCGTCCAGGAGGTCGGTGACCCGTGTCGTCAGGACGAGCAGCGCGGCCAGCACGACGGCGGAGGTCACGCGCGCGGTGTTCGCGACCGCGGGCTCCGGGCCGAGGAACAGGAGCTGGCCGGCGAGGGTGATCACGATCACCCAGCGTACGGCGAGCACCTGACGGGCGAGCTCGCGCATCCCGAGCCTCCCGTCGCCGAGCCCCGCGAGCGCGTACGCGACCACCGGGACGGCGGCGGCGACGGCGGCCGCGGCCCAGCTGGAGGGCAGCAGCGAAACGGCCAGCACCGCGGCGATCACGAGCAGCAGCTTGGGTCCCGCCGGCATCCGGTGCAGCGGTCCCGTGCCCGGCCGGTACAGCGTCAGCACGGGAGGCTCCCCTCGGCGAGCAGCTCCTGGTACGCCGACACCACCGCGCCGGGCTCCCCGGCCGTGCTCGCCGTGCCGCCCGCGAAGAGCACCGCAGTGTCGCAGCGGGCCGCCAGCTCGAGGTCGTGGGTGACCAGGACCAGGCGG
Source organism: Leifsonia sp. Soil_N53 (assembly GCF_057655165.1). NCBI lineage: Bacteria > Bacillati > Actinomycetota > Actinomycetes > Micrococcales > Microbacteriaceae > Leifsonia > Leifsonia sp. Soil_N53. Next base: position 95,523 of record NZ_JBDGMM010000054.1, read on the forward strand.
TGCCCGGCGTCCTCCAGCAGGTGGTCGGACACGCGCCGGGCGTTCCTGGCGTCGAGGTAGGCGGTCGGCTCGTCCGCGATGACGAGCTCCGGCCGGCGCACGAACGCCCCGCACAGCGCGAGGAGCTGCTTCTGCCCGCCCGAGAGGTCGTGCGAGGGCCGGTCGGCCAGCGCGGTCAGCCCGAAGCGATCGAGAGCCTCCGCGACCCGTGCCGCCGTCGCCTCGCGGCCCAGACGGTCGGCACGCAGCGAGAAGGCCACGTCCTCCGCGACGGTCGGCATGATGATCTGCGCGTCCGGATTGCTGAACACGACGGCGATGCGCCGCCGCAGCTCGGCGGCCTGCCTCGCGGGGTCGAGCCCGAGGATGCGCAGCTCGCCGGTGGAGGCCGCGACCAGCCCGCCGAGGAGGCGCGCGAAGGTCGACTTCCCCGACCCGTTCTCGCCGATGATGGCGATCGTGCGTGCGTCGAGGTCGAGCGTCACATCGTGGAGGACGTCGGCGTCGCCGAGGCGCACGCCGACGCGGTTCAGCTGGAGGGCGGTCATCGCACGACCTCCAGCACCGCCGCCACGCCCAGCCCGCCGCCGACCGAGGCGGCGGCGACCCCGACCGTCCCCGCGGGCGCTCCGCCGCGCACGAGCCGGCTGAACAGCCGCACCACGGCCACCGCCCCGCTCGCACCCCACGGGTGCCCGAGCGCGAGCGCCCCGCCGTCGGCGCACATACGCCCGTCGTCCTCGGCGATGCCGAGGCGGTCCAGCACCGCGATGCTCTGCGACGCGAACGCCTCCACGAGCTCGAACGCGGCGACCTCCCGCTGCGTCAAGCCGGCCTGGGCCAGTGCGGTCAGGATCGCGGGCGCGGCCCCGATCCCGGGCAGGGCCGGGTCGCATCCGACGATCGCGGCGGCGCGCACCGCGAGGCCGGGCGCCGTGCCGGCCGGGGCGACGACGACCGCCGCCGCACCGTCGCCGATCCGGGTGGAGGTCCCGGCCGTCAGCGCTGCGCCGGGGAAGAGCGCGGGGAGACGGGGAAGCAAGCGCTCCGCGCCGCCGATCGCGTCGTCGTGGTCGAGCCCCGCCAGCGGGACCAGCTCGTCCGCGAACCGCCCGCCCGCCAATGCGGCACGCGCCCTGGCGTGGCTGCGGGCGGCGTGCGCGTCCAGCCGGGAGCGCGGGATGCCATCGTGGGCGGCCAGGTCCTCGGCGGCACGCACCATGTCGGGGTCGGGGAAGCCGTCCGGCGCGAACGGCGCCCGGTCGTAGGCGACCCCGTCGATCGACCGGACCGGTGCGGTCGAGGCGCTCTCCGCGCCGCCCGCGAGCCGCGGCCTCCGGTCGCCAGCCCGGATCGCGGCGGCGGCATCCAGGATGGCGGCGAGCCCGCTGCCGCACTGGCGATCGACGGTGCCGCCCGGGATCGCCGGGTCGAGCCCGGCGGCGAGGGCCGCGAC
>NZ_JBDGMM010000055.1:0-57257 GCF_057655165.1 Leifsonia sp. Soil_N53
CGGAGCAGCCGGAGCGGCCGCGGCCGCCTGCTGGGCCTGGGCGGCCTGCTGCTGCGCGGCGGCGAGGCGCTGCTTGAGGTCGTCGTTCTCCTGCTGGAGGCGCTGCACCTCGCCGGTGTCCGCGGCGGCGGCCGGAGCGGCAGCGGCCGGAGCGGAGCCCCCGCTGCGCTGCAGCTCTGCGATGCGCGAGTCGGCGGCCACGAGGCGCTGCTTGAGCTCGTCGCTCTCCTGGGTCAGCCGTCGGAGTTCGACGACGACCTCGTCGAGGAAGTCGTCGACCTCGTCCTGGTCGTAGCCCTCACGGAACTTCGTCGGTTGGAACCGCTTGTTGACTACATCTTCCGGAGTCAGCGCCATGGCAAGCCACCTTAGATCTTGAAAAAGACGAACATTGAGTGCGTTCAGCCAACGCTAGCAAAGTGCGCGCCGGGCGCGCACTCCGCCGCACCCACGGTGCGTCGGCCTCGACCACATTACAACGGGAGCGCAGGACGCCCCCAACCGACGCTCGGACGACGTCAGGTGAAACTCAGGGTCACGTAGAGCCCGATGATGACGACGAGCATGGTGAGACTCCAGCCGAAGTCGATCGCCACGGGTCCCATCGACAGCGGCGGGATGATGCGGCGGAAGAACCGGATCGGCGGGTCGGTGACGACGTACGTCGACTCCGCGAGGACCAGTCCGAAGCCGCGCGGGCGCCATTGCCGCGCGAAGGTGCGCACGAGGTCGAGGACGAACCGTGCCCAGAGCACGAAGAAGTAGATCAGGAGGACGTAGTAGAGCACGTTCGCGATGATCGAGACGACAAGCACCCCTCCAGTATGAACGACCGCGTATGCACGAAAGCGCACCGCCCTGCCGGACGGTGCGCTTTCTAAGGAACGATCAGGCCTGCGCGAAGAAGGAGGCGTCGACGTCGGCGTCCTGGCCGCCGTGCTCGCCGGAGACGACGACGTGCGACGGCGAGAGCAGGAACACCTTCGGAGTCACCCGCTCGATCTTGCCGTAGAGGCCCTGCGAGAGGCCGCTGGCGAAGTCGATCAGGCGGCGGGCGTCGCCCTCGCTCATCTGCGACAGGTTGATGATCACCGGGATGCCCTCGCGGAACGACTCGGCGATCGCCTGCGCGTCGCGGTACTGACGGGGGTGGACTGTGAGGATCTCGTTCATTTCCTGTACCGAAACATTCCGTGCGGTGGACGATTTGCGCAGCGGGGTGACCGGAGCGCGGCCGGCCACGGGAGCGACCGGTGCAGGGTGCGGGACGGGCTGGACGGGCGACGGGGCCGGGGCCTCGCGGCGCGGCTGCTGCACCGGCTGGTGCTGCACCTGCTCCTGCTCGTCGTACTCCAGCTCCTCGTCGGCGAGGCCCAGGTAGACCATCGTCTTCTTCAGCGGGTTCGCCATGCGCTTCCTCCGTGTAGACCGGTGCGCCGACGCCTCGCACGCACTGAATGAACCTTCTTCTCTTTCGAGATTAACGAAGGCTCGGCCGATTCCCGGTAATGGCGGTGCCGATGCGAAGGTGTGTCGCACCGGCGGCGACGGCTTCCCGGTAGTCCTGGGACATGCCGGCCGAGATGGCCGACGCGCCCGGAGCGAGCCGGCGGACCCGCTCGCTGGCGAGCCGCACCCGCTCGAAGGCCCGTGCCGGCTCCTCGTCGATCGGCGCGACCGCCATCACGCCGAGGAGGCGGAGGCCGACGGCGCCGAGCACGTGCTCGACCAGCGGCTCCAGGTCGCGGTCCGCGACGCCGCCGCGCGCGGGGTCGTCGGTGAGGTTGAGCTGCACGAACACGTCGACATCGGGTGCGTCCTCCAGCCTCAGGGCGTCCACGAGGGACAGCCTGTCGACCGAGTGGATGACGGACGCGTACCGCCGCGCCTGCTTCGCCTTCTTGCTCTGGAGCTGGCCGACGAAGTGCCAGCGCAGGTCGAGGTCGGCGAGCTCCGCCGCCTTCTCCTGCGCCTCCTGGTGGCGGTTCTCCCCCACGTCGCGCACGCCGAGCGCCGCGAGCTCGCGCACGAGCGACGCCGGGTGGAACTTGGTCACCACGATCGTCGTCAGCTCGTCCGGCGAGCGGCCGGCGGCCCGGGCGGCGTCTGCGACGCCCTCCCGGACCGCGGCGAGCCGCTCGGCGAGCGGGCTACTTGAGGAAGTCGGGGATGTCGAGGTCGTCATTCTCGTCGTCGAACGCCGGGTCCTTCTGCGCGGTCTCGGTGACCGGCGCCTCGCCGGTCGCGTGCCACTCGGTGGCCGGCGGGTCGACCTCGTCGGCCTCGACCGCCGCGGACGAGGCGACCGCCGCCTCCGCCGAGCCGGACTCGACGAAGGTCGAACGCCGGGAGTCCGCGGCCGCGGCCTGGACCGTCTTGGGCTCGCCGCCGTCGAAGCCGGCCGCGATGACCGTGACCCGCACCTCGTCGCCGAGGGTGTCGTCGATGACCGCACCGAAGATGATATTGGCCTCCGGGTGGACGGCCTCCTGCACCAGGCGGGCGGCGTCGTTGATCTCGAAGATGCCGAGGTTCGACCCGCCCTGGATGGAGAGCAGCACGCCGTGGGCGCCGTCGATAGAGGCCTCCAGCAGCGGAGAGGCGACGGCCAGCTCCGCGGCCTTGATGGCGCGGTCGGCGCCGCGCGAGGAGCCGATGCCCATGAGCGCGGAGCCCGCGCCCTGCATGACGGACTTCACGTCGGCGAAGTCGAGGTTGATCAGTCCCGGGGTGGTGATCAGGTCGGTGATGCCCTGGACACCGGCGAGGAGCACCTGGTCGGCGGTGGAGAACGCCTCCAGCATGCTGATGCCGCGGTCGCTGATCTCCAGCAGCCGGTCGTTGGGCACGACGATGAGGGTGTCGACCTCTTCCTTGAGCCGCTGCACGCCGGACTCGGCCTGCTGCTGCCGGCGCTTGCCCTCGAACGAGAACGGCTTGGTGACGACACCGATGGTGAGCGCTCCGATGGACTTCGCGATGCGCGCCACGACGGGTGCGCCACCGGTGCCGGTGCCGCCGCCCTCGCCCGCGGTCACGAAGACCATGTCGGCGCCGGCGAGCGCCTCCTCGATCTCCTCCGCGTGGTCCTCCGCCGCGCGGCGGCCGACCTCGGGGTCGGCGCCGGCGCCGAGGCCGCGGGTGATCTCGCGGCCCACGTCGAGCTTCACGTCGGCGTCGCTCATCAGCAGCGCCTGGGCGTCCGTGTTGATGGCGATGAACTCGACGCCGCGCAGGCCGAGCTCGATCATGCGGTTGACGGCGTTGACGCCGCCGCCGCCGATGCCGACGACCTTGATCACGGCGAGGTAGTTCTGGTTTGCTGTCACGTCCGGCCTCCACGGGAACCTTCAACCTCAACTCGAGGCTTAAAGTTATGCTGAGTATGCAATTCTCGATTTCGACGGTAGATGCGCTTGGCCCCCACCCGCCGCAGTTCGCAGGCGTGTCGGCAAATGCGCCGTCAACCCGGTCATCCCGTCGTCACACTGTGCGGCGACGAGACGTCGTAGCGGTCCGCCCGGGGCGCGCCGATGAGCAGCGCTGCGAGATCCGCGGACTTGAGCGCGGAGTCCTCCGCGCTCCCCCAGACCACGGTCGCACCGCCGTCGCGCAGCGTGAACGACACGTCGTCCTTGGTCTTCGCCGAGATGGTGTCCACCCGGCTCAGCACTCCGGCGGGCAGCGCGGAGAGCACGGCCGCTGCTGCGGCGAAGCCGGAGTCCGCGTTGGCGTCGGCGGCGGCGCCCGACGCCGCGATCACCGGGTACCCCGCCGGCCGGGTCGAGCTCGACGAGATCGGCACCTTGGCGGCGTCCACCAGCACGAACGCCGACCCCTGCTGGATGGCGCCGATCGGCTCCCGCTCGACGATGCGCACCACCAGCGTGTCCGGCGGGTGGCTCTCCAGCGTGTAGCTGCGGATGAGCGGGAACGCCGCCAGGTCGCTCGAGATCTCGGCCTGATCGAGCAGGGCCAGCGGGCGGCCCACCTGGTCGCCGAGACTGGTCGCGATCGCGCCGGCGTCGAGGCGCGACGCACCGACGACCTCGACGTGCTTGAGGGCGAGCAGCGGCGACAGGCCGACCAGCACCACGCCGAGCACGAGCGCAACGGCTACGCCGGCGGCGCCGAGCCACGCCATCCTGCGCCGGCGCGAGCGCTTGGTGAACCGGCGGACCTCGCCGCGCTCCACCCGCCTGCGCTCCGCCCGGGCGGTGCGCAGGGCCTTGGCGATCTCGCGGTTGGACGGCACGTGCTCGGTGAGCGCGGGGTGCGACGTCGCGCGGGCGGGACGGACCTTCTGCGCGGGGACGGGGTCCTCCGTGCGCACGATCGGGATGGGCTCGGTGATGGTCCCCACAGGTGCGGCGGATGCGGCAGGTGCAGCGGATGCGACAGGTGCGGCGGATGCGAAAGGTGCGGCCGCCTCGGCGCGCGCCGGCGTCGCGGTCTCCCGCTCGGACGGCGCCGGAGCGCCCTGCCGCGCGGCCGACCGGTCGAACCCCTGAGGACGCTTCACCCGGGCTACTCCCGCACGCGACGGAGCGAGTCGAGGAGCTGCGGGACGATCCGGTAGACGTCGCCGCAGCCGAGTGTGATGACGAAGTCGCCCTCGCGCGCGATCCGCGCGGTGTGGTCGGCCGCCTCCTGCCAGTCCGCGATGAACGCGACGCGCTCGGGATGCTCGAACCGGTCGGCCACGAGTGCGCCGGTGACGCCGGGCTCCGGATCCTCGCGCGCGCCGTAGACGTCGAGCACGACGGTCTCGTCGGCGTAGGTCTCCAGCGTCTCGGCGAACTCCTTCGCGAACAGCCGGGTCCGGCTGTAGAGGTGCGGCTGGTGCACGGCGATGATGCGGCCGTCGCCCACGACCGTGCGCGCGGCCGACAGGGCGGCGGCGACCTCGGTCGGGTGGTGGGCGTAGTCGTCGTAGACGCTCACGCCGCCCACGTTGCCGTGCAGCTCGAAGCGGCGCTCGGTGCCGCCGAACTCCGCGATCGCGGCCAGCGCGGCTGCCGGGTCGAAGCCGAGCCCGGTGAGCACGGCGAAGGCGCCGGCGGCGTTGATCGCGTTGTGGCGTCCGGGGACGCGCAGGCGAGCCGAGTACTCGGCGCCGGCGTAGCTCAGCGAGAAGGCGACGGGACCGTCGGTGACGATCGAGTGGACGCGCACGTCCGCGTCCTCCGCCTCGCCGAAGGTGACGACGCGCTTGTCCGGCGCGACCTCCGCCAGCCGGCGGTGCACGTGCTGCGCTCCCGCGTCGTCGGACGAGACGACGACGAGCTCGTCGGCCTCCCGGGCGAAGGTCACGAAGGCGTCCTCGAACGCCTCCAGCGAGCCGTAGTGGTCGAGGTGGTCGGGGTCGACGTTGGTGATCAGCGCGACCGCGGTGTCGTAGAGCAGGAACGAGCCGTCCGACTCGTCCGCCTCCACGACGAACAGCTCTCCACTGCCGGTCTGCGAGCTCCTGCCGAGGGAGGCGATGACGCCGCCGTTCACGAAGCTCGGGTCCTCGCCGAGGCCGAGCAGCCCCGTGATGATCATGCCGGTCGAGGTGGTCTTACCGTGCGCCCCCGCGACGGCGACGAGCCGCTTGCGGTTGATGAGCCAGGCCAGTGCCTGCGAGCGGTGCAGCACCGGGATGCCCTGCGCGAGCGCGAGCTGGTACTCCGGGTTGTCCTGCCAGAGCGCGCCGGTCACCACGAGGGTGTCGGCGTCGCCGACGTTCGCCGCGTCGTGGCCGATCGCGATGGTGGCGCCGAGCGCGCGCAGTGCGTCGACGTTGGCCGAGTGCCGCACGTCGGAGCCGGTGACGGTGTGCCCGGACTCCAGGAACAGGCGCGCGATCCCGCTCATGCCCGAACCGCCGATGCCGACGAAGTGGACGCTGCCCAGCTCGTCGGGGATGGTGGCGTTGAGGTCGGGTTTGATCGTCACAGGTGCTGCTTTCGTTCCGCGAGTCGAATTGACAGGGTACAGGCTACGCGGCGAACCTCAGGATCGGGTCAGGGCACTCCGGATCAGCGCGACCATCCGGTCGGAGCCGTCGCGCACGCCGGTGATCGCGGCCTTGCGCGCCATCTCGGCGACCGCCGGACGGTCCGCGAGCAGCGGGAGCAGGCTCCCGTCCACCCACGCGGGCAGGAACTCCGCGTCGTCCACCAGGATGCCGCCGCCCGCCGCCACCACGCCTGCGGCGTTGAAGCGCTGCTCGCCGTTGCCGATCGGGAACGGCACGTAGACCGCGGGGATGCCGAGGGCGGCGAACTCGCAGACCGTGGCCGCCCCGGCGCGCGCCACGGCGAAGTCGGTCAGGGCGAAGGCGAGGTCCATCCGGTCGCAGTAGTCCAGCAGGCGGTAGTGCTCGATCCCGGGGTCGGTCAGCTCGCCGCGGCCGCCCTGGATGTGCAGCACCTGCCAGCCCGCGGCGGTCAGCTTAGCGGCCCGCTCGGCGATCGTGCCGTTCAGCCGCCTGGCGCCGAGCGAGCCGCCCGTGACCAGCAGCGTCGGACGGCCGGCGGAGAGCCCGAACTCGACCAGCGCCTCCGCGCGGGAGGCCTCCCGGTCGAGCTCCTCGATCTCGCGGCGCAGCGGCATCCCGACGAACCGGGCGTGCGGCAGCGGGGTGCCCTCGAACGCGACGCCGACCCACGGGGTGGAGCGTGCACCGAGCCGGTTGGCGAGTCCGGGACGCGCGTTCGCCTCGTGCAGCGCGTACGGCACGTGCGCGCTGCGGGCGGCCGAGTAGGCGGGCGCGGCCGCGTAGCCGCCGAAGCCCACCACGACGTCGATGCCGCGGCTGCTGATCAGGTCGGCGACCGAGCGCACAGCGCGCCGGTACTCGCCCGGGAAGCGCAGGGCCGCCGCGTTGGGACGTCGCGGGAACGGCAGCTTCGGGATGGTCGCGAGCTCGTAGCCCCGCTCGGGGACGAGGCGCGCCTCCAGCCCCTCCTTCGTGCCGAGGACGACGACCTCCGCAGCGGGGTCGTCACGGCGCAGCCGGTCGGCGACGGCGAGCAGCGGATTGACGTGGCCCGCGGTCCCGCCGCCGGCCAGGAGGTAGCGGCTCACAGGCCGATGCCGTTGGCGCGACGGGCGCTCTGCCCGTTGCGGGAGCTCCGGGCGTTGTGGCGGGCGAAGGACATCACGATGCCGATAGCGATCATGGAACTGATCATCGCAGTACCTCCCGCAGAGATCAGTGGGAGCGGCACGCCGAGCACCGGGATGACCCCGAGCACGACCGCGATGTTCACGAACGCCTGGAAGATGAGCCACACCATGATGGCGGCCGTCGTGACCCGCGGGAAGGTGTCGGTGGACGAGTGGATGATCCGCAGGAATACGATCGCGAGCATCACGAACAGCAGGAGCACCACGACGGCGCCGATCAGCCCGAGCTCCTCGCCGATGATCGCGAAGATGAAGTCGGTGTCCGCGGCGGGCAGCCACGACCACTTCGAGTGCGAGTTGCCGAGGCCGACGCCGAACACGCCGCCGGAGGCGAGGGCGTAGAAGCCGTTGTCGATCTGCCAGTTGACGTCGGGGTTCGCTGCGCTCGCGCCTCCGAAGAGCGCGGCGATCCGGCCCATGCGGCTCGCGCTCGACATCGCCACCACGACGGCCACGATGGCCACGCCCACCAATCCGGCGAACAGGTAGCGCAGCCTTACGCCCGCGAAGTAGAGCCCGCCGAGGACGAACGCCGACATGACGATCGTCGTGCCGAGGTCGCCGCCGAGCACGACCACCCCGATCGCACCGCCCGCGATCGGCAGCACGGGGACCGCGACGTGCCGCCAGTCGTCGAGGCGGTCCTGCTTGCGGGCGAGCACGACGCCGAGCCAGACGACGAGCGCGAGCTTGATGGCCTCCGACGGCTGGCCGACGAAGCCGCCGATCCGGATCCAGTTGCGGTTGCCGCCGATCTCCACACCGAGCGGCGTCACGAGCACCAGGAACTGGACGAAGCAGGCCGCGCCGAGAATGAACCAGATCGAGCGCTTCCAGAAGTTCAGCGGGATGCGCGACACGATGAACATGAGCGGGAGGCCGACGAGCGTGTACATGCCCTGCGACCAGAACCGGGAGAAGAAGTTGTCGGTGTCGTTGTGCGACTCGACGGAGGACGAGGACAGCACCATGACGAGCCCGAACACGACCATGAACAGCGTGATGCCGAGCAGCAGGAAGTAGTCGGAGGACTCGCTGTTCATCGCGCGGCCGAGCGAGATGCGCGCGGAGAGGCCGCCACGGGACTCCGCGGGCTCCCCGGGGTTCTCGTGCGGCTCAGGCACCCGGCGGACGCGAGGCGGGCTCGTCGTCATCCGCCTCACCTCCAAAGAACTCGTTGACGGCCGCCTGGAAGAGACGCCCGCGCTCCGCATAGTCGGAGAACTGGTCCATCGACGCCGCCGCCGGTGCGAGCAGGACGGTGTCCCCCTCGCGGGCGAGACCGCCGGCCAGCCGCACCGCCGCCGGCATGACCCCTTCAGTCTCGTCGGCGTCCACCTCCAGCACCGGCAGCCCCGGGGCGTGTCGCTCGAATGCGGCCAGCAGTGCCGCACGGTCGACCCCGATCAGGACGGCGCCGCGCAGCCGGGCCGTGTGCGCGGCAACGAGCTGGTCGACGTCGACGCCCTTGAGGAGGCCGCCGACGACCCACACGACCGACGGGTAGGCGCGCAGCGACGCGTCGGCGGCGTGCGGGTTCGTGGCCTTGGAGTCGTCCACCCAGCTCACGCCGGCCTCCACCCGCACCAGCTCGATGCGGTGGGCGTCGAGACGGAACGCGGTGAGCACGTCGCGGATGACCTGCGGCTCGACCCCGTACGACCGGGCCAGCGCGCTGGCGGCGAGGATGTTCGCGACGACGTGCGGGGCGGCGAGCCCCGCCTCGGCGAGCTCGTCGAGCGTGGTCAGCTCGATGGCGCTGTTGCGGCGGTCCTCCAGGAAGGCGCGGTCGCAGAGGATGCCGTCCACGATGCCGAAGTCGCTCGGACCGGGGATGTCGAGGCCGAAGCCGATGGCGCGGGCGCCCTCGATCACCTCGGCCTCCTCCACCATGCGCAGCGTGTTCCGGTCGGCGCGGTTGTAGACGCAGGCGACTTGGGTGTTGTCGTAGACCTTGGCCTTGGCCGCGATGTACGCCTCCAGCGAGCCGTGCCAGTCGAGATGGTCGTCGGCGATGTTCAGGCAGGCCGAGGAGTACGGCGAGAGCACGCCGCCGCGGTTCCGGTTGATCCAATGCAGCTGGTAGCTCGACAGCTCCACCACGAGCACGTCGAAGCCCTCCGGATCGCGGATCGCGTCCAGGACCGGCACGCCGATGTTGCCGCACGGCGCCACCCGGGAGCCGCCGGCGAGCAGCATTGTCGCGGTGAGCTGGACGGTCGTGGTCTTGCCGTTGGTGCCGGTGACGCAGATCCAGTCGGCGGGGGCGTTGCCCGATCCGGGCGGGGCGACCTTGTCGCGCAGCCGCCAGGCGAGCTCGATGTCGCCCCAGACCGGGATGCCGCCCTCCTCTGCCCAGAGCAGCAGCGCGTGGTCCCAGTGGAAGCCGGGCGAGACCACCACGAGCTCCGGGGCGAACTCCACCAGCCGCGCGGGCGGCGCGCTCAGGTCGGGCTCCTCCAGCAGCTCGGCGCCGATCACCTCGAGCAGCATGGCGCGCTCCTCGTCGGCACGGGACGTGACGACCAGCACCTCCGCCCCCAGCTCGGCGAGCGTGTCGGCGACCGAGAACCCGGTCACGCCGAGGCCGAACACGGCGACGCGCAGGCCCGACCAGTCGTGATGCCAGCTGGTCAGGGACTCCAGGCGCTCCACGGCTCCGGTCACGTCGCCAGCCACTCGAGGTAGAACGAGCCGACGCCGGCCGCGACCAGGAGGCCGCCGATGATCCAGAACCGGACCACGACCGTCACCTCCGCCCAGCCTTTGAGCTCGAAGTGGTGATGGATCGGACTCATCAGGAAGATGCGTCTGCCGCGGGTGAGCTTGAAGTACGCCCGCTGGACGATCACCGAGCCGGCCTCGATCACGAACAGGCCGCCGATCAGAATGAGCAGCAGCTCGGTGCGGCTGAGGATCGCCAGCGCCGCGACCGCGCCGCCGAGCGCCAGCGAGCCGGTGTCGCCGAGGAAGATCTGGGCGGGCGAGGTGTTCCACCAGAGGAAGCCGACCACGGCCCCGACGATCGCCGTCGCCACGATCGCCAGGTCGAACGGATCGCGCACGTCGTAGCACTTGGCGATGTTCTCGGGGTTGAGGTTGGGGCTCGCGCAGGACTGGATCGACTGCCAGAAGCCGATGATGATGTACGCGCCGATCGCGAGGATGCTCGCGCCGGAGGCCAGGCCGTCCAGGCCGTCGGTGACGTTCACGCCGTTGGAGGCCGCGGCGACCAGGAAGTTGATCCAGATCAGGTAGAGGCCGTACCCGACCAGCACGCCGATCACGCCGAACTTGGTGATCGAGCCGAAGTCGATGGGCAGATCGCGGATGAACGAGACGCTCATCGTCGCGGGCGTGTAGCCGCGCCCGTCCGGGAACCGGATCGCGAGGAACGCCCAGACCGTCGCGACGATCACCTGGCCGGCGACCTTCGCCCAGCCGGTCAGGCCGAGGCTGCGCTCGCGCCGGGTCTTGAGGAAGTCGTCCACGAACCCGACCACGCCGAGGCCCACCATCAGGAACAGCACCAGGAGCGCGGACACGCTCGTCTCGTCGCCGGTCAGCAGCAGCGCGGTGAAGTAGCCGAACAGCGTGCCGAGGATGACGACGATGCCGCCCATGGTCGCGGTGCCGCGCTTGGCGTGGTGGCTCTGCGGCCCGTCGTCGCGGATGAACTGGCCCCACTGGAGCCGCCGGAACAGCCGGATGAACAGCGGGGTGAGGAACAGCGTGAACGCCATGGCCAGCGCGCCGGAGGTCAGAAGGGCTCTCACGAGAAGAATTCTCCCAGTCGGTCGCCGAGGAAGCGCAGCCCCGCCGAGTTCGAGGACTTGACGAGCACCGTGTCGCCGGAGCGCAGCGCCCCGGTGAGGTGGTCGAACGCCGCGTCCTGGGTCTCGAAGTACAGGGACTCGCCGTCCCACGAGCCTTCGTTGATGGCGGTGATGTGCATCCGCCGGGCGGACGGCCCCACGATGACGAGCTGGTCGATGCCGAGCCGCACGGCCAGCAGCCCGATGCGATCGTGCTCCTCGCCGGAGAACTCGCCCAGCTCGCTCATCTCGCCGAGGACGGCGATGGTGCGCTCCCCCGGCTCGGCGATCTGCGCCAGCGTCTTGATCGCGGCGGACATCGAGTCAGGGCTGGCGTTGTAGGCGTCGTTGATGACGGTGACGCCGCCGGCGCCGCCCATGACCTCCATGCGCCAGCGCTCGGCGCGCTGCACCGTCTCCAGCGCCGCCACGATCGTGTCGATGTCGACGCCGAGGGTGTGCGCGGCGGCCGCGGCGGCCAGCGCGTTCATCACGTGGTGCTCGCCGAGCACGCCGAACCGGACGGGACGCGACTCCCCCGCGCCCGCACCGCCGTCGGCCGGCGGAAGGTGCAGTACGAAGGCGGTGCCGCGCGCGGTCGAGCGCACGTCGCTGGCCCGCACCTCCGCGCGGTCGTCCAACCCGAACCAGAGCACGCGGGCGGCGGTCTTGTCGGCCATCGACGCCACGCGCGGATCGTCCAGGTTGAGGACGGCGACGTCGGACTCCAGGAGGTCGCTCACCATCTCGGTCTTGGCCGCGAGCGTCTTCTCGATGCCGCCGAACTCGCCGGCGTGCGCGAGGCCCACCTTGAGGACGATGCCGATGTCCGGCCGCGCCATGCGCACGAGCCGGGCGATCTCGCCGATGCCGCTGGCGCCCATCTCGGCGACGAGGTACTGCGTCTCCTCGGTGACCTCCAGCATCGTGACCGGCGCACCGACCTCGTTGTTGAACGACGCGCGCGGGGCGATGGTCGGGCCGAGCTGCTCCAGGATGGCGCGCAGCAGGTTCTTGGTGGTGGTCTTGCCGTTGGAGCCGGTGACGCCGACGATCTTCAGGGTGCCGAGCGCGCGGACGCGGGCGATCACCTCGGTCGCGAGGTCGCCCAGCGCCACCACGGTGTCCGCGACGAGCAGCTGCGGGACCGCGAGGTCGAGCGCGTGGTCGACGACCAGGAGGGCCGCGCCGGCCTCGACGGCCTGCGGGGCGAACAGGTGGCCGTCGGTCACCTCGCCGGGCTTGGCGAAGAAGATCGTGCCGGGCACGACCTCCCGCGAGTCGGTGGTGGAGAGGCCGGAGACGACCGTCTCCGGGGTGGCGGCGGTGCCGTCGAGCAGGAGCGTTCCGCGGGTGGCGTCGGCGATCTCGGCGAGGCTGAGGGCGATCATCAGAGCCACCCGGCCTCTCGCAGCGCGAGCCGGGCGTCGTCGCGGGCCGAGTACGGGAGGCGCTTGCCTGCGACCTCCTGGTAGTCCTCGTGGCCCGGGCCGGCGTAGAGCACCACGTCGCCCTCGCCGGCGAGCGAGAGCGCCGTGCGGAAGGCGGCGCGCGGGTCGGCGACCTCGTAGAGCTCGGCGTCCGGCACGGCCGAGCGTGCGCCGTCCAGCAGTGCGGCCCGGATCAGGGCCGGGTCCTCCGAGCGCGGGTGGAAGTCGGTGATGACCACGGCGTCGGCGCCGCGCGCGGCGATCGCGCCCATCTCGGCGCGCTTGGTGGTGTCGCGGTCGCCGTCGGCGCCGAAGACCATCACGACGCGGCCGTCCGTCACGCGACGCAGCGCGCCCAGCAGCGACGAGAAGGCGTCCGGCGTGTGCCCGTAGTCGATGAAGACGACGGGGCCGCGGTCGCCGGAGAGCCGCTCGGTGCGGCCGGGGACGTAGGCGTCGATGCCGCCGTCGCGCTCCAGTGCTGCGCCGATGGCGTCGAGGTCGTAGCCGGACTCCACCAGCATCACGATCGCGAGTGCTGCGTTGGCGGCGTTGTAGGCGCCGAGGAGCGGAACGCTCGTCTCCAGGCGGCGCCCGTCGGGGCCGGCGAGCTCGAACACCGTCTCGGAGAGCGTCTCCTCCAGCACGGTGAGCGTCCAGTCGGCGTCGACACCCGGCACGCTCGCGAGCGTGGAGACCGGGATGCGGGACTGCTCGACCAGCGCACGGCCCCACTCGGAGTCGACCGTGACGACGCCGCGGCGCGCGCGGTCGGGCTGGAAGAGCTCCAGCTTGGCCGCGAAGTAGTCGTCCATCGCGGCGTAGTCGTCGAGGTGGTCGTGGCTCAGATTGGTGAAGCCCACCACGTCGAACTCGATGCCGTCGACGCGGTGCCGGCTGAGCGCCTGGGCGGAGACCTCGAGTGCGACGGCGCGCACGCCCTCCTCGCGCATCCGGGCCAGCAGCGCGTGCAGCTCGCTGGCCTCCGGGGTGGTCAGCTTGCTGGCGATCGCGTGCTCGCCGATGCGGCGCTCCGCGGTGGAGGACAGCCCGGCCACGACGCCGAGCTGGCCGAGGATCGCGTAGAGCAGGTAGACCACGCTCGTCTTGCCGTTGGTGCCGGTGACGCCGAACAGCGTGGCGGAGTTCTCGTCGGTGCGGTAGACCCAGGCGGCCACTGCGCCGAGCGCGGCACGCGGGTCCGGTGTCACGATCACGGGGACGCCCGCGTCGGCGGCGAGCTCGGCGCCCGCCGCGTCGGTGAGGACGGCGACCGCGCCGGCCTCGACCGCGGCGGCGGCGAAGCTCGCGCCGTGCACGTTCTTGCCCGGAACACCCACGTACAGGTCGCCCGGCTCGACAGCCGAGCTCGCGAGGGCTGCCCCGGTCACCTCGACGGCGTCGAGGTCTCCCCGGACATCCAGCCCGAACTCCGCGACCAGCTGGGCGAGCGGGCGGGCGACGGGATGCTCGGGGCGCAGGGAGGAGGGCGCCGGTCCTGTCACGGGGCTCACTTTCACTAGGCGGTTCTGGTTCGGGAGACGGTCACGGACGGCGTCTCGGTCGGGGTTCAGTAGTACGGCGGGTAATCGGCCGGGCTCGACGTCGAGGGCTTCACCCGGTAGGTCTTCAGCACCTGGCTCATGATCGTGTGGAACAGCGGAGCCGCGGCAGCCGACGAAGTAATGGTAGTCGGGAACCCCAGGTTGACCGAAACGACGTACTGCGGATCGTCCACCGGCGCGACGCCCATCACGGACACGTAGTACGACGGCAGATAGCCGCCCTTGCCGTCCGGCTGCTGGGCCGTTCCGGTCTTGGCGGCGACCCGGTAGCCCGGGATCTGCAGTTGCTTCGCGAGCTCGCCCTGGGTCGTCACCGACTCCATCATCCCGAGCGTCGTGTTGGCCGCGTTCGCGGAGACGACCTTCTCGGCGGTGGGCTTCGGGACGTCGGTGACGGTGCCGTCCGCCTGCTTGCAGCCCTCGACCATGGTGAGCGGGACCCGGGTGCCGCCGTTGGCGAGCGCCTGGTACGCGCTGACCATCTGGAGCTGCGTCGTGGAGACGCCCTGGCCGAACATGGTGGCGTACTTGGTCTGGTCGTCCCAGTCCTTCACCGGGTTCAGGATGCCGGAGGACGCGCCGGGGTACGGCAGCCCGGTGTCGTCGCCGATGCCGAACTTCTTGAGGTAGTCGTAGCGGGTCTGGTCGCTCAGCCGCTGGCCGAGCTGGGACATGCCCGTGTTCGACGACATCATCAGCACGCCGGTCAGCGTCAGCCGCAGCGGGTCGTGGTAGCCCGAGTCGTGCAGGTCCGCGCCGTTGCCGGACTTCCATTCGTAGGGCGCCAGCACCTGGCTGGTCGGCGTCGCCTTGCCCTGGTCGATGAGCATCGCGGCCGTGAGCGCCTTGAAGGTCGACCCCGGCTCGCGCGGGTCGGTCAGCGACTGGAGCCGCCAGTACGACGGGTCGGTGGCGTCGATGTTGTTCGGGTCGAGAGCGGGCCACTGCGCGATCGCCTTGATCTTGCCGGTCTTGGCCTCCGCCACCGTGACGAAGCCGAACTTCGACCCGGTCGCGCCGACCTGCTGAGCGAGGGTCTGCTCGGCGAACCACTGCAGGTCGCTGTCGACGGTGAGCTCCAGGGTGCCGCCGTCCTTGGCCTTCTTCTGCACGACCGTGCTGCCGGGGATGGCGACCCCGTCGGCGCCGCGCTGGTAGGTCTCCACGCCGTTCCGGCCGGCGAGGCAGCCGTTCTCGCTCTCCTCCAGGCCGCCGTTGCCGGCCTGCGACACGTAGCCGAGGAGGTTGCCGGCCACGGCGCCGTTCGGATAGCTGCGCGCCTGGGTCTTGCCGAAGGTCAGCCACGGATACGGCAGCTTGTCGAGCTTGTCGAACGTGGTGACGTCCATGCCCGACTTGATCAGCACGTACTTCGACTTCGGGTCCGCCTTCAGCGCTGCGTCGAACAGCGCGACCACCGCGTCGCCACCCTGCCCGGTGATGGCGCCGATCTGGGCGGCGGCCTGCACCATCTTGTCCCGGCCGCCCGCGATCGCGTCGGACGGCGAGGCCTGCGCAGTGTAGGTGTAGATCGTCGTCGCCAGGAGCTTGCCGCTCGCGTCGACGATGTCGCCCCGGTTGCCGTAGAGGGTGTTCGAGTCCTCCTTGGCGTCCACCGACTGCCGTTGCAGGGCGTCGGCGCGGACCACCTGGATGTCGACCAGCTTGCCGCCGAGGATGGCGACGAACGCCGCGACGGCCACGACGGTGAGGGCCGTCCGCCTCCGGAGCATCTTCCTGTTGATCACGCCCAGCGCCCGTCCCGTCGAACCGTCGTCAGTGCGTCACCGGTGTCGGCAACGCTCCCTGCAACGGTACGGACGGCTTGGCGGGAGGCGTGGATGCCGCACCCGGGGTTGTGGAACTCCCAGCTTGGGCGCCCGCCCCCGCTGCGGCCGGGCCGCCGGTCACGGTCTGCCCCGCCGCGACGAGCGGCACGCCGTTCAGCTGCGAGTTCGGGACCAGGTTGCCCTGGCCTCCCGTCACGGTGCCCGCCGCCCCGGTCGCCGCGAGCGGCGCACCCAGGACCGCCCCGTCGGAGAGCCGCAGGTAGGCAGGATTGCTGTTGCTCACCATGCCGAGCGCGTTGGCGTTGGCGGCGAGGTTCTGCGGCGACGTGAGCCGGTTGAGGTCCTCCGACGCGGCCTGGTAGCTGCGCTGGAGCTGCGTCTGCTGGGTCTGCAGGGAGCTGAGCTGGTAGGCGCCCTGGGAGACGCCGATGCTGAGCAGCAGCTGCGCGACCACGATCACGAGCAGGGAGGACACCGCGGTGATCGCGTAGAGCGTGCGGGGGCGCGCCCGGCGCTGACTGCGCGTCGACACCACCTCGAGGTGCGAGCGGCGCTCGCGCGCAGGCTGTTCGGGCCTGTCGAGGAGCGGGACGCGGTCCAGCGCGGGCGCCGTGGCCGCAGTCGCCGCCGCCGGCGCGTGCCACGTCAGGGTCGGCCGTCGGCGGACGGCCGCTCCCATCGGGTTGCTGCTCACGAGCCCCTCCTCACTCGTTCGGCCGCGCGCAGGCGCACCGGGGTCGCCCTCGGGTTCGCGGCCTTCTCCTCGTCGTCAGCCAGCTCGGCGCCCCGGATCAGGAGCTTCAGCTCCGGCCGGTGCTCCGGAAGCTCGACGGGAAGCCCTGCCGGCGCGCTGGAGCGCGACCGCGTCTGCAGCTCGCGCTTGACGATGCGGTCCTCCAGCGACTGATACGCCTCCACGACGATGCGGCCGCCTACGGCCAGCGCGTCGATCGCGGCCGGGATGGCGCGCTCGAGCACCGCCAGCTCCTGGTTCACCTCGATGCGCAGCGCCTGGAACACGCGCTTGGCCGGATGCCCCTGCCGCTGCACGGCGACGGGCGTGGCCTTCTGCAGGATGTCGACGAGCTGGCCCGAGCGGACGATCGGCGCCGACTGGCGCTCCTCGACGATGCGGCGGGCGTAGCGGGCGGCGAGCTTCTCCTCGCCGTAGTCGCGGAAGATGCGGCGCAGGTCGGCCTCGGAGTAGGTGGCGAGTACGACCTCTGCGGTGAGCTCGCTGGTGCCGTCCATGCGCATGTCGAGCGGAGCGTCCTTGGAGTACGAGAATCCGCGCTCGACCCGGTCGAGCTGGAGGGACGAGACGCCGAGGTCGAAGAGGATGCCGTCGATCTCGTCGATGCCGAGACCGTCGAGCGCGTCGCGGATGCCGTCGTACACGGTGTGGACGAGGTGCACGCGGTCTCCGAAGCGCGCGAGCCGGGCGCCGGCGATGGCCAGCGCCTCCTGGTCGCGGTCGAGGCCGACCAGGACGGCGTCGGGGAAGCGCTCCAGCACGCCGGCCGAGTGGCCGCCCATGCCGAGCGTCGCGTCCACGAAGACGGCGCCCGGCTTCTGCAGCGCGGGGCCGAGCAGCTCGATGCAGCGTTCGAGGAGGACGGGGGTGTGGATGTCGTCTGTCATGTCCGCACCCGGGAGGATCGGCTCCTGGAGCCGGATCCCCATCCATTCCGACCTGCCACCGGGGAAGTGGTGTCAGGGCGTATGGCTGGGAGTCCGGCGCCAGGCGCTAGAACAATCCCGGGATCACCTCCTCCTCCGTGTTCGCGAATGCTGCCTCCTGCTCGGCGAGGTAGGTCTCCCAGGCCTCGGCGTCCCAGATCTCGGCGCGGCTGCCCGCACCGATCACGACCAGGTCCCTGTCGAGACCCGCGTACGACCGCAGCGGGGTCGGGATGGTGACCCGGTTCTGCTTGTCCGGGACCTCCGCGCTCGCCCCCGAGAGGAAGACGCGCAGGTAGTCGCGGGCCTGCTTGCTGGTCACCGGCGCCTGGCGGATCTTCTCGTGCAGCGATTCGAACTCACGCTGCGAGAAGACGTAGACGCAGTGCTCCTGACCACGGGTGAGGACCAGACCGGACGCGAGCTCATCCCGGAATTTGGCCGGCAGGATGATGCGCCCCTTGTCGTCCAGCTTGGGGGCATAGGTGCCGAGGAACATCGGTGCCACCCCCACTCTCCCGGCCACGGTTGCGGTGTGCCTCCACTTTACTCCACTCTCATCCACAAAATCAGCACAATCGGGAATTTTGCCCCGTTTAGGGGTGTTTCAGGCCCGGAAATACGCGGCAGAAGCCGGTGGAGGGAAATGGAGGGCGAAAGCACCGCCGTGGAGTGTCCGGGCACGAAAAAAGGGCCGATCCGAAGATCGGCCCGAAGGGTGTGGTGCGGTGTGGGGTGCGGTGGAGGGGCTAGCTCTGCCCGTCCTGCCGCTTGTCCCAGCGGTCGTTCATCCGGTCCATGAAACCGGGCTGGCCACGGGTCGGCTTGCTGGACGAGCCGGAAGCGGCTGCGTCGGGGTCGATCGCCACGCGTTTGCCCGGGGCTATCGCCAGGAGCACGCCGCCGAACATCACCACGAATCCGAGGATCCCGACGATGGGGAGTTGGACGAAGACGCCGGTCACCAGGACTCCGACGCCGATGACCGCGACGAGCACACCGAGGACGATCGAGCGGTAGGCGGGGCGAGCCCGCTTGCCTCCGACCTTCGCTACGAAGTCCGCGTCGTTCTGGTAGAGACTGCGTTCCATCTCTTCGAGGAGGCGCTGCTCATGTTCTGAAAGCGGCATCCGGATCCCCCTCTTTCTAGCGGGTTCTAGGCGTTGTGTGGCCGATTGTAGCCGCACCACTCTGACTAGGCTATACGTGTGTCCGAAAGCATCCGATTCGCCGACCTCATCCAGTCAAGAATCGATGGATTCTTCGATGCACGTGCATCCATTCTCGTCTCCATCGCCGACGAACTCGCCCCGATCGCGGCTTTTTCGAGGGATTTTCTCAGCGGCGGCAAGCGCTTCAGGGCGCTGTTCTGCTTCTGGGGCTGGCAAGCGGTCCGGACGGCGGGCGACGAGCCGGGCGATGACGCGGGGGTGACCGCGGGCGGCCCGCTCGACGCGGTCGTCTCCGTCGCCTCGGCTCTCGAGCTGTTCCACGCCGCCGCACTCGTGCACGACGACCTCATCGACAACTCCGACACGCGCCGCGGAGCGCCGTCGGCGCACCGCCGTTTCGAGCGGCTGCACGACCAGGAGGGCTGGCAGGGCTCCGCCTCCGCCTTCGGCACCGGCGCGGCGACCCTGCTCGGCGACTACCTGCTCATCCTCAGCGACGAGCTGTTCGACGAGGGCCTCACCCAGACCGTCAGCGCGTCGGCCCGGCGGTCGGCGCGCGCCGAGTTCAACCGGATGCGCCTGGACGTCACCGCCGGCCAGTACCTCGACATCTTCGAGGAGATCGGCTGGGCCGGCCGGCCCGACGCCGACCAGCTGGCCAGGGCCGAGCGCGTCATCGTCTACAAGTCGGCCAAGTACTCGATCGAGTCGCCGCTGCTGATCGGCGCCAGCCTCGCCGGCGCCACGGTCGGCCAGCTCGACGCGCTGCGCCGCTTCGGCCTCCCGCTCGGCATCGCCTACCAGCTCAGGGACGACCTGCTCGGCGTCTTCGGCGACGCGGACGTCACCGGCAAGCCGAGCGGCGACGACCTGCGGGAGGGCAAGCGGACGGTCCTCATCGCGCTCACCCGCCAGGCGATCCCGGCGGGCGCGCGGTCGACGCTGGACGAGCTGCTCGGCGACCCGGACCTGACGCCGCAGCAGATCCAGACCCTCCAGATGACGATCCGCGACTCCGGCGCTGTCGACAAGGTGGAGCGCATGATCGCGGACAACGTCGCGCGCGCCATCGATGCGCTCGACGATGCGCCGATCGGCCCGGCCGCGCGCGCTCAGCTGCGCGAGCTCGCGGTGACGGTCACCCGCCGGGCCTCCTGAGCGGGCGGCCCGACCGGTCCGCGGTCAGGCCAGAGCCGTCAGCACAGAGCCGTCAGGCCAGAGCTTGGGCGATGCGGCGCACCTCGGCCTTGCGGCCGGCGCGCAGCGCCTCGATCGGGGCGATGCCGAGGCTGTCCTCCTCGGTCAGCAGCCAGTCGACCGCCTCGTCGTCGTCGAAGCCGTTGTCGGCCAGCACGACGAGCGTGCCGTGCAGCTCGCCGAGCGGCTCCCCGTCGCGCAGGAACACGGCGGGGACCTTCAGGACACCGTCGATGCGCTTCGCGGCGAGATGACGGTCCTCGATGAGGCGGCGGACGCGGCTGACGCCGAGCCCGAGCTGCTCCACGAGGTCGGGGATGGTGAGCCACTCTGTGGCCTGGACCTGCTCGTTCACAGAGACAAGCGTGCCACGTCCGGCGGGAGTTCACACGATCGGGCGAATGTTACGGTTATGTTAACTGTTGTCACACGCGTCACGCTGGTTGACTCCTTACTCAGGCTGTGACAGCGTGGGAACGGCTTTGCCACTCAGAAGGGGGTCGACCATGTCGCTGAGCGAGAGCACCAACCGCCGCGTGCTGGGCACGGTGCCGATCGCGATCGCCGGCTCGATCGCGGTGACGCTCAACCTCCTGACGCCCGCGCAGGCCGCGACCGGCGCAGGGCTGGAGCACGCCCCGGAGAAGAGCGAGGCCGGCGGGAAGAGCGACACCGGCCCGCGCGACACGATCCGCGGAAGCGCGGCGACGACGACGACCTCCCCCGGCGAGCTGGCGGTGGCGGCGGCTCCCGCCAGTTACCGGGTGCAGACCGGCGATACGGTCTCCGCCATCGCGGCGCGGTTCGGGCTGTCGACGGCCGCCGTGCTCGCGCTCAACGGGCTGAGCTGGAAGAGCCTGATCTTCCCGGGGCAGGTACTTGCGCTCAGCGGAGCGCCGAAGCCCGTGGCGGCGCCCGCTCCGGCCGCTCCCGCCCCCGCGCCGGTGCCCCCGGGCGCCACCAGCTACACCGTGGCGCGCGGTGACACCGTCAGCGGCATCGCCGCCCGGTTCGGGCTCCGCACCGCCGCCGTCCTCGCCGCCAACGGCCTGAGCGGCGCCAGCATCATCTACCCCGGCCAGAAGCTCGCGATCCCCGGCATGACGACGGCCTCGCTGAACAAGCCGACCCCGGCCCCCGCGCCGGTCGTCGCCGCGCCGGCTCCCGCGCCGGCCCCCGTCATCCAGCCCGGCCAGGTCGTCGCGCTCACCGACGAGATGCGGGCCAACGCGCAGCTCATCGTCCGCATCGGCCGCCAGGAGGGCGTCCCGGCCCAGGGCATCGTGATCGCGCTGGCCGCCGCCGCGCAGGAGTCCGGGCTGAGGAACGTGCGCTACGGCGACCGCGACTCCCTCGGCCTCTTCCAGCAGCGCCCGAGCACGGGCTGGGGCACGCCGGACCAGGTCCTCGATCCGACCCGCGCAACCCTCGCGTTCTTCGGCGGGGCTGGCAACCCCAACCGAGGCCACACGCGCGGCCTCCTCGACATCCCGGGCTGGACGTCGATGACGGTCACGCAGGCCGCTCAGGCGGTGCAGATCTCGGCCCATCCGGACGCCTACGCCAAGTGGGAGGCCTCGGCACGCGCGTGGCTGGCGCAGCTCGGCTGAGCGGCCCGGCCGCCGGAAGGTCACAGCCGGGTCACAGCCCCGCCGCACACCGGTGTTTTGCAGGGTTCGCGGCGGCTCCGTTCCCTAGACTCGATCCGTGACCACGAGCCAGACAGACCCGATGATCGGACGTCTCATCGACGGCCGCTATCAGGTGCGCTCGCGGATCGCCCGGGGCGGCATGGCGACGGTGTACCTCGCCACCGACCTGCGCCTCGAACGACGCGTCGCGATCAAGGTCATGCACGGCCACCTCGCCGACGACAGCACCTTCAAGAGCCGCTTCGTGCAGGAGGCCCGCTCGGCCGCCCGGCTCGCCCACCCCAACGTGGTGAACGTGTTCGACCAGGGCCAGGACTCCGACATGGCCTACCTGGTCATGGAGTACCTCCCCGGCATCACCCTGCGCGACCTGCTCAAGGACTACGGCAAGCTGACGCCCGAGCAGACCATCGACATCATGGAGGCCGTGCTCAGCGGCCTCGCCGCCGCGCACAAGGCCGGCATCGTGCACCGCGACCTCAAGCCGGAGAACGTCCTCCTGGCCGATGACGGCCGCATCAAGATCGGCGACTTCGGCCTCGCGCGCGCCGCGAGCGCCAACACCGCGACCGGCCAGGCGCTGCTGGGCACGATCGCCTACCTCTCCCCCGAGCTCGTCACCCGCGGCGTCGCCGACGCCCGCAGCGACATCTACGCGCTCGGCATCATGATGTACGAGATGCTCACCGGCACGCAGCCGTTCCACGGCGAGCAGCCGATGCAGATCGCCTACCAGCACGCGAACGACCCGGTCCCGGCGCCGAGCAGCGTCAACCCGGCCGTGCCGCCGGAGCTGGACGAGCTCGTGCTGTGGGCGACCGAGAAGGACCCGGACCGCCGGCCCTCCGACGCCCGCGAGATGCTCGACCGGCTCCTCGAGGCCGAGAAGTCGATCCGCGGCGACGCCGTGATGCAGCCGACGATGGTGCTGCCTCCCGCGTTCGACATCGCCGACGGCGACACCCAGATCATCAACCCGGCCATCCGGCAGCAGGTCGCGTCCAGCTCGCCGACGGCGACGGACACCCTGACCTTGGCCGCCCGCCGCCGGCGCGGCAAGGGCTGGTGGCTGTTCGCGCTGGTCCTCCTGCTCGCCGCCGTCGCCGGCGGCACCGGCTGGTACTTCGGCTCGGGTCCCGGATCGTTCGTGACGGTCCCGAACGTCGTCGCGCAGGCGCCGGCGGCGGCCGTCACGACGCTGACGAACCTCGGCTTCAAGACGGCTCAGGCGCAGGAGTACAGCGTCACCGTGCCCGCCGGGCAGGTCTCCAGCACCGATCCGAAGGGCGGCGCGTCGGCCAACCGCGGCAGCACCGTGACGATCCGCGTCTCGCAGGGCCCGAAGCCCGTGAAGATCCCGCCGCTCGCGGGGCAGAACGTGGACGCGGCGAAGTCCTCGATCACGGCCACAGGGGCGAAGGTCGGCGATGTCGCCCAGCAGTTCGACGCCAAGGTCCCGGCGAACACGGTCATCTCGGCGTCGCGCGCCTCGGACGGCAGCGACATCTCCGGAGGCGGCGACTACTTCCAGGCGGCGGCGGTGAACCTCGTCGTCTCGGTGGGACCCATCCCGGACGTCGCGGGCAAGTCGGTCTCGGCCGCGACGGCCGCACTCGAGAAGGTCGGCCTGCACGCCACCGCGGGCCCGCAGAGCTACAGCGACACGATCGACAAGGACGACGTCATCTCGGCCCAGCCGCAGAGCCAGCCGGTGCGCCCGGGCGACACGCTCGCGCTGGAGACGTCGCGCGGCCCGCAGCCGGTGCCGGTGCCCGACGTGGTCGGCCAGACGTGGGACAAGGCCAAGAAGGCGCTCACCGACGCGGGCTTCCAGCTCAAGTACAGTCCGGCCGCCGACCTGCTGCCCGCGGGCTTCGTCGTCTCGAAGATCTCGCCCGACGCCGGCACCCAGGCGCCCAAGGGCTCCACCGTCACCGTGAACTTCGCCGGCTTCTGACCCCGGATCCCGCGCACTCCCCCCACGCACGATCGAGGGGCACGTCGTTGTCACTTCTCGGGCGGAAAAGTGACAACGACGTGCCCCTCGGGGTCGTGTGCGTGCGGGAGTCAGGCCTGGCTGAGCTCCTCGGCGACCAGGAAGGCCAGCTCCAGGGACTGCATGTGGTTGAGCCGCGGGTCGCACAGCGACTCGTAGCGCGTCGCGAGGGTCTCCTCGTCGATGTGCTCCGAGCCGCCCAGGCACTCGGTGACGTCGTCGCCGGTGAGCTCGACGTGGATGCCGCCCGGGTTCGTCCCCGCGGCGCGGTGCGCCTCGAAGAAGCCCTTGACCTCGTCCACGACGTCGTCGAAGCGGCGCGTCTTGTAGCCGTTCGGCGTGGTCAGCCCGTTGCCGTGCATCGGATCGGTGACCCACAGCGGGTTGGCGTCGGAGCGCTTGACGGCCTCCAGCAGCGGCGGGAGCGCGTCGCGGATCTTGCCGGCGCCCATGCGGGTGATGAAGGTCAGCCGGCCGGGCTCGCGCTCCGGGTCGAGCGCGTCGATCAGGCGGCGCATGTCGTCGGCCGACGTCGTCGGGCCGAGCTTGACGCCGATCGGGTTGCGGACGCGGGACAGGAAGTCGACGTGCGCGCCGTCGAGGTCGCGGGTGCGCTCCCCGATCCAGACGAAGTGCGCCGACGTGTTGTAGGGCGTGCCGGTGCGCGAGTCGATCCGGGTCATCGGGCGCTCGTAGTCCATCAGCAGCGCTTCGTGGCTGCTGTAGAACTCGACGCGCGTGAGCTCGTCGAAGTCTGCGCCGGCGGCCTCCATGAACTTGATCGCGCGGTCGATTTCGCGGGCGAGACCCTCGTAGCGCTGGTTGGCCGGGTTGGCGGCGAAGCCCCGGTTCCAGCTGTGCACCTCGCGCAGGTCGGCGAACCCGCCCTGCGTGAACGCGCGGATCAGGTTCAGCGTGGAGGCCGCGGTGTGGTAGCCCTGGACCAGCCGGCGCGGGTCGGCCGCGCGGGACTCCGGGGTGAAGTCGTACCCGTTGACGATGTCGCCGCGGTACGCCGGCAGCGTCACGCCGCCGCGGGTCTCGGTGTCGCTGGAGCGGGGCTTCGCGAACTGCCCGGCCATCCGGCCCATCTTGATGACGGGGACGGACGCGCCGTAGGTGAGCACGACGGCCATCTGCAGCACCGTCTTGACACGGTTGCGGATCTGGTCGGCCGTCGCTCCCGCGAACGTCTCGGCGCAGTCGCCGCCCTGGAGCAGGAACGCCTTGCCCTGCGCAGCGCGCGCCAGCCGCGTACGCAGCTGGTCCACCTCGCCGGCGAACACCAGCGGGGGCAGGGTCGCGATCTCCGCGGACGCCGCTGCTGCGGCCTCCGCGTCCGGCCACTGCGGCTGCTGCTTGATCGGGAGCGTGCGCCAATAGTCCAGGCCCTCGATCACGGAGTCGTCAGCTTTCACGACGGGATCTGTGGTCTGCAGCACTGTTCTGGTTCCGCTCGGTCGGGTGGATTGGGATAACCGAGCCTATCGCGCCGGGCGGGCCTCCGGAGTCGCTGCAGCAGATTGTGACGGGACCGCGGCCGGCGCGGACGGGGCCGCACCGGCGGAGAGCTCCGCGCGCTTCTCCTTGACCGTGCTGGCGTAGACGTCGACGTACTCCTGGGCGCCCAGGCCGTGCAGCGCGTACATGATCTCGTCGGTGACCGAGCGGAGGATGAAGCGGTCGCCCTCCATCCCCTCGAACCGGGAGAAGTCGAGCGGCTCGCCGATGATGATGCCGATCCGGCCGATCCGCGGCAGCCGCTTGCCGATCGGCATGATCTCGGCCGTGTCGATCATCGCCACGGGGACCACCGGGACCCCGGCCTCCAGGATCATGCGCGCGACACCGGTGCGCCCGCGGTAGAGCTTGCCGTCGGGACTGCGGGTGCCCTCCGGGTAGATGCCCAGGATCTCCCCGCGCGCCAGCACCGCGAGCCCGGTGTTGAGCGACGCCTCGGACGCCTTGCCTCCCGACCGGTCGATGGGGAGCTGGCCGGTGCCGTTCATGAACGCCCTGGTCGCCCAGCCCTTCAGGCCGCGCCGGGTGAAGTAGTCGCTCTTGGCGAGGAACGACACGTGCCGGTCGACGACGATCGGCAGGAAGATCGAGTCGATGAACGACAGGTGGTTGCTGGCGAGGATGACCGCGCCGTTCGCCGGCACGTTGTCGAGCCCGACGACCCAGGGACGGAAGACGCCGCGGAGCAATGGCCCCGCGATCAGGTTCTTCATCAGCCAGTAGAACATCGATCGAAAGCCTACTGCCCCGCCCCGCCCAGTGGGAGGACCGGCGCAGTGGGAGGACCGGCGCAGTGGGAGGACCGGCTCAGAGCGCGGCGTGCAGGCGAGCCAGATCGGCCGCGCCGACCACCCCGGCGTCGTTGACGAGCTCCGCGATCTTGAACTCCGGCTCGGGGTGGAAGCCGCGCGCCGGCAGGTTCTCCAGGTACGCCTGACGGATCGGCTCCAGCAGCAGCTCGCCCGCCTGGGCGACACCGCCGCCGAACACGAACAGCTGCGGGTCGAGGACGGCGCCGAGGCTCGCGCAGGCCTGGCCGAGCCAGTCGCCGAGCTGGCGGAGCGCGGCCAGCGCGCCCGGGTCGCCCGCCAGGATCAGCGCGGAGATGTCGGTCCCGGCCAGCTCGCCGGTGCGGCTGCGCACGTCCGCGAGCGCCTGCCCGATGCCGCCGGCGTCGGCGAGCTCGTTGGCCATCCGCTGCAGCGCGCGGCCCGAGCCGTACTGCTCGATGCAGCCGTGCGCGCCGCAGCCGCACGGCAGGCCGCCGGGGACGACGCGCATGTGGCCGATCTCGGCCCCCGCGCCGAACCCGCCGCGGAACAGCCGGTCGTTGCTGACGATCGCGCCGCCCACGCCGGTGCCGATGGTCAGGACGACCATGTCGCTGACCAGCCGGCCCGCCCCGTAGCGGAACTCCGCCCAGCCCGCCGCGTTGGCGTCGTTCTCGATGATGACCGGGAGGTCGATGCGCGCTTCGAGCTTCTCGCGGAAGGGCTCGTGCCTCCAGTTGATGTTCGGCGCGTAGTACACGGTGGACTGCGCCGCGTCGATGAAGCCGGCCGCCGCGACGCCCGCGCCCGCGATCCGCTCCGGGCCGTCCGAGAGCCGCTCGATCATGGCGACGACGGCGTTCTCGATCTCCTCCGGGCGGGACGCGTCGGTCGGCACGCGGTCCTCGCGGACGATCGCTCCGAACTCGTCGACGACCGCTCCGGCGATCTTGGTCCCGCCGATGTCGATTCCGATGGCGTGCACAGGCGGCCCCTTCCGGGTTGGTGCGGGTCAGTGGGATGCGCGGTCCGGGGCCGTCACGGGACACTCCCTGCCGCACCATCTAGAGTGTAATCAACCACCGCGAGCCGGAGCGATTCGGCCCGGTCACCTGTCCGCCCGGTACCGAGGGAGTTACCGTGAACCAGTTCGAAACGCCCGTTGTCGTCCCCGCCGATCCGGAGGCCAACGCGACGGACCTGCTCGTGCAGCGGGTCGCCGCGACTCCGGACGCGGCGCTGTTCAGCATCCCGGACGGCGCCGGCTGGAAGGACGTGACCGCGGCGGAGTTCCACCGCCAGGTCGTCGCGCTGGCCAAGGGCCTGGTCGCCGCGGGCATCGAGCCGGGCGACATGATCGGCCTGATGTGCAAGACCCGCTACGAGTGGACCCTGATCGACTTCGCCGCCTGGTTCGCCGGCGCCGTGCTCGTCCCGATCTACGAGACGTCCTCGCCCGCGCAGGTGCAGTGGAACATGTCGGACTCGGGGGCGAAGGCCGTCATCCTGGAGACCGCGGAGATGTTCTCCCGGTTCGACGAGGTGCACCCCGACCTCCCGCTCATCCAGAACGTCTGGCAGCTCCACCTGGGCGACCTGGACAAGCTCGTGGCCGGCGGCGCGGACGTGCCGGACGCCGAGATCGAGCGCCGCAGGAACCTGGCCCGCGGCGAGGACATCGGCACCCTGATCTACACCTCCGGCTCCACCGGCCGCCCCAAGGGCTGCGTGCTCACCCACGCCAACTTCGTGGAGCTGTCGCGCAACTCCGCCGAGGCGCTCGGCGAAGTCCTGGAGGGCGCCTCCACCCTGCTGTTCATCACGACCGCCCACGTCTTCGCCCGGTTCATCGCCGCGCTCTGCGTCACAGCGGGCGTGAAGGTCGGCCACCAGGCCGACACCAAGCAGCTGCTGCCCGCGCTGGCCAGCTTCAAGCCGACCTTCCTCCTCGCCGTGCCGCGGGTGTTCGAGAAGGTCTACAACTCGGCGGAGCAGAAGGCGGAGGCCGGCGGCCGCGGCAAGATCTTCCGCGCAGCGGCCGAGGTGGCCGTGGCGCACTCGAAGGCCGTCGAGGCCGGCTCTGTGCCGTTCGGGCTGAAGCTCAAGTTCGCCGTCTACGACCGGCTGGTGTACTCCAAGCTGCGTGCCGCGATGGGCGGCCGCGTGAAGTACGCGGTCTCCGGCTCCGCACCGCTCGGCGCGCACCTCGGCCACTTCTTCCACAGCCTCGGCATCAAGATCCTCGAGGGCTACGGCCTCACCGAGACGACGGCGCCCGCGACGGTCAACCGGCCCGACATGTTCAAGATCGGCACGGTCGGCCCCGCGCTCCCCGGCGTCGACCTGCGCCTGGTCGAGGACGGCGAGATCGAGGTCAGGGGCATCAACGTCTTCAAGGAGTACTGGAAGAACCCCGAGGCGACCGCCGCGGCCTTCGACGACGGCTGGTTCCGCACCGGCGACCTCGGCTCGTTCGACGCCGACGGCTACCTGACGATCACCGGACGCAAGAAGGAGATCATCGTCACGGCCGGCGGCAAGAACGTCTCCCCCGCGGCGCTGGAGGACCCGATCCGCGCCAACCCGCTGGTCGGCCAGGTGGTGGTCGTCGGCGACCAGAAGCCGTTCATCGCCGCCCTGGTGACGCTCGACACCGAGATGCTGCCGACCTGGCTGGCGAACAACGGCGAGGACAAGGACATGACGCTCGCCGAGGCGTCGGTGAACCCCGCGGTGAACGCCGAGATCCAGCGCGCTATCGACGCGGCGAACCACGGCGTCTCGCGCGCCGAGAGCATCCGCAAGTTCGTCATCCTCGCCACGGAGCTCACGGAGGCCAGCGGCCACCTCACGCCCAAGCTCAGCATCAAGCGCAACGTGATCCTGTCCGACTTCGCCGACGTGATCGACGGCGTCTACAGCGACAACCCCAGCACGCAGGGAATCTCCCTCGCGCACTGAGCGTCTCCGCCACCACCGAGGGGCACGTCGTTGTCACTTTCCGACGTCGGAAGTGACAACGACGTGCCCCTCGGCTCGTTTGGATCGTGCGTCAGACCTCGTCGCGCCAGGAGTGCTGGGGGTCGTAGCCGAGGAGGCGGCGCGCCTTGTCGATCGACAGGAGCGTCTCGTTGTCGTCGAGGTCGTCGCGCTTGAGCGGGACGCCGGGGAAGACCTCGGCGACCAGTTCCGCGTTCGTCCGGCTCATCACCGTGTCCGCCGCGGCGATGATGAAGCGGTCGAAGCCGGTGGCGTCCCACTCCAGGGCCTTCTGGATGGCCTGGGCGCCATCGCGGGCGTCGATGTAGCCCCACAGGTTCCACTTGCGTCCACGCGGGTCGGCGTCGTACGACGGGAAGGCCGCGTAGTCGGCGGGCTCCATCACGTTGGAGAAGCGCAGCGCGACGATCTTGAGCGACGGGTCCCAGCGCACGAGTTCGATCGCCATCTGCTCCTCGAGGTGCTTGACCAGCGAGTAGGTGGACTCGGGGCGGGCCGGGTAGTCCTCGTCCACCGGGATGTAGGGCGGCGGCACGTCGAACGGGAGGCCGAGCACAGTCTCGCTGGAGGCGTAGACAACGTTGCGGATGCCGGCCCGGCGCGCGGCCTGGAAGACGTTGTAGGTGACCCGGATGTTGTTGTGGAACGTCTCGACGTCGCTCAGGATGCCCGGCGCCGGGATGGCGGCCAGGTGCACGATCGCGTCGAAGCCGTCGTGCTTGTCGTCGACGCCCATGATGGCGTCGACCGTCTGACCGTAGTCGGTCAGGTCGACGCGCACGAAGCCGGGGCCGCGCTCCCCCGTCGCGTCCAGGTTGATGACGGTGTGACCCGCCGCGCGTAGTTCGCGGACGACTGTGCGTCCGAGCTTGCCCGATCCTCCGGTGACTGCAATGTCCATACAGGCGAGTCTACGGAATCAGAACCAGTCGCTTTCCCGCACCTGCCGCATCGCCTCGCGCCGGGTGTCCTTGTCGAGACGGTCCAGGTAGAGCCGGCCGTCGAGGTGGTCGGTCTCGTGCTGCAGCGCCTGCGCCATCACGCCGGTGCCGGAGAGCTCGATCTCGTTGCCGTCCAGGTCGATCCCGCGCACCCGTGCGAACGGGTAGCGCGCGGTCTTGAACCACAGGCCGGGCACCGAGAGGCAGCCCTCGTCGACGAGCTCGGGCTCGCCGGAGACCTCCACCAGCTCGGGGTTGATGATGTAGCCGACCTCGCCGTCCACGTTGTAGCTGAACGCCCGGAGGCCGACGCCGATCTGCGGGGCGGCGACGCCCGCGCGCCCGGGCGGGACCACGCTGTCGATCAGGTCCTCGACGAGGCCGCGGACGCCCTCATCGATCTCGCGGACCGGCTCAGACGGGGTCTTCAGGACGGGGTCGCCGAACAGGCGGATCTGACGTTCGGTCACAGGGATCTCCTCGGGCGCGGGATGCGCGGGGTCGACGGGAGCGGGATCAGTCGCGCTCGGCGGGCAGGCCCTCCACCACGAGCGCGGCGAGCGCCCGGGCGGACAGCTTGGTCAGGGGCTTGAGGTCCTTCCAGGAGACCACGGAGCCGGCGGCGAGCTGCGGGTCGTACGGGATGCGGACGATCTCGCGCACCCGCGAGCGGAAGTGCGACTCGATCTCCTCGAGCTTCACCAGGTTCGTCGCGTGCGTGGCGGTGTTGAGCGCCACGACCGCGTTGCGGACCAGGTCCGTGTAGCCGTTCGCCTCCAGCCAGGTGAGCGTCTCCGACGCGAGCCGCGCCTCGTCGACGCTGCCGCCGGAGACGATCACGAGCTCGTCGGCGCGCTGCAGGGTGGCACGCATCACCGAGTGGACGATGCCGGTGCCGCAGTCGGTCAGCACGATCGAGTAGAACCGGGCGGCGAGATCGGCGACCACGTTGTAGTCGTTCTCGTCGAAGGCCTCCGACAGCAGCGGGTCGGTGTCGGACGCGAGGATGTCGAGCCGGGTCTCATCGCGCGAGACGAGCGCCGAGAAGTCGGTGAAGCCGCCGATGCTGGCGGCTTTGTGGACGACGTCGCGCACGGTGGCTCGGGTCTGCTTGGGCACGCGCTCGGACAGGGTGCCGCGGTCGGGGTTGGCGTCGACCGCGATGATGCGGTCCTCTCGCGCGGAGGCCAGCGCCATCCCGAGCAGGGTCGTGATGGTGGTCTTGCCGACGCCGCCCTTGCGGGTGAGCACCGGGACGAAGCGCGTGCCGCCCTCGAACTGCTTCTGGATGCGGTGGTCGAGCTCCTTGCGGGCGCGCACCTTGGCGGAGTCGCCGAGGTTCACCGTGCGGAACGTGACGTTGTAGACGAAGCGCTGCCACGGTCCCTCCGGGCCGGGTCGGGTCTTGCGGTTGACCTCCAGCAGCCGGTCGGCAGTCAGCATCGCCGCGGGCTCCGGCTGAGGCGAGTGCTCGCCGCGCAGCCGTTCGCGGCGGGACTGCGCGAACGCGTCGTGCGTGTCGCGGTCGGGCAGCGCCGCGCCGCCGTCGGCGGACGGGCTCTCCTGCGTCACGGTCGGACCCGTCGCGAGCCGCGAGGCGACGATGGCGACGGAGGTCGTTGTCGGCTCGGTCGGCGATGCGACGAAACCCGGGTCGACAGGGACCTCGTCGATCGCGACGGCGGCCTCGTCCTCCGGGACCTCCTGCGGAGGCACGGGAGGCAGGTCGACGGCGATGCTCAGCTTCGTGTCGATCTCGAGCGGGGACGGCCTGAACGTCGGCTCCTGGTCCCGCGGCGCGAGGTCGCCGCGTTCCGGCTCCTCCGGCTTGTCTGCCACGCTTGCACTCCTTCTGACCGCGCGACGGCGGCACTGCGACAGTTTATCGGGCGGCCCCGCCCACGACGCCAGCGGGCGGACGCGCCGCAGCGCTCCCCGCCGCTGCGGGGAGCGCTGCGGGCGGCGCCCGTCAGGCGGGGGCGACGACGACCAGGAGGTCGCCCGCGTCCACCTGCTGGGTCTTCGGGATGGCGAGGCGCTCGATCGTGCCGGCGACCGGCGCGGTGATCGCGGCCTCCATCTTCATGGCCTCGATCGACGCGACCGCCTGGCCGGCGGCGACGGTGTCGCCCGGCACCACGTGCAGGGTCACGACGCCCGAGAACGGCGCGGCCACGTGACCGGGCTTGGCGGAGTCGGCCTTCTCGGCCGCCTTCGTCTCGACCACGATGCTGCGGTCGCGCACGAACACCGGCCGGAGCTGGCCGTTGAGCGTGGTCATGACCGTGCGCATGCCCTTGTCGTCGGCCTCGCCGATGGCCTCCAGGCCGATGTAGAGCCGCACGCCCTTGCTGAACTCGATGACGTGCTCCTCGACCGGGGAGAGCCCGTAGAGGTAGTCGACCGAGTCGACCACCGACAGGTCCCCGAAGAGCTCCCGGATCTGCTCGTAGATGCGCGTGGGCGCCGGGAAGAGCAGGCGGTTGAGCGTCGCCCGGCGCTCGGCGCTGGAGCCCAGCAGCGCCTCCGCGTCGGCGGCCGGAAGGTCCTCGACGCCGACCTTGATGGTCTTGCCCGCCAGCACCTTGGTGCGGAACGGCTCCGGCCAGCCGCCGGGCAGCTCGCCCAGCTCGCCGGCCATGAAGCCGACGACCGAGTCGGGGATGTCGTAGTTCTGCGGGTTCTCGGCGAAGTCGTCCGGGTCCGCCCGCACGGCCGCCAGGTGGAGGGCGAGGTCGCCGACCACCTTCGACGACGGCGTGACCTTGGGGATGCGGCCCAGGATCCGGTTCGCCGCGGCGTACATGTCCTCGACCAGCTCGAAGTCCTCCGCGAGGCCCAGCGCCTTGGCCTGCTGACGCAGGTTGGAGAGCTGGCCGCCGGGGATCTCGTGCTTGTAGACGCGGCCCGTGGGGCCGGGCAGACCGGACTCGAACGGCCGGTAGACCTGGCGCACGGCCTCCCAGTACGGCTCGAGGTCCTCGACCGCGGACAGCGAGATGCCGGTGTCGCGCTCGGTGTGGGCGAGGGCCGCGACCAGGGCGGAGGCGCTCGGCTGGCTCGTGGTGCCGGCCATCGGGGCGCTCGCCACGTCGACCGCGTCGGCCCCGGCGCGCGACGCCGCGAGCAGCGTCGCGAGCTGGCCGCCCGGGGTGTCGTGGGTGTGCACGTGCACCGGGAGGTCGAACCGCTCGCGGAACGCCGCCACCAGCTTCTCGGCGGCGGTCGGGCGCAGCAGGCCGGCCATGTCCTTGATCGCGAGGATGTGCGCACCCGACTCGACGATCTGCTCCGCGAGGCGGAGGTAGTAGTCGAGCGTGTAGAGGTCCTCGGCCGGGTCGAGCAGGTCGCCGGTGTAGCAGACCGCGACCTCGGCGACGGCCGAGCCGGTGGCGAGCACCGACTCGATCGCCGGGCGCATCTGCGAGACGTCGTTGAGGGCGTCGAAGATCCGGAAGATGTCGACGCCGGTTGCCGCGGCCTCGCGCACGAACGCGTCGGTCACCTGCGTCGGGTACGGGGTGTAGCCGACGGTGTTGCGGCCGCGCAGCAGCATCTGGATGTTGATGTTCGGCAGCGCCTCGCGCAGGCTCGCCAGTCGCTCCCACGGGTCCTCGCCGAGGAAGCGGAGGGCGACGTCGTAGGTCGCACCGCCCCAGGCCTCCACCGAGAGCAGCTCGGGGGTGAGGCGGGCGACGTACGGGGCGACCGCCAGGAGGTCCTTGGTGCGCACGCGGGTCGCGAGCAGCGACTGGTGCGCGTCGCGGAAGGTGGTCTCGGTGACCGCGAGCGCGGTCTGGGCCCGGAGCGCGTCGGCGAAGCCCTTCGGGCCGAGCTCGAGCAGCTTCTGGCGGGAGCCCGCAGGGGCCGGCACGCTCAGGTCGACGCGCGGGAGCTTCTCCACCGGGTCGGCGACCTCCGGACGCGGGCCGTTCGGCTGGTTGACCGTGACGTCGGCCAGCCAGTTGAGCACCTTGGTGCCGCGGTCCTTGGAGGCGCGGCCCTTGAACAGCTCCGGCCGCT
The DNA here is from genome assembly GCF_057655165.1 of Leifsonia sp. Soil_N53. NCBI lineage: Bacteria > Bacillati > Actinomycetota > Actinomycetes > Micrococcales > Microbacteriaceae > Leifsonia > Leifsonia sp. Soil_N53. The sequence continues at coordinate 33,729 of NZ_JBDGMM010000055.1, forward strand.
CCTCGATGAAGGAGGTGGAGACGTTGCCCGCGATGAAGTCCGGGTCCTCCATGACCGCCTGCAGGAACGGGATGTTCGTGGCGACGCCGCGCACGCGGAACTCGGCCAGCGCGCGCCTGGCGCGCAGCACGGCGGCCGGGAAGTCGCGGCCGCGCGTGATGAGCTTGGCGAGCATGGAGTCGAAGTGCGGGCTGATCTGGGCGCCCGGGTTGATCGTGCCGCCGTCGAGGCGGATGCCGGCACCGCCCGGCGAGCGGTAGGTCGTGATCTTGCCGGTGTCGGGGCGGAAGCCGGCGGTCGGGTCCTCCGTGGTGATGCGGCACTGCAGGGCGGCGCCGCGCATCTGCACGGTGTCCTGGCTGAGGCCGAGGTCGGCGAGGCTCTCACCGGCCGCGATCCGGATCTGCGACTGCACCAGGTCGACGTCGGTGATCTCCTCGGTGACCGTGTGCTCGACCTGGATGCGCGGGTTCATCTCGATGAACACGTGCTGGCCGGCGCGCTCCCCCGCGGTGTCGAGCAGGAACTCGACGGTGCCCGCGTTCTCGTAGCCGATCGACTTGGCGAAGGCGATCGCGTCCCGGTACAGCGACTGGCGGATCTCGTCGGAGAGGTTCGGCGCCGGCGCGATCTCGACCACCTTCTGGTGGCGGCGCTGCACCGAGCAGTCGCGCTCGAACAGGTGGATGGTGTCGCCCGCGCCGTCCGCGAGGATCTGCACCTCGATGTGACGCGGGCGGAGGACGGCCTGCTCCAGGAACATCGTGGCGTCGCCGAACGCGCTGTCGGCCTCACGCATCGCCTCCTCCAGCGCCGCGCGCAGGTCCTCCTGGCGGGCGACCCGGCGCATGCCGCGGCCGCCGCCGCCGGCGACCGCCTTGGCGAAGATCGGGAACCCGATCGCCTCCGCTCCCGCGAGGAGCTCGTCGATGTCGCGCGACGGCGGGGTGGACTTGAGGACGGGGACGCCCGCGGCGATCGCGTGCTCCTTCGCCGTCACCTTGTTGCCGGCCATCTCGAGCACCTCGGCGCGCGGGCCGATGAACGCGATGCCCGCGGCGCGCGCGGCGTCGGCCAGCTCCGGGTTCTCGGAGAGGAAGCCGTAACCGGGGTAGATCGCGTCTGCGCCGGACTCCTTCGCGACCCTGATGATCTCCTGAACATCCAGGTAGGCGCGCACCGGGTGGCCCGGCTCGCCGATCTGGTAGGCCTCGTCCGCCTTCAGCCGGTGCATCGAGTTGCGGTCTTCGTAGGGGAAGACGGCGACCGTGGCGGCGCCCAGTTCGTAGGCGGCGCGGAAGGCTCTGATGGCGATTTCACCGCGATTGGCAACGAGGATCTTACGGAACATGGGGACCTTTCGAGCAGGGGTCGGCACCACACAGCAAACGGTTAGGTAGTCCAAGACTAGTGAAGGTAACGTGGCTGTCGTGCACGTACTCAGCGTTAGTTCCCTCAAGGGCGGTGTCGGAAAGACCACGGTGACGCTTGGTCTGGCCTCGGCGGCGTTCGCGAAGGGGCTCCGAACGCTGGTCGTCGACCTCGACCCGCAGTCCGACGTCTCGACCGGCATGGACATCCAGGTCGCCGGCCATCTCAACGTCGCCGATGTGCTCGCCTCGCCCAAGGAGAAGATCGTCCGCGCGGCGATCGCACCCTCCGGCTGGACCAAGGGGCGCCCGGGCAAGGTCGACGTGATGATCGGCAGCCCCTCCGCGATCAACTTCGACGGCCCGCACCCCAGCATCCGCGACATCTGGAAACTCGAGGAGGCGCTGGCCAACGTCGAGCACGACTACGAGCTGGTCCTGATCGACTGCGCCCCGTCGCTGAACGCGCTCACCCGCACCGCCTGGGCGGCCAGCGACCGCGTGGCGGTCGTGACCGAGCCCGGCCTGTTCTCGGTGGCCGCGGCCGACCGCGCGCTGCGCGCGATCGAAGAGATCCGCCGCGGGCTCTCGCCGCGCCTCCAGCCGCTCGGCATCATCGTCAACCGCGCGCGCGTCCAGTCGCTGGAGCACCAGTTCCGCATCAAGGAGCTGCGCGACATGTTCGGCCCGCTGGTGCTCTCGCCCCAGCTGCCCGAGCGCACATCGCTGCAGCAGGCGCAGGGCGCGGCGAAGCCGCTGCACGTCTGGCCCGGCGAGAGCGCGCAGGAGATGGCCCACAACTTCGACCTGCTCCTGGAGCGCGTCCTCCGCACCGCCAAAATGGGCGAGTACGCCGTAGCCGGCTCCTGACCCCGCGTTCGAGACGGCGCGAAGTCGGCCGGAAACCGCCGAGACGGCGGAGAGTGCGCCGCTTCGCGGGCGGCTAGGAGGCCTTGAACTTGGCGGAGCGGCGAGCGGCGAGCTCGTCGAGTTCGTCGCCCTGGGTGTCCAGCTCGACCAGGGAGGACTCCACCTCGCGGAGGACCTTGCCGACGGCGATGCCGAACACGCCCTGGCCACGGCTGACCAGGTCGATGACCTCGTCGTTCGAGGTGCACAGGTAGACGCTGGCGCCATCGCTCATCAGCGTGGTCTGAGCCAGGTCGTTGACGCCCGCCTCGCGGAGCTGGTTGACCGCCGTGCGGATCTGCTGGAGCGAGATGCCGGTGTCGAGGAGGCGCTTGACGAGCTTGAGGACGAGGATGTCGCGGAAACCGTACAGCCGCTGCGAACCGGACCCGGCCGCACCGCGGACCGTGGGCTCCACGAGGCCGGTGCGCGCCCAGTAGTCGAGCTGGCGGTAGGAGATGCCGGCGGCGCGGGCCGCGACGGCGCCGCGGTAGCCGTTGGCGTCGTCCATCTCCGGGAGGCCGTCGGTGAACAGCAGCCCCAGATCGTACCGGGCGGCGTCGCTGTCACGACTCAGTTCGCTCATGTTGACTGCCCCTCGGTTGACGGATCGCGCGCTTCGTGATGAGGCGCATCAACCACGGTACCCATCCCCTGGTCGCCGGGCAACGACATCCGGCAAACGCCCTCGGCGTGTCGAGCCGGTCAGGGCTGGAGACGCGTCAGCGCGGCCCGGATGATGCTGCCGCGGACGACGTCGAGCTGTCCGGCGATCTCACGGGCGAGCTCCGCGGTCTGCGGGCCCGCCGTCACGTCCTTGCGGCGGGCGAGAGGCACCAGGGCGGTCTCGATCAGCCCGATCTCGCGCTCCGCGGCGGCGCGGAACCCGCGCAGATGGCGCGGTCCGATCCCGGTGCGGGACAGCTCGACGAGGGCCCGGAGCACGGTCAGCGTCTCTTCGCCGTACACCTCGGCGGGCGTGACGAGCGAGGCGCTGATGGCCTCCTGCAGCAGCTCCGGCGTGGCGCCGGCCTCGCGCAGCAGCTCGTCGCGGTGGAACCGCCGGCCGGCGGGCAGCATGGACGCCTGGCCCTCGCGACCGCCCGGCAGCGTGGGGTTCTCCCCCGCATCGAGCGCGGCCAGGTAGCCCTTGATGACCTTGAGCGGGAGGTAGTTGTCGCGCTGCATCGCCAGCACGGTGTGCAGCCGCTCGACATCCGCCGGCGAGAACTTGCGGTATCCCGACGCCGTACGGGCGGGCGTGATCAGCCCGCGCTCCTCGAGGAAGCGCAGCTTGGACGACGACAGGTCGGGGAACTCGGGGGTCAGCCGCGCGAGCACCTGGCCGATGGAGAGCATCGCAGGCGAGGCGGCCTGCGCCCTCGCTGCTTGCCGGGCCACTGGCTAGTTCTTCGCCGCGGCGGCGAGATCTTGGCGCGAGGCGTAGAACGTGAGCCGGAACTTGCCGATCTGGACCTCGGACGAGTCGCTGAGCAGCGCGCTCTCGATGCGGACGCCGTCGTAGTACGTGCCGTTCAGCGAACCGAGGTCGCGGACCTCGAAGGCCGTTCCGCGGCGTGTGAACTCGGCGTGCCGGCGCGAGACGGTGACATCGTCGAGGAAGATGTCGGCGTTCGGGTGCCGGCCCGCGCTCGTGACGTCGGCGTCGAGGAGGAATCGGGCCCCGGTGTTGGGACCGCGCCGCACGATGAGCAGCGCAGAACCGGACGGCAGCGCCGCGATCGCCTCCTGCTCCTCGGGACTGATCTCTCCGTCGACCGGGAACATCTTGGAGACGAACTCCTCGCCGAAGCGCGCCGTCGTGTCCTCGTTCCCCGTCGCGGCATCGCGCAGGGGGTTCGCGGCGTCGCGGCCGTCGTCGTCAGCAGCAGAAGCCGATCCAGGGTTCTTCTCGTCAGGCACCGTCAACCTCCTCGTGATCAAGCCTATCGGAATGTGGGCCACTGTCATCGGGCGGAAGACGGATGACGCGCGCGGTCTCCCGAACGTAGACGATGCCGGCCCACCAGTAGAGGAAGGCACCCCACAGCGCGAACGCCCAGCCGAGCGGCAGCGAGTAGGGCGCCAGCGGGTCGAAGGCCTCGCCCAGCATGAGCAGCGGGAGCGCCCAGAACAGGCAGAAGGTCGCCACCTTGCCGAGGTGGTGGACGGGCAGCGGGCCGAAGCCGTGGTTGGCGAGGATGACGCCGAGCACCGCGAGCATGACGTCCCGCGCGACGATCACCGCCACCAGCCACCAGGGGATGACCTCCCGCCAAGCGAGGCCGACGAGGGCCGCGAAGATGTAGAGCCGGTCCGCTGCCGGGTCGAGGAGCTGCCCGAGCCGGGAGACCTGGTTCAGCCGCCGGGCCAGCCAGCCGTCGAGGAAATCGGTGACGCTGGAGACGACGAGGACGAGGAGCGCAAGCGCATCCTCCCCCTCGATCACGAACGCCAGGAACACCGGCACCAGAGCCAGCCGGAAGAAGCTGAGAACGTTCGGGATCGTCCACACGCGCGAGCTCACCGCGCCGACACCATCCACGATTCCACTCTACTGACCGTGATCCTCCCGTCGAGTGACGTCCGCGACCCTAGGATGTGGGGCGTGGAGCCCTTCTTCGTGTGCCTCTGGATCCTCGCCGGCGTCTGCGCCGCGACCTGGGTGCTGTCGCTCATCACCGGCGAGCACTCCTGGGTCGACCGGATCTGGTCGGTCGTCCCGGTGGTCTACGTGTGGGTCTTCGCGGTCGCCGCCGGCCTCCAGGACGCCCGCCTCGACCTGATCGCGGCGCTCGTGACGCTGTGGGGCGCGCGGCTGACCTTCAACTTCGCGCGCAAGGGCGGCTATGCGCCCGGCGGCGAGGACTACCGCTGGGAGGTGCTGCGCGGCCGGATGAGCCGGGGCGCCTTCGCGCTGTTCAACCTCTTCTTCATCGTGATCTACCAGAACGTGCTGCTCCTGCTGATCGCCCTGCCGGCCTGGACCGCGTTCCAGCACCGGACTCCGCTGAACGCCCTCGACCTCGTGTGCGCCTTGCTGTTCCTGGTGCTGCTCGCGGGCGAGACGATCGCCGACCAGCAGCAGTGGGACTTCCATCGCTGGAAGAAGGCGGAGGTCGCGGCCGGCCGGCAGCCCGAACCGCGCTTCCTGCAGACCGGGCTGTTCCGCTACTCGCGGCACCCGAACTTCTTCTGCGAGCAGGCCCAGTGGTGGGTGGTGTTCCTGTTCGGCTGCGTCGCGGCCGGCTCGCTGCTGCAGTGGACCGTGATCGGGCCGCTGCTGCTCACCGGGCTCTTCATCGGCTCCACGGTCTTCACCGAGAGCATCTCGCGTTCGCGCTATCCCGAGTACGCCGCCTACCAGCGCCGCACGTCGCCGATCGTGCCGTGGTTCCCGCGGCGTGGCGGGGAGACCGTCACCGCGCGGTCGTGACGGCGCGGACGGGACGCGGGAACGCCTCCCGCATGTGGTCGGAGTCGAGGTAGTCGGCCACGCCGATGAGGATCAGGCTGAAGACGATCTGCTCGGTGACCATCCAGAACGGGTAGAGGCCGGGGATCGCCGCGATCACCAGCGTGACCACGGGGAAGATCTTGGCGAACAGCCGCAGCCGCGAGTAGGCCCAGTAGTAGCCCTCCCGGGCACGCCAGGCGAAATAGAACAGTGTGACCGTCATGCCGAGCACCACGACCGAGCGCATCCAGACCGCGAACGGCACCGGCGCCCCGTCGAGCGTCAGCACCAGCGCGATGACCACGGCCGTGCTGCCGACGACGAGCTCGGCCACCAGCAGCCAGGCGATGACGACGAACGCCCGCCGGGTGCGCGGGTGGTCGCGGCCCTCCTGCGGGACGGTGTAACCGGCGTGGCGTCCGCCCGCGATCCGGTCGAGCCGCCGGAGCACTGAATCCATGGGTTCACGGTATCCCGACGCGGCTGGGAGATGCTTCCAGCTTTCGATGGATCCAGCGCGTACGGTGTTCCTATGTCCTGCATCCGCTTCAACACGCCAGCGCAGCGCCAGGCCATGCGCGACCACAGCCCGGCCATGCTCACCGCGGAGGAGGCCGCCGCGCTCCATCCGGCGCCGGAGTTCACGGAGAGCAAGCTGCGGAGGCTGCGACTGCTCGCGACGGACCCGAACCCGAAGATCCGGGAGGCCGTGGCGTCCAGCTACAACACGCCCGTCGACCTCTTCGAGGCGCTGTCGAAGGACCCCGACGAGGGCGTGCGCGGCTGCGTGGCGAAGAACGAGGCGACGCCGTGCGACATCCTGCGCTCGCTCGCCGGCGACCGCTCGGAGACGGTCCGCGGCTGGGTGGCCGTCAACTACTACGTGCCGGCGGATGTCATGGAGAAGCTCGCGAAGGATCGGAGCAGGACCGTGCGCAGCCTCGTGAAGTGGAAGGCGCAGCTCGCCGAGGACGAGGGCACGGCGGAGGAGGCCGCGCCCGAGCGGGCCGGGGAGCCCGCCCTCCGGCCATGACGAGCGTCCGCGTCGACGCCTGGGCGTGGGCGGTGCGGCTGTACAAGACCCGGTCGGCGGCCTCCGACGCCTGCAAGGCCGGTCATCTCAAGGTGAACGGCGACCGCGCGAAACCGTCGCAGCAGGTCAAGATCGGCGACGAGGTGCGCGCCTACGTCGGCGGCTCGGAGAAGATCTACATCGCCCGCAAGCTGATCGTGAAACGCGTCGGCGCGGCGATCGCGGCCGAGTGCTTCGAGGATCGCACCCCTCCCCCGCCGCCGAAGACCGAGACGCCGTCGGACGTCACGCGCGAGCGCGGCTCCGGCCGCCCGACCAAGCGGGACCGCCGCGTCCTCGACCAGCTCCGCGGTCGCTGATGGCGGTGGCGCGGGTCGGGATCTCGGGCTGGACGTACGCGCCCTGGCGCGGCGTGTTCTACCCGAAGGGCCTGCCGCACCGCGCCGAGCTCGAATACGCCTCGGGGCGCCTCAACTCGATCGAGCTGAACGGCACCTTCTACGCATTGCAGAAACCCGCGAGCTACCGGACCTGGGCGGCGAGCACTCCGGACGACTTCGTGTTCGCGGTCAAGGCCGGCCGGTACATCACGCACATCCTCCGCCTGAAGAACGCGCGGGCCGCCGTCGCGAACCTCTTCGCGTCCGGCATCCTGACGCTCGGACCCAAGCTCGGCCCGCTGCTCTGGCAGCTCCCCCCGAACCTCCCGTTCGACCCGGAGGCGCTGGACGCCTTCCTCGGGATGCTGCCGAAGACCACGGCTGCGGCCCGGACCCTGGCGGCGGAGACGACGCTGGAACGGGACCGCACGGACTACGCCGGCACGGCCGACCGCCCGCTCCGCCACGCGGTGGAGGCCAGGCACGCGAGCTTCACCGACCCCGCGTTCGTGCGCATCTGCCGAGACCACGGCGTCGCGGTGGTGCTCGCCGACACGGCGGGGCGCTACCCGGTGCTGCGCGAGACGACCGCGGACTTCGTCTACGTGCGTCTGCACGGCGACGAGGAGCTCTACGCGAGCGGGTACACGGACGAGGCGCTCGATCGCTGGGCGGTCGAGCTGCGCGAGCGGCTGTCGGCTGGGCTGGACGTGTACGCGTACTTCGACAACGACCTGAAGGTGCGGGCGCCGTACGACGCGATGGGATTGCTGAGGCGCTTGGGCTAGCCCGCCAGCACCGACATCACGTTCCCGGCCGGGTCGCGGAACCAGGCGATGTCCGGGCCGCGGTCGACCGCGCGGCCGCGGGCGATGCCCTTCTCGTCGGTCGGCAGGGAGTCGTCGTCGTAGATCTTGGTGACCACGCCCTTCGCGTTGAGGTCGTCGACGGCGGCGTCGATGTCATCCACCGCCAGGTTCAGGATGGTGAAGCTCGCCGGGGTGTGGTCGGGCTTCGGGTAGACGAAGACGTGACCACCGCTCGGGAGGGCGATGTCGAGGTTGCCCATCGGGCCCTCGCTCACGTCCAGACCGAGGGCGTCGCGGTAGAAGTCCCGGGCGGCGTCGATGTCGTTGACGCTGAAGCCGCTGAAGATGTCGATTGCGTTGACCATGGTGGCAACTCTGCCCCCGGAGCGCGGTGGCGTCTAGGTCGGGGTGACGTCTAGACGAAGCGCACGGCCTCCTGCAGGCGCGGCCGCAGCTCGAACGCGCGGTCGACGCTCGCGCGGCCCGCGGCGTCCGCCCCGTCGCGGAGGATCTTGGGCAGCAGCGAGCGGCGCACGACCGTCGCGCCAGCCAGCCGGCCGCGCTGCACGACGTCGAGCGGGACGGCCAGGGCGTCGTCCGGGACGACCACGATCAGGCCGGTGAAGCGGACGCCCGCCTGACGGCCGAAGCTCTTCGCCGAGTTGTACAGCTCGCGGAACGGCTCCTCGTCCCGGCCGATCCCCTCGCCCACGAGTTCGCCCTTCGCCAGCTTGACCGGGGCGCCCCAATCGGCGGAGCGGATCGCGAACAGGCCGGCGGGACCGAGGACGATGTGGTCGAGCTTGGCGTCGGTCGCCGGGTGCACGGCCACGTCGTTCCAGATGGTGAAGCCGATGCCGAGGCCGGAGACGGCGCGCGCGGTCGCCTCCTCGGCGAGCGCCTCCGCCAGCAGCATGCGGATCTCCCGGGGCGCCGAGCGCACCAGTGCGGGGTCGTACGGGTCGGGGAGGTCGGAGCCGCGGCCCTGCCACTCGCGCATCAGAGTCAGGAAGCGCTCGCGGGCGCGGCCGCCGGGGTGCCCGTAGCTGCGCGCGCGCACCGTCGGGCCGCGTCCCGTCGAGCGGGTCGGGTGCACGGTCGCGCTGAAGCCGCCGCCTCCCGACTCGCCGGAGACCGCGTCGACCACCAGGCTCTCGCCGCGGTCGTAGCGGGCCCGGTCCTCCGGGTCGCCGACCTGCTCCCACGCGAACTGGACGGCCTGGAACGCCTCCGCGGAGCCGCCGGTGTCGGGATGCGTGAGGCGGGCGAGCCGGCGGTACGCGCGGCGCAGCTCCTCCTGGCTGACCGTCGCACTGACGCCGAGCACCTCGTAGGCGCTCGGCGCGGCGGGACTGTCGCTCATGTTTCCCGAGGGTAGCGGTCGGATCCGCGAATTCGCTCGATTTCGATTGAGGCCGGAACCTGACCGCATGCCGCCATAGCCTGGAGTCACACCGCAGGAAACCGAAAGGGCAGGAATCATGACCATCAGCGACTGGCGCATCGAGCTCATCATCGTCCCCGTCACCGACGTCGACCGGGCCAAGGCGTTCTATGTGGACGCGCTCGGCTGGAACGCGGACTTCGACCAGCGCGTCTCGGAGACGCTCCGGTTCGTGCAGGTGACGCCGCCCGGGTCGGCCTGCTCGATCGCGTTCGGCGAGGGGCTCACCGACATGGCGCCCGGCACGATGAAGGGCCTGCAGATCGTCGTCCCCGACGCGGACGCGGCGCTCGAGCACCTGCGCTCCAACGGGATCGAGGCGCAGGGCGTCGACGAGCAGCCCTGGGGGCGCTTCGTCTCCTACACCGACCCGGACGGGAACGGCTGGACCCTGCAGCAGCTCGTGCCGCAGAACCGCTAGAGCCCCATCGCGTACGCGATCAGCAGCAGCGTCACCACGAACCCGCACGCGTAGTTGATCCAGAGGAAGCGCCGCCAGCCCCGGTTGGCGGCGCTCGCGCGTTCGTCCGGCACCGACCAGTACGGCGCGGCGGTGAGGATGTACGGCACCGCGAGCACGGCGGCGAGCGGGCCGGGCCACGCCGTCCCGAGCATCGCGGCGCCCGCGGCGGCCCAGGCCACGATCGCGAGCCGCGTGGTCCGCGCGGCTCCGAGCGCGGTCGCGATCGAGGCGATGCCGGCCTCCCGGTCGGGCACCACGTCCTGCACCGCGCCGAAGGCGTGGCTGCCGACACCCCACAGGAAGAAGGCGAGCAGCACGAGCCAGAGCCCGGGAGTGAACACGGCCCCGGCGAGCACGAGCCCGTACAGCGCCGGGCTCACGAAGTGGAAGCTCGACGTCGCCGAGTCGAGGAAGGGGACCTCCTTGAACCTCAGCCCCTTCACCGAGTAGGCCAGCACGGCGAAGACGCTCGCGGCCAGCACCAGCCAGGACAGCGGCGAGCCGACCACGACGAGGAACACCAGGAACGGCACGTTGGTCGCCGCGGCCGCGACCAGGGTGCGCCGGTGCATCCCGCGGTCGAGCAGGGCGCCCTCCGCACCGCCCTTGCGCGGGTTGCGCAGGTCGGACTCGTAGTCGAACACGTCGTTCACCCCGTACATCGCCAGGTTGTACGGGATGAGGAAGTAGAGCGTGCCGACGACCAGCACCGCATCGACGCGGCCGGTGGTCAGCAGGTAGGCCGCGGCGAACGGGAACGCGGTGTTGATCCAGCTCAGCGGGCGGGAGGCCAGGACGAGCTGGCGGAGGGCGGACGGCGCGACGGTGGTGGTCATCGACGGCTCCGTTCCCGGCCGCGGTCGCCCGCCCGGTCGCGCGCCCGGCCGGGATCGTCGGGCCGCCGCCGCAGGAGCAGGCAGAGTCCCGGCAGCAGCAGGAGGCCGGCGACGGGATACGCGAGGTCCTCGATCGGGACCAGACCGAGGTGCACGCCGGAGATCGCGGCGGAGGCGTAGGTCATCAGGCCGGCCGCGATCATGGCGTTGTCGAAGACGACCGTGAGCAGCACCAGCAGCACCCCGGTCACCAGGGCCGGGACGAGCCAGCGCGTCAGGAGCCGGGACCGGTCGGGAGCGCGCACCAGGCCCGCGACGAGCACTGTCGCGGCGAGCGCGAGGAACACCGCGCTGAGGAGCGGGTAGGTCATCCGTGCCTCCGCCGGTCGAGCAGCGCGCGCGTGCCGAACAGCAGGACGAGCGTCAGATAGCAGAGGAACGCCAGGAACACCGGTTCCTCCAGCGGCAGCTGCGGCGCGAGCTCGATGCCGGTCATGAAGGGCGACCGGCCTCGGGCGAAGACGCCGAGGGCGACGCCGAGCAGGTCCCAGGCGAGGAAGAAGACCACGCCGGCCAGGAGTACGAGACCGGCCCGCCGCGCCGCGCCCCGGCCGCCGCGCCAGAAGACCAGCGCGAACCGGCGGTCGACCAGGACGAGGGCGCCGAGCGAGACCAGGAGGCAGGCGAGGTAGGCGGCGCTCACGGCACGCGCTCCCCGGCGGTCGCGGCACGCAACGGCTCCGCCAGCGGCCCGGCGCTGCCGTCGCCGCGCAGGCGCTTGAGGACGAGTTCCGCGCTGATCAGGCACATCGGGAGGCCGATCCCCGGGATCGTGGACGATCCGGCGTAGAGGAGGCCGTCGACCCGGCGGGACGCGTTGCCCGGCCGCAGGAACGCGCTCTGCCGGAGCGTGTGCGCCAGCCCGAGCGCCCCGCCCCGCCAGGAGTTGAAGCTCTGCGCGAAGTCGTCGGGACCGACCGTGCGCCGCACGACGATCCGGTCCGCCAGGTCCGCGATGCCCGCCCAGCCGCCGATCTGCGCCACCGCCGCGTCGACGGTGCGTTCCACCAGGCGGTCGCCCGCGCCGCCCACGCCGCCGCTCCCGATGGAGACATCGGCGGCGACCGGCACCAGCACGAAGAGGTTCTCGGCGCCCGCCGGGGCGACCCCCGGGTCCGTCTCGCTCGGCTTGCAGACGTACAGCGACACCGGATCGGGGATGCTCGCACCGCCGCCGGAGTCGCGACCGGGGCCGACGATGTGATCGAATCCCGTCTCCCAGTCGGAGGTGAAGAACAGGTTGTGGTGCGCGAGCTGCGGGAGCGCGCCGCTGACGCCGAGCATCGCCAGCACGGCGCCGGGTCCCGGGTCGCGCCGCTCCCACGCGGGCTCGGGATGCGTGCGCAGCTGCGGCGGCAGCAGCTCGGTCTCGGTGTGGTGGAGGTCGGCGGCCGAGACCACGACGTCCGCGTCCACGGTCGCGCGGCGACCGGCGCGGTCGACGTACTCCACCCCCGCCGTGCGCGCGCGCCGCCGGCCCACCGGCTCGGTACGGATCTCCGTCGCGCGAGCGCCGGTCACCAGCTCGGCGCCTGCGTCCTCCGCGACCGCGGCGATCCGCCGGATGAGCTCGGCGAAGCCGCCCAGCGGGTAGCGCACGCCGTCGTCCAGGTCGAGGTGGCTCATCAGGTGGTACATGCTGGGCGCCCGGGCCGGTGAGGTGCCGAGGAAGACGGCAGGGTAGCCGAGCAGCTGGCGGAGCCGGTCGTCGCGCACGAAGCCGGCCGCGTAGCGGTCGAGCGGCTCGAAGAGGAGGCGGGCGAGCCGGCCGGCGCGGCGGAGCACGGCAGGGGCGAGCAGGGGGCCCGGGGACGCGAAGGTCGCGTAGAGGAAGCGGTCGACGGCGAGCCGGTACGTCTCGGCCGCGCTCGCCAGGTAGCGGTCGAGCGCGGCGCCGGCGCCGGGCTCCACGCTCTCGAACAGGGCGCGGTTGGCCGCCCCGTCGGCCCGGATGTCCAGCGGTGCGCCGCCGGCCTCCGCGAACAGCCGGTAGCCGGGGTCGAGGGTGACCAGGTCGAGCTGCTCGGCGGCGCTCGTGCCGAGCAGCCGGAAGAAGTGGTCGAACACCTCCGGCATCAGGTACCAGGACGGCCCGGTGTCGAAGCGGAAGCCGTCGGCCTCCCACAGCCCGGCCCGGCCGCCCAGCACGTCCTGCTGCTCGAGCAGCGTGACCCGGCGGCCGTCGTGCGCGAGGAGGGCGGCGGTGGCGAGCCCGGCGATCCCTCCCCCGATGACGACGACCCGCTGTGCGTGCACCGGACCCGCCGTCACCGCAGCGTCCCGGTCGACGCCCGGAGCAGGATCGCGAGCTTGACGCCGTTGGGCACGCGGATCCGCCGCTCCAGCAGCTCGCGCGCCGGAGTGGCGCGGATCCGGTCGCTCAACTCCGAGAACAGTCCGTGCGCGGCGGCGATGGCCCGGCGGCAGTTGTCCGGCAGCTCGGGGATGACGTCGGCTGCGGCCCCCAGGTCGCAGTCGATGTCGACCACGAGCGCCAGCTTCTGCCGCTCGGTGAGGTGCGCGGGGTCGATGCCGGGGAAGTAGCTGCGGCCGAGCTGGGCGTAGTCGACCGCGAGGTCGCGCAGGAAGTTGATCTTCTGGAACGCCGCCCCGAGCCGGCGCGCGCCCGCCTGCAGCCGACGCCGGGTGGCCTCCGGCGCAGGCGAGTCGGCCAGGAAGACCGCGAGGCACATCAGGCCGACGACCTCCGCCGACCCGTACACGTAGGCGCTGAGCTCGTCCGCGGAGAAGTCCACCGGGTCGAGGTCGCGCCGCATGGAGTCGAAGAACGGCCGGGTCAGCTCGGCCCCGAAGCCGGCGGAGCGCGCCGTGCGGGCGAAGGCGTGCACGACGACATTGGCGCTGTAGCCGGTGCGCAGCGCCTGCTCGGTGTCGGCCTCCAGGGCGTCCAGGACCTCGCGGATCTGAGCGACCGACAGCCCCGCCTCCGCCGCGGCACCGTCCACGATCTCGTCGGCGACCCGGACGAGCGCGTACACGTCCTCCACGCCGGGCCGGACGGACGCCGAGAGCAGCCGGGTGGCCATCCCGAACGACGTCGAGTACTCGTGGATGATCGTGGCCGCGCTGCGGTGCGCGGCCCGGCCGTAGCAGGCCAGGTCGGTGTCGGAGCCGGGAGCGGACGGCTCCCCTGGGGAGAGCTCCGACGCCGACGGCTCGGTGCGGGTCATGCCGACCTCCCGACGCAGCCGACGGCGATGCGGGTCAGCGCGCCGGCGAGCGCGGACGGCAGCAGCGGCGAGTCCAGGGCGGCGACCGCGGCGGACACCCGGTCGAACAGGAGGCGCTCGGCGAAGGCACGGGCGCCACAGCGTTCCAGGGCCGCCGCGAGCTCGGCCGTCTCGGCGGCCGTCAGGTCGGCCCGGCCGAACAACGGTTCGATGTCGGCCCACTCCGCCGTGCCGCGCGCGAAGGCGATGAGGGTGGTCTCCTTGCCCTGCTGGAGGTCGCCGACGGCAGTCTTGCCCGTCACCGCCTCGTCGCCGTAGACGCCGAGCAGGTCGTCGCCGAGCTGGAACGCGACGCCGACCAGCCGGCCGTACCCGACCAGCAGCTCGACCACCTCGTCGCCACCGCCGGCGAGCACGGCGCCCGCCGCGAGCGGCCCGGACACCGAGTACTCCGCGGTCTTGTCCGCGGTCATCGCCAGGACGTCGGGCAGCCCGCTCGCGGACATCCCGGTGGCCAGGCCCACATCGGCCAGCTCGCCGGCCGCGGTGACGAACACCGCCCGGTCGATCAGGTCGAGGAGCCGGGAGCGGGTGACCTCCGGAACCGTCAGCCGGGCGACGCGCTGGGCGGCGGAGTGCAGCAGCAGGTCGCCGGCGAGGATGGCGGCGGACTCCCCCCAGAGGCGGGCGTGGGGAAGGCCTGCACCTCGGAGGAGCGCATCGGCGCTGAACTCGCCGGCGACGTTCGGGCGCCCGCGCCGCACGGTGTCGCCGTCGATCACGTCGTCGTGCAGCAGGAACGCGCTGTGCAGGAGCTCGAAGGCCAGCGCGGTCTGCACCGCGGCCTGGCGCGCGCCGTCGTTCGCGGCGGGGTCCGCGGAGGCGCCGGTCAGGCCGTGGAACGCGGTGAGCACCAGCCGCGGCCGCAGGCGCTTGCCGCCGCGCGCGGAGTCGCCGATGGCCAGCCAGAGCCGGCGGTACGCCTCGCCGTACTCCGCGGCGTCGTGCTCGCGGGTCGTGAGGAAGGCGGCCAGCTCGCGCTCGACCCTGCGGAGGTCCGCCTCGACCGAGTCGGGAACCGCGAAGTCCGCACCGGTGCGGGGCTCCGTGAGATCCGGGCGCAGCTGGGTCATGTCGCTTCCTTTACCTAGCCTGGTTAGCAAATAACTTAGCACGATTCTTATCGTGGGCAATAGGATGAGCGCATGAGTTCGAAGGAGGAGGCCCGGCGCATCTCCGGGTCGCTGACCGACCCGCGGGTGATCGACCCGCGGCAGGAGCTCGTGCGCCACGACGACCTGAGCGATGACGAGCTTCAGCAGATCATCGCGGTCCTCGAGGCGGTGCGCGACTGGCGGGAGGCCGAGCAACGGCTGAGCTTCGAGTCGCGCACTGCGATGCAGCTCAACGAGACCGACATGAAGGCGCTGCGCTACGTCATCGCTTCCAGCAACGCCGACGTCGCGGTGACGGCGGGCGCGCTGGCCGAGCACCTGCACATCTCGACCGCGTCGGTCACCAAGCTGCTGGACCGGCTGGAGCGCGCCGGGCACATCGTCCGCAAGCCGCACCCCACCGACCGCCGCGCGGTCACCGTCGAGATCACGCCGGAGACGCACCGTCAGGTGCGCCGGACGATGGGCCTCCAGCACGCCAGGCGCTTCGAGGTCGCCCGGTCGCTGAGCCCGGCCGAGCGCGAGATCGTCACCCGGTTCCTCACCGAGCTGAGCGCGACGACGCTCGTCACGGCTCCCGTCGACTGAACGGACGACGTTCTCGCGCCGAATGCGAGCATTCGCGCTCGTTCAGGTACGGTTCTGGCATGGGAAAGCTCGTATACGGCGGCACGACCGAGATCGGGTTCGAGGACAGAGTGCTCGCGCACCTGCAGATCGTCGTCGGTCTCAAGCTGCGGCGCAAGGAAGGCTTCTTCTTCTCCTGGCGCGACGAGCAGGGGGTCGGGGACGGCCGCAGCGCGGTCTGGATCGACCCGGCGATCCCCCTGCTGTTCCGCTACAGCGGCGGACGGCCGCCGTCGATCAACAAGCAGTGGCTCGAGCAGCTCACGCTCTCCTCCAACAGCGCCCAGGGCCTCCAGCTCACCGAGGAGATCGGCGCGCTGGGCGCGGACGAGGTCAACGCGGACTCGCCTCCCGGCCGCTGATCCCGCGCCTCGCCCCGGCGCTGCCACAAACTCGCTGAAAGAACCTCAGCCACGCTTGATCCACTCCCGGCCCACGCCTAGTGTGGGCCGTGATCATGGCAGATGGGAGGCGCGCCATGTCACCGGAATCAGAAGACCCGCTCGTCGCTGCCGCTCCGGCGGAAGCGCCTGTGGCGGAGGCCGTCGCCGCCCCCGCGGACGCGGAGGCCGGTGCGGATGAGGCCGCCCCCGGGGATCGCCCCGGGGACATCCCGTTCGACCAGGCGGTCATCGAACACGAAACCCCCGAGCTCGGCTGAGCCCGGGGGTTCCGGCGGTCTTGGTGGTGCGCCGGCGCCTCAGCGCAGGTACTCGAGCAGTTCGGGGCAGCGCAGGCGCTTGAGGCTGCGGGTCTCCAGCTGGCGCACGCGCTCGCGCGTGATGCCGTAGACCGCACCGACCTCGTCCAGCGTCATCGGCTTGTGGCCGTCGAGCCCGAAGCGCATCCGGACGACCTTGGCGTCGCGCGGCGGTAGTTCGCGCAGCCGGTCCTCCAGGTCGCGGTGGCGGAACTCCACCTCCACCGACTCCGACGGGCCGGGGGCGTCGCCGTCCTCGATCAGGTCGCCGAGCTCCGCGCCCTCGTTCTCGCCCACCGGCACCGCCAGGGACACGGTCTCCGAGTCGCTCATGCGGAGCTTGTGCACCTCGGCCGGGGTCAGGTTGGCGGCCTCCGCCATCTCCTCGAGCGTGGGCGTGCGGCCCAGCTCGCCGCCGAGGTCCCGGCGGATGCGGTCCAGCTTGTCGATCTTCTCGACCGTGTGCACCGGGATGCGGATCAGGCGTGCGGTGTCCGCGATGCCGCGGAGGATCGACTGCCGGATCCACCACGTGGCGTAGGTGGAGAACTTGTTGCCGGTGCGGTAGTCGAACTTCTCCACCGCGCGGACCAGGCCGAGGTTGCCCTCCTGGATCAGGTCCATCACGGCGAGCCCACGGCCCGCGTAGCGCTTGGCGATGCTGACGACGAGACGGAGGTTCGCCTCGATGAAGCGCTCGAAAGCGCGCTTGCCGTCATCGGCCAGGTACTGCAGCTCCCGCCGTTCGCGCGGGGTCAATCCGGGGCGGGTGGCCAGGCGGTCGCCGGCGAGGACGCCGACCTCGATCCGCTTGGCCAGGGCGACCTCCTCGTCCGCCGTCAGCAGGCGGGTCCTCCCGATCGAATTGAGGTAGTCGCGAACTGGATCATTGGTCACTTCGAGCGTCGTCATCGTGTCATCCCATTTCGTCGTGCGCAGCTGTTTTCTGCCCCGATTCGTGAGCCAAGGCAATCAGATTGCTCAGTCCCCCAACAAGGGGTTGACAGCCGTGATGCGACTCGCTAGGCGTGTCGCTTGCTGACTCGCAAATGTTCGGTTGTCAAGGGCCTCGCGCCGGAAACAGGTGCTCGTACTGTTCTGGCAATGAGCGCGCATTCATCGGATTCTCAGCAACTGAAGACGATCCGGACGAAGATCCCCGCCCGTCTGGACCGCCTCCCCTGGTCCCGCTTCCACTGGCTTGTCGTCGTCGGGCTCGGCACCGTCTGGATCCTCGACGGTCTCGAAGTCACCATCGTCGGCGCGATCGCGTCCCGGCTCACCGAGTCGGCCTCCGGTCTCGGCCTGACCACCGGGGAGGTCGGGCTCGCGGCGGCGATCTACGTGGCCGGCGCGTGCACGGGCTCGCTGGTGTTCGGCTACCTGACCGACCGCTACGGCCGCAAGAAGCTCTTCATCGTCACGCTCGGCCTCTACCTGCTGGCCACGGTGCTCACCGCGTTCTCGGTCGCGCCGTGGATGTTCTTCGTCTTCCGGTTCTTCACCGGCGCGGGTATCGGCGGCGAGTACGCGGCGATCAACTCCGCGATCGACGAGCTCATCCCGGCCCGTCGCCGCGGTGTCGTCGACCTCGCGATCAACGGGTCGTACTGGCTCGGCACCGCGTTCGGCGCCATCCTCACGGTGTTCCTGCTCAACACGGCGATCTTCCCGGCGGACGTCGGCTGGCGCATCGCGTTCGGCCTGGGCGCGGTGCTCGGCCTGGTCATCCTGCTGGTGCGCAGGAACGTCCCGGAGTCGCCGCGCTGGCTGTTCATCCACGGGCGCGACGAGGCTGCCGAGAAGGAGGTCGACGGCATCGAGCACGACATCGAGGAGGAGCGCGGCGCGGAGCTGGAGGCCGTGCCCGACGACAAGGCGATCGAGATCCGGCAGCGCCGCTCGACCGGGTTCGGCGAGATCATCCGGGTCGGCATCCACCAGTACCCGAAGCGCTCGATCCTCGGGCTGTCGCTGTTCGTCGGGCAGGCGTTCCTCTACAACGCCGTGTTCTTCACGTACGCGCTGGTCCTGACCGACCTGCTGAAGGTGCCGGCCGATGTCGCGCCGTGGTCGCTGATCCCGATCGCGATCGGGAACTTCCTCGGGCCGCTGCTGCTCGGCCGGCTCTTCGACTCGATCGGCCGCCGGTTCATGATCACGCTGTCCTATGTCGGCTCCGGCGTGCTGCTGATCGGCACG
Organism: Leifsonia sp. Soil_N53; assembly: GCF_057655165.1. Lineage (NCBI taxonomy): Bacteria > Bacillati > Actinomycetota > Actinomycetes > Micrococcales > Microbacteriaceae > Leifsonia > Leifsonia sp. Soil_N53. Next base: position 52,385 of record NZ_JBDGMM010000055.1, read on the forward strand.
GCGCTGCTGTTCTCGGCCGGAGCGCTGGACGCCGTCTGGCTCACCGCGTGCTGGATGGTGGTCTTCTTCTTCGCGTCGGCGGGCGCCAGCGCGGCCTACCTGACCGTGAGCGAGATCTTCCCGATGGAGACGCGCGCGATGGCGATCGCGTTCTTCTACGCGGTCGGCACTGCCGCCGGCGGCATCGTCGGCCCGATCCTGTTCGGCCAGCTCATCGGCGGCGGGGTGCAGGCGGTCGCGTTGGGGTACTACATCGGCGCCGGACTGATGATCGCGGCGGGACTGGTCGAACTCTTCCTCGGTGTGGACGCCGAGCGGAAGTCGCTGGAGGACATCGCGGCGCCGCTGTCGGCGCAGACTCCGGCGCAGTCCGCGTCGCCGGCGCAGTCGGGATCGCAGTCCCCGCGGGATTCGTGACGCGCCGCTCAGCTCGCCAGGAGCCCCAGCAGCGTCACGCGGGCTTCTTGGCCTTCTTCGCCGGCGCCTTCTTCTCCGCAGCGCTCTTCTTCGGCGCCGCCTTGGTCCCGGCCGCGTCCGCCGCGGACGCGCCTCCCCTGCTCCGCTCGACGCTGCGCTGCAGCGCCTCCATCAGGTCGATGACTTCGCCGCCGCCCTTCTTCGGCTCCTCGGCCTCCTCGCCGAAGGTCACGGCCGTGTCGATGCTCTCGCCCTGCTCCAGCTTGGCGTCGATCAGCCTGCGCAGCTCCTCCTGGTACTCGTCGCTGAACTTCTCCGGCTCGAAGTCGCCCGCGAAGCTCTCCATCAGCGCGCTCGACAGCGACAGCTCGCGCTCGGTGATGCGCGGGGCCGTCTCCAGCGACGGGAACTCGGCCGCGCGGATCTCGTCGTGCCAGAGCATCGTCTGCAGCACCAGGACGTTGCCGCGCACCCGCAGCGCGCCGAGGCGGGTCTTCTGCCGGAGCGCGAAGTTGACGATCGCGGTGCGGTCCTCGTCCTCCAGCGTCTTGCGCAGCAGCGCGTAGGCCTTGAGCGACTTGGAGTCCGGCTCCAGGTAGTAGCTGCGGTCGAACATGATCGGGTCGAGCTGGTCGTTCGGCACGAACTCCACGACGTCGATCTCGCGGCTGCGCTCGGCGGGCAGCGACTCCAGGTCCTCCGGCGTCAGGATGACCGTCCGCTCGCCGTCGTCGTACGCCTTGGCGATGTGCTCGTACGGGATCGTCTTGCCGTCGATCTCGCACACGCGCTTGTACCGGATGCGCCCGCCGTCGGCGTCGTGCACCTGGTGCAGCGCGACGTCGTGATCCTCGGTCGCGCTGTAGACCTTCACCGGCACGTTGACCAGTCCGAAGGTGATGGCTCCCGTCCATATGGCCCTCATGGGACCATCGTGTCCGCGCTTCCGCGGAAAAACAACAGTGGAAGCGGTATCTGCCGCGGGACGGCGCGGGCGCGTACGGTGTCCACATGGTTGCGGAGGACACCGAGACGGTCTCGATCGACGGCCACCGGTTGCGGCTGACGAACCTCGACAAGGTGATGTACCCGGAGACCGGGACTACGAAGGCCGACGTCATCGGCTACTACAGCGCCATCGCCGACGCGATGATCCCGCACACGCGCGACCGGATCGCGACGCGCAAGCGCTGGGTGCACGGCGTCGGGACGCCCGACCATCCCGGCCAGGTGTTCTTCCAGAAGAACCTGGACCCGGCCTCCACCCCGGGCTGGGTGAAGACCCGCACCATCCGGCACAAGACCAGCGATAACACGTACCCGCTCGTGAACGACCGGGCCACCCTCGTGTGGCTGGCCCAGATCGCGTCGCTGGAGCTGCATGTGCCGCAGTGGCGCGTGGGCCGCGGCGACCAGCGGCACAACCCCGACCGCCTGGTGCTCGACCTCGACCCGGGCGAGGGCGCGACCCTCCAGGACTGCGCGGAGGTCGCCCGGCTGGCCCGCGCCATCCTCGCCGGCATGGGGCTCGACCCGTTGCCGGTCACGAGCGGGTCGAAGGGCATCCACCTGTACGCCCCGCTCGACGGCTCGCAGACCAGCGACCAGGTCTCGGCGGTCGCGCACGAGTTGGCGCGGGCGCTGGAGGCCGACCATCCCGACCTCGTCGTGAGCGACATGAAGAAGGCGCTGCGCTCGGGCAAGGTGCTGGTCGACTGGAGCCAGAACAACGGGGCGAAGACGACGATCGCGCCGTACTCGCTGCGCGGGCGGTTCCGGCCGACGGTCGCCGCGCCTCGCACTTGGCGCGAGCTGGCGTCGAAGGACCTCCGGCAGCTGGAGTACACCGAGGTGCTGGACCGGGTGAAGCGCCGGGGCGATCCGCTGGCCGACCTGTCGGCGGGACGTGCGGCAGCCGAGGCGACCGACCGCCTGACCACGTACCGCTCGAAGCGCGACGCCGACAAGACCCCGGAGCCGGTGCCGAGCGTCAGCCCGGACGCCGCCGATGGCCGCTCGTTCGTCATCCAGGAGCACCACGCCCGGCGGCTGCACTGGGACTTCCGGCTGCAGCACGACGGCGTGCTGGTCAGCTGGGCACTGCCGAAGGGCCCGCCGACGGACCCGAAGCAGAACCACCTCGCCGTCCACGTCGAGGACCATCCGCTGGAGTACGGCACGTTCGCGGGCGACATCCCGCACGGGGAGTACGGCGCCGGCCACGTCGACATCTGGGACCACGGCGAGTACGAGCTCGAGAAGTGGCGCGACGACGAGGTGATCGCGACCCTGCACGGGCAGCCGGACGGCGGCCTCGGCGGCGAGCCGCGGAAGTTCGCCCTCATCGCGACCAAGCAGGACGGCGACGAGAAGAACTGGCTCATCCACCTGATGAAGGAGTCGGGCACACCGAAGGTCCCCGGCACGAAGACGGCTCCGGCGAAGCCCCGCACGGCCTCCGCCAAGCCCATCACCGATGAGCCCGTCTCCCCCATGCTCGCCACGCTCGGCTCGCGCGCCGACATCCACGACGAGTCCGACTGGGCGTTCGAGATGAAATGGGACGGCATCCGCGCCATCGCCGTCGTCCGCGACGGCGCCGTTCGCCTCACCACCCGAAACGGCAACGACGTGACCCGCACCTACCCCGACCTCGCCGGACTGGTCGACCTCGCGGGCGACCACGGCCTGGTCCTGGACGGCGAGATCGTGACGCTGACGCCGAAGGGCCGTCCCGACTTCGGCCTCCTGCAGACCCGGATGGGCCTCACCCGCCCGGCGGAGGTGGAGGCTGCGGCCAAGCGTGCGCCCGCTCACTACTTCGTCTTCGACCTGCTGGAGCTCGACGGGAAGGACCTCCGCCGCGAGACCTACGACGAGCGCCGCGCCGCCCTGCAGGACGTGCTGCGGCCGCCCAAGGACGACCCGGTCCAGGTGCCGCCCGCCTTCGCCGGCGACGTCGACCACGCCATCGCCTCGTCCCGCGAGCTGGGCCTGGAGGGCGTCATGGCGAAGCAGCGCGACGGCGCCTACGCGACCGGCCGGCGCTCGCGCACCTGGATCAAGATCAAGCACCACCTCGCCCAGGAGGTCGTCATCGGCGGCTGGACCCCCGGGAACGGCCGTCGCGCGAACGGCATCGGCGCGCTGCTCCTCGGCATCCCGGACGGCGACGGGCTGCGCTACGTGGGCAAGGTGGGCACGGGGTTCACCGACGCGATGCTGGACGACCTGGCGAAGAAGCTGGCGGCGCACCCGCGCGCGACGCCGCCGCTGGAGGGCGTGCCCTCGCTCGACGCCCGCGGCGCGCACTGGGTGCGACCCGAGTACGTCGGGGAGGTCGAGTTCGCCGAGTGGACGAGCACCGACCGGCTGCGCCAGCCGTCCTGGCGCGGCCTGCGGCCCGACAAGCGGGTGGACCAGGTGGTCAGGGAGAGCTGACCGGCGCGTACACGGCGAGCGCCGCCGGCAGGATGCGCAGCAGGAGGGCGTCGCCCGGGGTCGTCGTGGAGGCCTCCCCGTCGTGGGCGTAGCCGGGGTCCTCGCCGCGCGCACGCAGCGAGAGCTCCTCGGCGGTGAAGCCATCGACCGCCGGCGGCCCCTGGAGGAACGGGAGGCGCGCCACGAGCGAGTCCGTCCGGCCGCCGAACGCGAGCGCCACCGCGCCACGGGTCTTCGGCCGCCGGCCGGCGTCGAGGATGCGCACGTCCAGCACGCCGTCGTCGAGCCGACGCCGTTCGATCGGGGCGACGGTCAGCGGGTAGTAGCGGTCCACCCCGATGAACACCGACCAGACCGTCCGGCGGCGCCCGTCGACCTCCAGCTCGATCGGCGCGCTCTCCCGCACCACCCGGATGGCGGCGATGACCGCGGCGAGGGGCTTGCCCCAGCGGCCCTCGTAGCGCTCGCGCTCGGCGACGAACCGCGGATAGACGCCGACCGAGGAGGTGTTGAGCACGGTCCGGGTCACGGCGTCGCCGTCCGGGCCCGCCGGAAGCCGCAGTTCCGCGACGTCCACCCGGCGGCCGGTGCCCGCCTCGAACGCGTCGAGCGCGGCCTCCACGGTGTCGGCGCGCACCGCCTTCGCGAAGTGGTTGAACGTCCCCCCGGGGATCACGAGCAGCGGGAGGCCGGCCAGGCGCGCCGCGTGAGCCACCCCCGCCACCGTCCCGTCGCCACCGGACACGGCGAGAGCGCGCGGCGGCTCCGCCGACCCGAGCTGCTCCTGGACGAGGGCCGCGATGTCGTCGCCCTCCTGGAGCTCGTGGACGTGGGCCTCGGGGAGCCGCTCCGCGAGCAGAGACCGCGGATCCGGCCTCCCGAGCCCGGCGCCCGAGCCCGGGTTGACGACGATGAACGCCCCGGCGCCGCGCGGCAGCACCGGCAGCTCGACCGGCTGCGCGGTCGGTTCTCCGCGGAGCGCGGCCGGCCGGAGCCGGCGCAGCGCGGGAGCAGC
>NZ_JBDGMM010000056.1:0-7712 GCF_057655165.1 Leifsonia sp. Soil_N53
CTCGCGCTGACGCTGGCGGCGGTCGCGGCGCGGCGCAGCGTGCGGCTCCCGAAGGTCGCGGGCGGGCGGGCCGTGGCGGCGTGACAGCTTAAGTTGCACACTTGTGTGCAAGAAGAGTACGATCGTGGCATGCCCACCACCTCTGCACCCGGCCCTGCCGCGCCCGCCCGCGCCCCGCGGCGCGACGCGGCAGCGAACCGGGAGGCCCTCCTGGTCGCCGCCGCCGCCGCGCTCAACGAGGACATCGACGCCTCGCTGGAGGCGATCGCCGCCCGCGCCGGGCTCAGCCGCCGTGCGGTCTACGGCCACTTCGCCAACCGCGACGAGCTGCTGATCGACGTCTTCACCCGCGGCGCCGCCCGCCTGGCCGCGCTGCTCGACCCGGTCTCGCATCCCGACGCCCGCGTCGAGATCGCGCTGTTCGGGGCGACGCTCTGGTCGGAGGTCGAGCACATCCGCGTCAGCGCAGCGCTCGCCGTGCGCGGCCCGCACCGCGAACTCGTCGGCAGCGCGCTCGACCCGGCGCGCGAGCGGCTCCGAGCCACGGTCGGACGCGGGATGGCGGACGGCACGATCCGCGCCGACCTCGACCGGGAGACGGTCACGCGCCTCATCGAGCACGCGGCCGTGTCCGTGCTCGACGAGGCGACCCGCGCCAAGCTGTCGGACCACGACGGGCACCGGCTGGTCGTCCTCGCGGCGCTGTCGGCGGCGGGGATGGGCTGGCGCGAGGCGGGCGAGCTGCTGGCCGCGACACCGGAGCTGGCGTTCGAGGCTGTGCAGCCGGCGGCCACGGAGGACGCCACCCGATGAAGATCGTCCTCGACTCCGTCGCCAAGGGCCCGCGCGACGCCGCCCTCCCCACCACGTCCGTCGCCTTCGAGACCGGGCAGACCGTGCTCTCCCGCGCCGAGACCGAGCAGCGCCCGACCGTGCTCGGACTGATCGCATCCGGTCGGATGCGGCCCGACTCGGGCACGGTCACGATCGACGGACGCACCGACTTCGGAGCCATGCGCCGCCGCATCGCCCTGGTCGACGCCCCCGACGTCTGCGAGCCCGCTCCGGACGTGACCGTGGCCGGGATCGTCGCCGAGGAGCTCATGTTCGCCGGCCTCGCCTCCCACCCGCTCGCGGTGCGCCGCAGGCTGGCCGAGCTGGGCGCCGCCGACTACGCCAGGTACGCCATCGGCACCGTCCCTCCGACCCTGCGCATCCGGCTCCTCACCGAGCTGGCGCTCCTGCGCGCGGGCGTGGAGGGCGTCGTCATCGTGTCGCCCGACCGGCACGGCGGCGACCCGGTGGAGTGGTGGCGCTTCGCGCGCGAACTCGCCGGGCGCGGGATCGCCGTGCTCGTCGTCGCGGGTGACGCCTCCGCCGCCGCGATCGCGGCCTCCGCCCTCGTCTCGCGGCAGTTCGCCGGCGACGAGGACAGCACCGAGACCGCACCTCAGACTTTCGACGAAGATCCGGGCAGGGACGACACAGACGATCTCCTCGACCTGATCGTGGAGAACAAATGAAGATCCGAATCCCGCAGATGATCGCGGCGGAGTTCCGCCGCCTGACCGCCAGCCCGATGTCCATCGTCGCGCTCATCGCGCTGATGTGCGTGCCGGTGCTCTACGGCGGCCTCTACCTCTGGGCCAACCAGAACCCGTACGCGAACCTCGACCGCGTCCCCGCGGCCATCGTCGTGGACGACACCGGGACGACGGTGGACGGCAAGACGGTGAACTACGGCGACCAGGTCGCCGAGCAGCTCGTCGCGGACGGCTCGTTCCAGTGGCACCGGGTCGCCTCCGGGTCGGCGGCGACGGGTGTGGACGACTCGCAGTACGACTTCAGCATCACGTTCCCATCGGACTTCTCCGCCGCGCTCGCCTCCGCCTCCGGCACCTCGCCGCAGCGCGCGATCGTGACGCTGACGACGAACGACACCAACAGCTATCTGGCGTCGACCATCGGCACCCAGGCGGCCGAGAAGATCCGCACCTCCATCGTCAAGCAGGTGAACGAGGAGGCCGCCCAGCGCTTCCTGCTCGGCCTCGCCGACATCCGCTCCAGCCTCGTGACCGCCGAGGACGGCGCCGCCCAGCTGGTGGACGGCAGCGCGGGCGCGCAGACCGGAGCCTCACAGCTCGCGGACGGCACGGCCCGGCTCGCCGGCGGATCGCAGACGCTCGCGGCCAAGCTCGGCGACCTCTCCTCCGGTGCGGCTCAGGTGCGCGACGGCGCGGCGCAGGTGAGCGCCGGAGCCGCCAAGGTCGCGGCCGGCAACGACCAGCTCGCGGCGAAGGCGACCCAGGCCGGGCAGGCCGCGGCGCAACTCGCGGCCGAGGCACCCGCTGCCGGGCAGCAGCTCATCGCGCAGCTTCAGGCGTCCCACGTCGACCCGGCCGTGATCGCCCAGGTGCAGGCCGGGCTCACCGGCATCGACCAGAAGGTCCAGGCCGGCAACACGCAGATCCAGTCGGCCGTCGGCCAGGTGAACCAGCTCGCGGCGGGCTCCGATCAGGTCGCGACCGGCGCCGCACAGGTGTCGTCCGGGGCGACCCGGGTCGCCGACGGGGCCTCGCAGGCGCAGACGGGCGCGGCCCAGCTCGCGGACGGCGCGTCCGCCGCGGCGGCCGGCTCCGCGCAGCTCCGGGACGGACTGACCACACTGCACGACGGTACGACACAGCTCCATGCCGGACTCGCGAACGGCGTCGCCCAGATCCCGGACAACGCACCCGCCCTGCAGAAGAAGCAGGCGTCCACGATCGCGGACCCGGTGAACCTGAAGAACGACTCCATCACTTCGGCCGGCACCTACGGCGCCGGCCTGGCGCCGTTCTTCGTCGCGCTCGCGGGCTGGATCGGCATCTATGCGCTGTTCCTCATCATCAAGCCGGTCTCCCGGCGTGCGATCACGGCCCTGCACTCGCCGGTGAAGATCACACTCGCGGGCTGGCTCACGCCGGGACTGCTGGGCGCGGCGCAGATGATCGGGCTGTTCGCCATCGTGTCCGTCGCGCTCGGCTTCGGCATCCATAACCCGCTCGGCATGTTCGGGATGATGGCGCTCGCGTCCGTGACGTTCGCGGCGATCATCCTCGCGCTCAACGTCTGGCTCGGCAGCGTCGGGCAGTTCCTCGGGCTCGTGCTCATGGTGCTGCAGCTCGTCACGGCCGGCGGGACCTTCCCCTGGCAGACGCTGCCCGGCCCGCTCGCGGGACTGCACCACGTGCTGCCGATGTCGTATGCCGTGGACGGCATCCGCCAGCTCATGTACGGCGGCAACCCGGCAACGGCGTGGGCGGACGCGGGCGTGCTCGCGGTGTGGATGCTGATCGCGCTGCTGGTCTCGGCGATCGGCGTGACGCGGATGACGCACTTCCGCACGCTGCGGGATCTCCGGCCGTCGCTGATCGGGTGACCGGGGGCGGCCGTGCGGCGGGCACTCCTGCCGCGCCGGCGCTCCCACTGGGCGTCGGAGCGTGGCGCTAAGGTGGGCCGCGTGACCGACCGACTCCGGATCCTGCACCTCAGCGACACGCATCTCTACGGCGACGGCCGTCTCCACTACGGGCTGGTCGACACGCTCGCCGCGCTCGACCGGGTGCTCGCGCGCGCCGGCGAGCTGGAGGCCGTTGACCTGGTGGTGGCCTCCGGCGACCTGTCCGACGACGGCACGGCGGCCTCCTACCGGCTGCTGCGCGAACGGCTCGAGCCCTGGGCGGCCGAGCGCGGCGCCGTCGTCGCGTACGCGATGGGCAACCACGACCTCCCGGACGCGTTCGAGGAGGTGCTCGGGCCGCGCGAGACGAGCTTCGAGGTGCGCGGCTTCCGCGTCGTGACCGTGGACACCACCGTCGCACGCGCCGGCTACGGGCTGATCGGCGACGAACGGCTCGCCCGGCTGCGGGAGGCGCTGGCGGCGCCGAGCGCGGACGGCACGATCCTGGTGCTGCACCACCCGCCCGTCCCGCCGACGACCGGGCTGTTCGACTCGCTGCGACTCGTCGACCCGGAGCCGTTGCTCGACGTGTGCTCGGCGGGTGACGTGAAGCTGATCCTGGCCGGCCACTACCATCACGCGCTCATCACCGAGGCGGGGTCGCGCGGCATCCCGGTGGTCGTGGCGCCCGCCGTCGCCAACACGACGGACGTGCTCTGGCCGCCGCCGCGGCAGCGGGCGGAGCGCGGCGCCGGGTTCGCGCTGGTCGACCTGGCCGCGGACGGGCCGCTGCGCGCGGGGGTCGTCCGCGCGCCCGCCGCCGACGACGGCGAGACCGTCTACGACCTCGACGCCGACGCAGTCGCCCGGGTCGCGGCCGACTCCGGCTGGCACGGCGGCTCGTGAGCACGACCGCCGCGTACTCCGGCACGCCGCTCTGGAAGAAGCTCGGGCTCAAGCCCGGGATGCGCGCACAGCTCCTGCACGCCGACCCCGGCTGGGCGGTGCCCACGGAGGACGGACCCGCGGACGTCGTGTGGCTCGCGCCCGGCTCGGCCGAGCCCGCCGGCCTGATCGTCGCGTTCTACCGGGAGGCGGCCGACTTCCTGGCCGAGCTCGACGCGCTGGCGCCGCGCATCCACCCCGCCGGGATGATCTGGGCGGCCTGGCCCCGCAAGGCCGCGGGCCATGTCAGCGACCTCGACGAGAACCTCATCCGCAACACCGCGCTCGCCCGCGGCCTCGTGGACGTCAAGGTCGCGGCACTCTCCCCCGACTGGTCCGCCCTCAAACTCGTCCACCGCCTCACCAACCGCTGACCGCCACAATCTCTCCCGGAGTTGTGTACGCCCAAGCCCGGCGTGTTGCGTGCACAACTCCGGAACTGATGGCTGCTCAGGAGAAGGGCACGTGCTGGAGGACCCAGGCGTGCATGGCGACGGCGGCCGCGGCCGACGCGTTGATGGAGCGGGTGGAGCCGAACTGGGAGATCTCCACGATGGCGTCGGCCTCCGCCAGCGCGGCGGGCGACAGACCGGGGCCCTCCTGGCCGAACAGCAGCACGCACGCACGCGGCAGCGCGTACGTCTCGATCAGCACCGACCCCGGCACGTTGTCCACCGCGACGATCGGGAGGCCGGCCTCCCGCGCCCACGCCACGAACGCCGCAACGTCGTCGTGGTGGACCACGTGCTGATAGCGGTCGGTGACCATCGCGCCGCGCTTGTTCCACCGCCGCCGGCCGATGATGTGCACGGTGTCGGCGGCGAACGCGTTGGCGCTGCGCACGATGGACCCGATGTTCATGTCGTGCTGCCAGTTCTCGATCGCCACATGGAACGGGTGGCGGTGCTCGTCCAGGTCGGCGACCACGGCCTCCATGCGCCAATACCGGTAGCGGTCGATGACGTTGCGGGTGTCGCCGTGCCTCAGCAGCTCGGGGTCGTAGCGGTGGTCGTCCGGCCACTCGCCCGGCCACGGGCCGACGCCGTGCGTGGTCAGCTCGGCGGACGGCGGCAGTTCCGGCGGCACGGACGGCTCGGGCTGCGGGATCTCCGGACTCACCGACCCAGCGTAACGGCAGCCGTCCCGGGCGATCCGGTCAGCACACGGACCGCCCGCAACCCGCCGGGCAATATGCTGGGGGCGTCACATCACCACTGGAAGGGGTCCTGCGTGGCGCGACGCGACGAGATCGAATGCTGGCTGACCGACATGGACGGCGTGCTCGTCCACGAGAACTCCGCCCTCCCCGGCGCGCCCGAGCTGATCCAGCAGTGGCGGGACCAGGGGACGCCGTTCCTGGTGCTCACCAACAACTCGATCTACACCCCGCGCGACCTCGCGGCCCGGCTGCGCGCCTCCGGCCTCGACGTGCCGGAGGACTCGATCTGGACCTCCGCGCTGGCGACAGCCGACTTCCTGAAGTCGCAGAAGCCGGGCGGCAGCGCCTACGTCATCGGGGAGGCCGGGCTCACGACCGCGCTCCACGAGGCGGGCTTCATCATGACCGACACGAACCCGGACTACGTGGTCGTGGGCGAGACCCGCAGCTACTCGTTCGACGCGATCACGAAGGCCATCCGCCTGATCGGCGCCGGGGCGCGCTTCATCGCGACGAACCCGGACGCCACCGGGCCGAGCGCCGAAGGCCCGCTGCCGGCTACGGGCGCGGTCACGGCGATGATCACCAAGGCGACCGGCGGCATGGAGCCCTACGTGGTGGGCAAGCCGAACCCGATGATGTTCCGCTCGGCGCTCAACCGCATCGGTGCGCACTCCGAGAACACCGCGATGATCGGCGACCGGATGGACACGGACGTCGTCGCGGGCATCGAGGCCGGCCTCCACACGATCCTGGTCCTGACCGGGATCAGCGACCAGGCCGAGATCGACCGCTACCCGTTCCGTCCGGACGAGATCCTGTCCGGCGTGCAGGACCTGCTCACCTCGGGACCGGTCGAGACCGAACTCTGACCCGAGACCGGGCAGCCACGCCGCCCGGACGTTCCGCTCGGCCGCCACATGGTCGAGCCATGCCCCACCGAACGCGCCCCACAGAAAGAAGCACCACCATGGGCGTCCTCCCCCTCTACGACTACGAGCGCATCCGGTCGGCGATCCGCGAGGCGGCCCGCTCTGCGTGGCTCGAGCTGCGCGCCGCACGACCGAACGAGGCCTTCTACTACTTCGGGTTCGTAACGACCCCGAACTCCCACCGTCCGGCGCCCACGGCCTCCTCGTTCGAAGGGCTCGACCGCACTGTGGCGGGCTACCGGGAGCAGCGCATCGAGCTCCTCCACGACGAGCTGCGCTGGTCGGACCTGGAGTCGCCGTACGCGCTGTACGGCGACGCTCGCTTCCGGGATGTCGAAGCGCTGTTCGACGCGCTCGGCAACCCGTACGACCGCGCGCCCGAGGTCAACCGATCGCTGCGGGAGGCCATGGTCGGCGCCCTCGCGGACCTGGACGCCGACGGCTTCTTCGGGCGGGGCGCTGCGCGCGACGACGTCGTGCTCGACGTGACCGTCAGCGACGAGGCCGGCGCCATCGCGCGCCTCGCGTCGGCGAGCCGGCTCAACCCCGCGACGGCTCTCGCGGGCTACCCGCTCGACCGCCGCCGGGACTGACGACGGCCGGTCAGGCAGTCGGACCCGGCCCCGCCACCGACGACGTCAGCGGCTGCCCGCTGGAGCGGTTGGCGAAGCAGTAGTACGAGCGCTGGCCGCTCTTCCACTGCGCCTCCGTCGCCGGGAACGAGCCCTGCACCTGGAGGTCCGGGTACGCCGCGGCGGCCGTCAGGTCGATGACGCCGGTCGCCGTGCACAGCGTGTTGATCTGCTGTGCGAGCGCGTCGGCGCCCGGATACGGCGCCGCCGGATCGCCGGAGACGAGGTTGGTGTAGACGAGCTGCGCCGAGTGCGGTGCCGTGCAATCCACGACGGTGAAGGTCTCGGCCCACGGGTTGGTGAACGGCTGGACGCACTCGCCGCCGCCGAGCGTGTCCCAGGCATGCGTGCCCGGCCCGACGGCCGCGGCCGGCTTCGGGATGACGGTCGGCGTCGGCGTCGGGGTGGGCGTCGGCGTCGGAGTCGCCGACGGGGTACTGGACGACGAGGCCTTCGGCGCGCTGTCCGCTGCTCCGAAGAGTGCGGGCAGGCGCGTCCCGAGGGCGAACAGGCCGACGAGCACGAGGAGGACGGCGAGGGCGCCGAGGATCAGGACGAGGCGACGGTTGAGGGGGCGCTGGGGGGTGGAGGGCGGCGCGGGG
>NZ_JBDGMM010000057.1:0-101888 GCF_057655165.1 Leifsonia sp. Soil_N53
CAGCCGAGCCGGTCGCGCCCGCCGCGGAGCCGGTCGCCGAGCCGGCGCCGGCAGCCTCCGCTCCGGCTCCCGCCCCCGCGGCTCCCGCTCCTGACCCGACTCCCGTCGCTCCGGCTCCCGTCGGCGCCGTCAGCACGCAGCAGGTCAAGGACTCCTGGCCGCAGATCCTCGACGCCGTGCAGCGCGCCAAGCGCAGCGCGTGGATGGTCGTGTTCACGGCCCAGGTCCGCTCGCTCAACGGTGACGTGCTCACGCTGTCGTTCCCGAGCGACAACGACGTGCAGAGCTTCCGCCAGCCGCAGACCCCGGGCGGCCAGGGCGTGAGCGAGTACCTGCGTCAGGCGATCATCGACATCCTGGGCATCAGGGTCAAGTTCATCGCGCGCGCCGACGGCACCCCGTCCGACGGTGGCCCGGCCCGTCCCTCCGGGGGCGCGCCCTCGGCGCCCGGGGCCCCGACCTGGCCCGGCGCCGACGGAGACGGCACGGCTGCCGCTCGCCCCGCTTCATCGGAGGGCTCGGCCGCGCCGTCGTCGGCGTCCCGGCCTGCCGGTGGTGTGCCGTCCGCCGCGCCCGCCTCGGCACCGTCGGCCGCGGCGCCCTCGGCCTCGGTCACGGAGTGGGCGACAGTCACCATCCCCGCGTCCGTGTCGGTGGCGGCGCCCGCCGCAGTGGCCACGCTGGAGCGTCCTGATGCTCCAGCGGCGCGCGTTGCCGCTCCGGCCCCGGCTGCACCCGCGCCCTCCACTGCCGGGCTGCCCGACGACCTCCCGCCCGACGACCTCGAGCCGCCGGAGGAGATCGAGCCGCCCTACGAGTCCGCCGTCCCCGAAGAGCCGGCCGGCGACTGGGCCGCAGCCCCGCCCGAGCCCGACGTCGAGGTCGCACCCGAGCGCACGGCTCCGCAGCAGCGCGCCCCCGAGCGCCCCGCCCCCGCGCGGCAGGCTCCCGAGCGCCAGGCTCCCGAGCGCCAGACCGCTGAGCGCCCGGCTCCCGAACGCTCCGCCCCCGCCTCCGGCGCCCGCACGCCCACCTTCCAGGCCCCGCAGCGCTACGGCGAGGCGGTGGTCCGCGAGATCCTCGGCGCGCGCTTCCTCGAGGAGCAGCCCGCGCCTCCCACGATGGGCATGAGGTAGCGGCGTGTACGAAGGCATCGTTCAGGAGCTGATCGACGAGCTCGGCCGGCTGCCCGGCATCGGGCCGAAGTCGGCGCAGCGGATCGCGTTCCACATCCTGCAGACCGAGAGCTTCGACGTCACCCGGCTGGCCGAGGTGCTGCTGGAGGTGCGGGACAAGGTGCGGTTCTGCGAGATCTGCGGCAACGTCTCCGAGCAGCCGACCTGCACCATCTGCCGCGACCCCCGTCGCTCGCCCGACACGATCTGCGTGGTCGAGGAGGCCAAGGACGTCGTCGCCATCGAGCGCACCCGCGAGTTCCGCGGGCTCTACCACGTGCTCGGCGGCGCGATCAGCCCGATCGACGGCGTCGGCCCCGACGACCTCCGCATCCGCCAGCTCATGCAGCGCCTCGCGGACGGCACGGTCCAGGAGGTCATCATCGCCACCGACCCCAACCTGGAGGGCGAGGCGACGGCCACCTACCTCAGCCGGCTGCTGACCACGCTCGAGATCCGCGTCACCCGGCTCGCCTCCGGCCTCCCGGTCGGCGGCGACCTGGAGTACGCCGACGAGGTCACCCTCGGCCGCGCCTTCGAGGGCCGCCGCCAAGTCTCCTGACCCAGCTCGACTGAGGGCTCGGGGTTACGTCACATGACCGGGGCGGCATATCTCCGGCCGGTAGAATGGTCACTCCCGTGAGTTCTGGAGTGCCTGTGGCCCTGATCGTTCAGAAATACGGCGGTTCGTCCGTCGCCGACGCCGAGAGCATCAAGCGCGTCGCCAAGCGCATCGTCGAGACGCGCAAGGCGGGCAACGAGGTCGTCGTAGCAGTCTCGGCCATGGGTGACACCACCGACGAGCTGGTCGATCTGGCGCACGAGGTCACCCCCATCCCCGCTCCCCGCGAGCTGGACATGCTGCTGACCGCCGGCGAGCGCATCTCGATGGCGCTGCTGGCGATGTCGATCAAGAGCATGGGCTACGACGCCCGCTCCTTCACGGGCAGCCAGGCCGGCATGATCACCGACGCGCAGCACGGCGCCGCGCGCATTGTGGACGTCACCCCCGGCCGCATCAAGGAGGCGCTCGACGAGGGCGCCATCGCCATCGTCGCCGGCTTCCAGGGCTTCAACCGCGACACGCGCGACATCACGACGCTCGGCCGCGGCGGCTCCGACACCACCGCCGTCGCCCTCGCCGCCGCCCTCGGTGCCGAGGTCTGCGAGATCTACACGGACGTCGACGGCGTGTTCACCTCCGACCCCCGGCAGGTTCCGCTCGCGCGCAAGATCGACCGCATCACCAGCGAGGAGATGCTGGAGCTCGCGGCCGCCGGCGCGAAGGTCCTGCACATCCGCGCGGTGGAGTACGCCCGCCGCCACAACGTGACCCTGCACGTGCGCTCCTCGTTCTCGAACCGGGTGGGAACGTACGTCCTCAACGAAGCAGCAGCGGCCGAGGCCGCGAAGAAGGATGGAACAGTGGAAGAGCCCATCATCTCCGGAGTCGCCACCGACCTGAGCGAGGCGAAGATCACCGTCGTCGGCGTGCCCGACGTCCCGGGCAAGGCCGCGCAGATCTTCAAGATCGTCGCGAAGGCCAACGCCAACGTCGACATGATCGTCCAGAACGTGTCCGCCGCCGCCACCAGCCTCACCGACATCTCGTTCACCCTCCCGAAGTCGGAGGGCCAGCGCGTGCTGACCGCGCTGAGCAGCGAGCGCGACGAGGTCGGCTACCAGGCCCTCCAGTACGACGACCAGATCGGCAAGCTGGCGCTCGTCGGCGCCGGGATGCGCACCAACTCCGGCGTCTCCGCGAAGCTGTTCGAGGCGCTGTACGAGGCCGGGATCAACATCGAGATGATCTCCACCAGCGAGATCCGCATCTCCGTCGTCACCCGCGCCGACACCGTGGCGGAGGCCGCCCGCGTCGTGCACACCGCCTTCGGGCTGGACGGCGGCGAGAAGGCCATCGTCTACGCCGGCACCGGCCGCTGAGCAACCCGACCCGGCGTGCGGGAATGGCCGCCGTCGCCATCCCGTTCACCTCTTCAGACCAGACCTACGAAGGGCAACACCATGAGCGAGACCACTCCCGGCCTTGACATCGCCGTCGTCGGCGCCACCGGCCAGGTCGGCGGCGTGATGCGGCAGCTGCTGGAGGAGCGCGACTTCCCGGTCAAGAGCATCCGCTTCTTCGCCTCGTCGCGCTCGGCCGGCACGAAGCTGCCGTTCCGCGGCGAGGAGATCACGGTCGAGGACGTCGCGACCGCGGACGTCTCCGGCATCGACATCGCACTGTTCTCCGCAGGCGCCACCGGCTCCAAGGCGCAGGCGCCCCGGTTCGCCGAGGCCGGCGCGATCGTCATCGACAACTCCAGCGGCTGGCGGATGGACCCGGACGTCCCCTTGGTGGTCTCCGAGGTCAACCCCGAGGCCATCGCCGAGGCGCGCAAGGGCATCATCGCGAACCCGAACTGCACCACGATGGCGGCCATGCCGGTGCTGAAGGTCCTGCACGAGGAGGCCGGCCTCCAGCGGCTCATCGTGAGCACCTACCAGGCGGTCTCCGGCTCCGGTCTGGCCGGCGCCGAAGAGCTCGCCGGGCAGGTCCGCGCCGCGGTCGCCGACGAGAACCTGCTCGAGCTCGTGCACGACGGCTCGGCCGTCACGCTTCCCGAGCCGGTCAAGTACGTCCGCCCGATCGCGTTCGACGTCATCCCGCTCGCCGGCTCGATCGTCGACGACGGGTTCAACGAGACGGACGAGGAGAAGAAGCTCCGCAACGAGAGCCGCAAGATCCTCGGCCTCCCGGACCTGCTGGTGAGCGGCACCTGCGTGCGCGTGCCGGTGTTCACCGGCCACTCGCTGTCGATCAACGCCGAGTTCGCCTCGCCGCTCAGCCCCGAGCGCGCGACCGAGCTGCTCGCGAACGCCCCGGGCGTGAAGCTGACGGACGTCCCCACCCCGCTGGAGGCCGCCGGCCAGGACCCGAGCTTCGTCGGCCGCATCCGCGCCGACGAGGGCGCGCCGGAGGGCCGCGGCCTCGCGCTGTTCATCAGCAACGACAACCTCCGCAAGGGTGCCGCGCTCAACGCGGTGCAGATCGCGGAACTGGTCGCCGAGCGCCTCGCCACCCGCGTCGCCGGCTGACCCACCTCGCCGAGGGGCACGTCGTTGTCACTTTCGCACCCCGAAAGTGACAACGATGTGCCCCTCGTTCTGGTTTAAGGTGCTGCGGGAGCGTCGGGTGCGGCGGCGCCGAGGCGGCGCGCCGCCGCGTCCTGGTGCGCCAGGCGGCGCAGCGCCGCGACCACGGGGTCGTACAGGGCCGTCCCGAGCACCGCGTACGCGAGGGCCCCTCCGCGGCCGCCGTCCTCCGGCATCCGGCTGACGTCGAACTCCGCCATCGCGCGCCTCGCCGCTCGGCCGCGACCCGCAGAAGCCCAACGGCGCCATCGCGCTGGTCTGGATCGGCTTCGGCGTGCTGCTGGTCAGCCTGGTCGTCTCCGGCATCGCGCTGATCGTCGCCGGGGCGTCGGCGGCCTGAGGGATGTCTCGATATCGAGACAGATAACCGTGCAACGACGGCCCCCGACCCCACTCACCGTAGGATTGTCTGGTGAGCACTGACCCCATCGACGTCGTCCTGATCGGCGGCGGAATCATGAGCGCGACGCTGGGCTCCATGATCCAGCGCGTGCAGCCCGACTGGAGCATCCGCATCTACGAGTCCCTGGGCGAGGTGGCCCAGGAGAGCTCGAACCCGTGGAACAACGCGGGCACCGGCCACGCCGCCCTCTGCGAGCTCAACTACATGCCGGAGGCCGCCGACGGCAGCGTCGACCCGGCCAAGGCGATCAGCATCAACGAGCAGTTCCAGCTCAGCCGGCAGTACTGGGCCTCCCTCGTCGCCGCCGGCCACCTGCCCGACCCGCGCACCTTCATCAACGCGACGCCGCACATGACGTTCGTCCGCGGCCGCGACAACGTGCGCTACCTCCGCAAGCGCTACGAGGCTCTCAAGGACCAACCGCTCTTCGAGGGCATGGAGTACTCCGAGGACCCCGCCACCATCGGCGAGTGGACCCCGCTGCTCACCAAGAAGCGCAACGCCAAGCAGCGGATCGCGGCCACGCGGCAGACGGCGGGCACCGACGTCGACTTCGGCGCGCTGACCCGCGCGCTGGTGGACGACCTGGTCGCCAACGGCGCCGACCTGGCGCTCAACCACAAGGTCCTCGGCATCAAGCGCACCTCCGACGGGCTCTGGAAGCTGCGCGTCCGGCACGAGGTCGGTCACACGCCGCACGAGGCCCTCGCGCGCTTCGTGTTCGTCGGCGCGGGCGGCGGCGCCCTGCACCTGCTGCAGAAGTCCGGCATCCCCGAGATCAAGGGCTTCGGCGGCTTCCCGATCTCCGGGCAGTTCCTCCGCACCAGCGACCCGAAGATCGTCGCGCAGCACCAGGCGAAGGTCTACGGCAAGGCCGCGGTCGGCGCCCCGCCGATGTCGGTCCCGCACCTCGACACACGCGTGGTCGACGGCGAGACCTCCCTGCTGTTCGGCCCCTATGCGGGCTTCAGCCCCAAGTTCCTCAAGAGCGGCAGCTGGTGGGACCTGCCCGGTTCGGTCCGCGCCGGCAACCTCGGCCCGATGCTGGCGGTCGCCCGCGACAACTTCTCCCTCATCAAGTACCTGGTCGGCGAGGTGCTCGCCAACCGCGCCAAGAAGATGAAGGCGCTGCAGGAGTTCATGCCCACCGCGAAGTCGGAGGACTGGGAGCTCATCACCGCCGGCCAGCGCGTGCAGGTGATGAAGAAGGATCCGAAGAAGGGCGGCGTGCTGCAGTTCGGCACCGAGGTGATCGCCTCCGAGGACGGCTCGATCGCCGGTCTGCTCGGTGCCTCTCCGGGCGCCTCGACGGCCGTGCCGATCATGGTCGACCTGCTGAAGCGCTGCTTCCCCGACCGCTACGAGGGCTGGCTGCCGACGCTGAAGCAGCTCATCCCGACCGTGGGCAGCACCCTCAACGACCGGCCCGCGGAGGCCGAGCGCGTGCTGGCCGAGACCGCGGCCGTGCTCGACCTGGCGGAGAGCCCCGCCGGCCAGGTCGTCCGGGCCTGACGCCCGGTCGTCCGCAGCCGATCCATGCCCGAGGTGCGGATCGGCTGGACAGCCGTGCCCGCGACCTGTTATGGTCGTCCACGCTATGAAGTGAACCCCTCCTCTCGTCCCGCGCCCGAGGCGCCGTCGATCGAGTGAGCGACCCATAGGTCCTGCGCCGCCTGGTCATCCAGCACCGGGCGCTCCGGCGCACTCGTGACGGAAGTCCGCCCGGCGGGAGCCTGCTCCGTGATGGAGCGCCCGGAAGGTGGTTCACAATGCCAACACTCACACTCACCCCACTGCGCGCCGACGGTGTCTCCGTCCGCTACGGCGAACGGCGCGTGCTCTCGGACGTGTCCCTCACGGTGCCTCCCGGCGCCCGCGTCGGCCTGATCGGCGAGAACGGCGCGGGAAAGTCCACGCTGCTGCGCGTGCTCGCCGGCGCGGAGACCCCGGACTCCGGGGTCGTCGCGCGGCCGAGGCGCGTCGGCTTCCTCTGGCAGGAGGTCCGGTTCCGGCCCGACGACACGCTGGCCACACTGATCGAGGACGCCCTCGCCGAGGTGCGCGCCATCGAGCGCGAGCTGGAGGTCGCGGCTGCGGCGCTCGCGGTGGACGACCCCGCCGCCCACGCACGGTACGACGCCGCCCTCGCGGCGGCCGAGCTCGCCGAAATCTGGTCGATCGAGTCGCGTCGCGACGCGCTCCTCGACGGCCTCGGAGTGGGCGCCATCCCGCTGGCCCGGCGGCTGGACGAGGTCTCCGGAGGCCAGCGCAGCCGGTTCGCACTGGCCGCGCTGCTCCTCGGCCGGCCGGAGGCGCTGCTGCTCGACGAGCCGACGAACCACCTGGACGACGCGGCCGCGACGTTCCTGGAGTCGCAGCTCCTCGGCTGGCACGGCCCCGTGCTCTTCGCGAGCCACGACCGTGCGTTCCTCGACTCGGCGGCAACCGGCCTCCTCGACCTGGATCCGACGCGCACCGGCACGACGGTGTTCGGCGGCGGGTACAGCGCGTACCTCGCCGAGAAGGCGGCCGAGCGGCAGCGCTGGGAGAAGCAGTATGCGGATGAGCAGGCCGAGCTCGCGGCGCTGAAGCACGCGGTCGACGTGACCGCGCGCTCCATCGCGTGGTCGGGCAAGGTGCGCGACAACGACAAGTTCGTCAAGTCGTACAAGGGCAACACCCTCGACCGGCAGATCAGCAGGCGCGTCCGCAACGCGGACGGCCGGCTGGACGAACTGACGAAGTCGCAGGTGCGCAAGCCTCCCAAGCCGCTGGGCTTCTCCGGGATCCCCGCGGGGTTCCAGCGCCTGGGCGACGAGGCCGGGTCGTTGCTGCAGGCGGACGACCTCCACGTGCCAGGGCGGCTGAGTCTCGGCCGGTTCGCCGTGGAGGCCGACTCGCGCGTGCTCGTCACCGGGCCCAACGGGGCGGGCAAGTCGACGCTGCTCTCCGTGCTCGCGGGGCGGATCGTGCCGCTCGCCGGCACGGTGCACCGCCGGCGCGGGCTGCGGGTGGAGCTGCTGGAGCAGGACGTGCGCTTCGCGGACCCGACGCAGACGCCGCGGCGGATCTACGAGCTGGCACTGGGGGAGCGGCGCGCGGAGGCGGTCCCGCTGGCCGGGCTCGGTCTCATCGCGCCGCGCGACCTCGACCGCGAGGTCGGTGCGCTGTCCGTCGGGCAGCAGCGCCGGCTCGCGCTGGCGCTGATCATGGCGCGGCCGCCGCACGTGTTCCTGCTCGACGAGCCCACCAACCACCTGTCGCTCAGCCTCGCCACCGAGCTGGAGGCCGCCCTCGGCGGCTACCCGGGCGCGGTGGTCGTGGCGAGCCACGACCGGTGGTTGCGCGAGCGCTGGTCGGGGGAGGTGGTGTCGCTGCGCAGCGCCACGCTGGGCGACGCGTGACGGGCGTCGCTTGACGTTGATTCGAACGTATGTTCGAATAGACGCATGAGGTGGAGCGGGCAGGAGCTGGCGGTGGAGACGCCGTCGGCCCTGCCCGGTCTCGCCCGGCTGAACAACCTGGTGCGGTCGGTGCGCACGCCGGAGTTCGCGGGCATCACGTTCCACGAGGTGCTCGCCAAGTCGGCGCTCAACAAGATCCCGGGCGGGGGAGGGCCGATGCCCTTCGGCTGGACCATCAACCCGTACCGCGGCTGCTCGCACGCGTGCGTGTACTGTTTCGCGCGCCCCACGCACAGCTATCTCGAGCTCGACCAGGGCAAGGACTTCGATCAGGAGATCATCGTCAAGGTCAATGTGGCCGACGTGCTGCGCAAGGAGCTGACGAAGCCGAGCTGGGGACATCATCCCGTCGCGCTCGGCACGAACACCGACCCGTATCAGCGGGCGGAGGGGCGCTATGCGCTCATGCCGGGCATCATCGACGCGCTGACCGACTCGGGCACGCCGTTCAGCATCCTCACCAAGGGGTCGCTGCTGCGCCGCGACCTCGATCGGCTGGCAGACGCGGCGGGGAAGGTCCCGGTCGACCTGGCCATGTCGATCGCCGTCTACGACGACGAGTTACAGCAGTCGGTCGAGCCGGGCACGCCCACAACCAAGGCACGGCTGGCGACCGTGACCGCCGTGCGCGAGCACGGCCTCGACTGTGGGGTGTTCCTGATGCCGATCCTCCCGTACCTCACCGATACGCGCGCCCACCTCGACGAGGCCCTGCGCCAGGCGAAGGAGGCGGGCGCGACGAGCGTGCTGTACACCGCCCTGCACCTGAAGCCAGGCGTGAAGGAGTGGTACTACCTGTGGCTGGGGCGGGAGCATCCCGAGCTGCTCGCGCAGTACCGCAGCATGTACGGCCGCGGCACCTACGCCCCCAAGGAGTACCGCGCCTGGCTCGCCGCGCGCATCAAGCCGCTCATCCGGGCCCACGGCCTCGAGCGCGGGCAGGAGGATCCGCTCACCGGTGGCGTGCGGTCGTCGGCACTGGGGATGCTGCGCGACGGGGAGGGCGAGCGCCGGGTGCTGGACCGGTATGGGCCGGGCGGCGGCTCGGGCGGCGGCTCGGCGGAGCGGGTGGCTCCGGAGGAGGTGGCGCCGGAGAACGCGCTGGTGAGGTTGGGGGTGCAGCCGACGCTGTTCTGAGCGGGGTGGGATGGTCGTTGCGGACCCGCAAATCCCACGGGGTACAGCGCGCCGCCCCTCCCGGGGTACACAGCGGGCCGGGTTGCTGCCATAATCCCCTCTGGGACGCCGCGGACGGGTGGCGCCCACCGACGTCCTCGGCGTCGGTCCGTCTCGCGCCGAAGGAGTCTGGTGTCGCTCGGCCTTCCCAGCCACCTCTCCAGGGCGGCGAACTCCCGCGCGCTGGCCACCGCCGCCCGCTGGGCGGCACTGGTCTGCCTCGTGATGGCGGCGGTGAACGTCGCGGTCTCGACGGTCGGCGGGACGACCGGGCCGACCTCCTGGATCAGCACCCTTGTCCTGCTCCCCATGATGGCCTTGCTGGTCCTGCTGTCGCGCGGCCGGACCGTCGCGCTCACCGTGGCCTACCTGCTGGTCGGTGCGGTCTGCACCTTCTTCTACATCTACCTGCTGTTCGAGAGCACCCCCGAGTACCGGGACACCAATCTGCTCGTCGTCGCCCTCCCGGTCGTCGCGATGACCCTGGTCGGGGGCACGGGCACCGGGTCCCTCGTCGGCGTGCTGTGGGCCACGCTCGGGTTCGCGCTCGCGGAGGCGGCCGTCTTCCTGGGGGCGACCGCGGCCGGGCGCGTGTTCCGGCCCGACGCGGTATCGCTGAGCGCGTATCTCCTGCTGGTCGGGGTGCTCGCCTTCGACGGGCTCACCCGGGGCTCGCGCTCGCGGACCCAGGGCGCCATCCATCGGGCGGTCCGGGACGCGCGCCTCGTCGACCTGCGGCGCGAGCTGCTGGCGGAGTCCACCGCCGACCTCCATGACACCGTGCTGAGCGAGTTGGTGGCCGTCGCCACCGTGGAGCCGGGCGAGCTGCCCGCGCGCCTCCGCCAGCGCATCGAGTCCGACCTCCTCCGGCTCGGCGCCGCCGGTCTGCCGCCCGACGACGTCCCGACGGGCGACGACGACCCCTGGTATGAGAGCGAACTGCGCAGGGCCATCGAGGACGCCCGCGACGAGGGACTCGCCGTCGACGTCTCGGGCGAGCGGGAGGCGATCGGCCGGCTGAGCGCCGACGCGCGCCGTGCCGTCGGCCTCGCCGTGCGGCAGTGCCTGGTCAACGTGCTCCGGCACTCCGGCAGCGCGACGGCAGAGGTCGCCTTCTCCTGCGGGGACGCGTCCGTCTCCGTCATGGTCGTCGACGGCGGCCGCGGCTTCGCGGTCGGATCCGCGAGCAGCGACCGCCTGGGTCTGCGGCAGTCCGTGCACGAGCGCATCAGCAAGGCCGGCGGAACGGTGACCGTCTACTCCGCCGAAGACGTCGGGACCACCGTGATCATGACCCTCCCCGTCGAGGAGGCCGCATGAGCAAGGTGCTGTCCGAGACGATCGTGCACTACCGTTCGCTGCCGGTCGAGCGCACGCCCCAGCGGCTGGACCCGCTCGGCGTGCAGTCCGCGTGGCTCCTGGTCCCGCTGCTCGGCGCCGTAGCGGTGGCCTACGCGGTGTTCTCGACGGTCGTGCACCGCGATCAGCTCCGCGATCCCGCCCTCGCGGGGTGGGCCCTCGCCGTGCTGGTCGTGGCGGTCGTGGTCGCGGCGGTCCGGACGCATCCCGGCCTCCCTCCGGTCGGACTGTGGTCGCATCTGGCGATCATCGGCGTCGCCCTCGCCGCCGCGTGCCTGTTCGCCGCAGCGGTCTGGGGGCGCAACGAGCGCATCCAGGACGACTGGGGGCAGATCGCGGTCGCGCTGCTGCTGACGGCGATGCCGCTGTACCGGCCGGTCGCTGAAGTCCTCACCGTCGCCGGGGTGGCCGCCGTCGTGCTGGGCGGTCTCGCCTCGGCGCAGAGCCCGTCGCTGCAGATCGCCAACCACCCGCTCGTCTTCGCGACCGTCGCCGCGACGCCGGTGCTCGCCCTCGCGTGCGGGGGAGCGGGCTACGCGTGGACCATGACCGGCGAGACGCTCCGCTGGCGTGAGGTCGCACGGGCGGGACAGCTGCGGCTCGACGGCGAGCTGCGCCAGGTCGCAGCGCGGATGGTCGCGCAGGAGCGCGCGACCGCGCTGAACGCTGAGGCCGTGCCGTTCCTGACCGCACTGGCCGCGCGCGGCGTCATCACCGACGAGGACCGGGTGCAGGCCAGGAGGATCGCCGAGACGCTGCGCGCGGCGGCCGTGGAGGCGGTCCGGCGGAGCTGGCTGGCGGAGACCGTCGCGCTCGCCCTCTCGCGCCGCGGCGTGGACGCGGGCGGCGCGCCCCGCGTGGACGATCCGGACCGGCTCGAAGAGGTGCTGAGCGACGAACAGCGCGCGATCGTCGGGGCCCTCATCGCGACCGTCGCCGCCTTCCCCGGACTGGAGCCGGGCAGCCTCTCCGTGTCGGTCACCCGGCCCGGCTCGCCGGTCTTCCTGCTCACCGCCCGCACGAGCGAGCGCCGGCGGGCGCTGCGCTCCGAGCTCGTCCCGTTCCTCAGCGCGCTGCAGTCGGTGTCCATGGTGGCGTCGATGCGCGTGAGAGCGGACGGGCTCACCGTCCGATTCGCCTATCCTGAGAGGCGAGCACCATGAGCACCAGCACAGCACATCCCGGATCCTCCGCGCCCCCGATCCGACTCGCGATCCTCGACGACCACGAGATCCTCCTCGACAGCCTCGCCGCCTGGATCGACAAGAACGCCCCCGACTTCGACCTCGTCGTCCGCGCGGGCAGCTGGCTCGAACTCGTCCACAGCGACGCGTTCCCGACCGACCTGGTCATCATGGACCTCCAGCTGCGGGAGTCCGTGTCGATCGGCGCCCGGGTGCGCACCTGCCGCGCCGCCGGCGCGAAGGTCGTGGTGCTGAGCGCGGTCGACACGCAGGAGGACCGCGACGCCGCGCTCGCTGCCGGCGCGGTCGCCTACGTCACGAAGACGCAGCCGATGGCCGAGCTGATCGCTGCAGCGCTCGCCGCCGTCGGCAGGGACGGCGCCGCGCCCGAGCGTGAGTCGGTCCCGGTCTGGCGGCCGCGGCCGACCGTGCCGGAGGCCTCCCGCCCCAAGCTCAGCGACGGCGAACGGCAGGCGCTGGTGCTCTACGCCGACGGCCGGACGACCTCCGAGGTCGCCCGCGCGATGAACGTGCAGTACGAGACCGCCAAGACCTACCTGCGCCGGGTGCGCGAGAAGTACGGCAAGGCCGGCCGGCCGACGAGCTCGCGCGCCGACCTCATCCGCCGCGCCGCGGAGGACGGCTACCTCACCTGAGCCTCCGCCGCCCGCATAGGATTGCTCCGTGGCAAAACTGTATTTCCGCTACGGCGCGATGAACAGCGGCAAGAGCACCGCCATGCTGCAGGCCGCGTACAACTACGAGGAGCGCGGGCACCGGGTGCTGCTCGCCAAGCCGGCGATCGACACCAAGGGCGACATGGGCATCCTGTCGCGGCTCGGGGTGACCCGGCAGGTCGATTTCCTCATCGCTCCGGAGACCGACGCGTACGGCCGGTTCCAGCAGCATCGCGAGCGCACCGTGAAGCGCTTCGGCCGCGATGTGAGCGCGCTCCTCGTCGACGAGGCGCAGTTCCTCAGCGAGGCGCAGATCGACGACCTGCTCCGGATCGCGCTGCTCGATGACGTCCCCGTGCTCGCCTACGGCATCCGCACCGACTTCCAGACGGTCGCGTTCCCCGGCAGCCGGCGTCTGCTGGAGGTCGCCCACAGCCTCGAGGAGCTGAAGACGATCTGCCGCTGCGGCCGCAAGGCGATCTTCAACGCGCGCAAGATCGACGGCGTCTTCGTCTTCGACGGCGACCAGGTCGCCATCGACGGCGCCTCGGTCAGCTACGAGGCGCTGTGCGGCAACTGCTACCTTGACGAGAGCCAGGGCGTCCTGAACAACGGACGCCGGCGCTGGCCCGTCTCCTCACCCACCGTGTACGACAGCGAACCGGATCCGGACTTCACCTGATGCGCATCTCCGTCATCGGCGTCGGCTACCTCGGAGCCGTGCACGCCGCAGCCATGGCCGACCTGGGCCACACCGTCGTCGGCGTCGATGTCGACGAGGCCAAGATCGCCGCCCTCTCCGAGGCGCGCGCGCCGTTCTTCGAGCCGGGCCTCCCGGACGTCCTCGCCTCGGCCACCGCCAGCGGGCGACTGCGGTTCACCACGGATTTCGCCGCCGTCGCCGACGCGGACGTGCACTTCGTCGCCGTCGGCACGCCGCAGTCGGCGGACGGCGACGCCGCCGACATGCGCTTCGTGGATGCGGCGTTCGCCTCGCTGCTGGAGCACGTCTCGCCCCGTGACGTGATCGTCGGCAAGAGCACCGTGCCGGTGGGGACCGCCTCCCGGCTCGCGGAGCTGGTCGCCGAGCGGGTGCCCGGCGCGACGCTCGCGTGGAACCCGGAATTCCTCCGCGAGGGCTTCGCCGTCCAGGACACGGTGAGCCCCGACCGGCTCGTCTACGGAGTCCCGGAGGGCGAGCAGGGCGCGCGCGCCGCCCGCATCCTCGACGAGGTGTACGCGAGCGCGGTCGCCGCCGGGACGCCCGTCATCGTCACCGACTACGCCACGGCGGAGCTGGTGAAGGTCGCGGCGAACGCGTTCCTCGCTACGAAGATCTCGTTCATCAACGCGATGGCGGAGATCGCGGAGGTGACGGGCGCGGATGTGACGCAGCTCGCGGACGCGATCGGTCACGACGCCCGGATCGGGCGCCGCTTCCTGAACGCGGGGGTCGGCTTCGGCGGCGGCTGCCTGCCCAAGGACATCCGCGCGTTCAGCGCGCGTGCGCGGGAGCTCGGCCGTGGCGAGTCCGTGCGGTTCCTGGACGAGGTGGACAAGATCAACCTGCGCCGCCGGGAACGCGTCGTCGACCTGGTGCGCGAGGAGGCCGGCGGCCTCGACGGCGTGCGGGTCGCGGTTCTCGGGCTCGCCTTCAAGCCGCACTCGGACGACATCCGCGACTCTCCGGCTCTCGACATCGCGATCCGCCTGGCCGAGGGCGGCGCCGTCGTCACCGCGACCGATCCGGAGGCCGTCCCGAACGCGCGCCGGCGTGCCCCGCAGCTCGGCTACGTGGGGTCGGCGGCCGAGGCCGCGGCTGACGCGGACATCGTGGTGCTGATCACCGAGTGGCCCGAGTTCACCGCGCTCGATCCGGAGGAGCTGGGCGCGCTCGTCACGCAGCGCGTGGTCATCGACGGCCGCAACGCGCTCGACGCCGACCGGTGGCGCGCCGCAGGCTGGCGGTTCCGCGGGCTCGGCCGCTGATACGTCGGCGCCGCCCTCGTTCGGGGGGTCCCACAGGCCTGGGGTAAAAAGTGAGGATTTGTTATCTTTAGGTCATGTCGAACGGTCTCGCGGAGGACGACGACTCGACGCCTCCGGTTCGCGCAACAGAGCAGCGGCGCCGGCGCCCGGTGCTTATCGCCGTGCTCATCGTCGTCCTCATCCTCCTGCTCGGCGCCGGCTGGATCGGCTGGCGCGCGTACCTGGCGCGCCAGGAGCTGAAGGCCGCGCTCTACGACGTCGACGCCGCCCGCTCCGCCGTGGAGACGGGCGACACCGCCAAAGCGCGGGCGGCCGCCGCCGATCTCTCGCGGCACGCCCGAACAGCCGCCGACCTCACCAGCGACCCGGTCTGGCGAGCGGGGGAGGTTGTGCCGTGGCTGGGCGACGACCTGGCGGCCTTCCGCACCGTCGCCGCCGCGACCCAGACGCTCTCGACCCAGGTCGTCCAGCCGCTCGCCACGGTCGCGGGCTCGGTGGACCCCCGCCAGCTCCGGCTGTCCCACGGCAAGATCGACCTCGCGCCCCTCATCGCGGCCGCTCCGGCCGTCGAGAAGGCCCAGCGCGGGTTCGAAGCGGCACAGCGCCAGGTGGACGCGATCGACGAGGGTCGCCTCATCGAGCCGGTCGATCGGGCGGTCACCCGGATGCGGACGATGCTCGACAAAGCGGGCGGCCAGCTGGAGGCCGTCGCGAACACCGCGCGGCTGCTGCCGGGGATGCTCGGCGCGGACGGGCCGCGCACCTATCTCGTGGTCGCGCAGAATCCCGCCGAGCTGCGTGCTACCGGCGGTCTCATCGGCTCGGTCACGGAGTTCAGGACCGATCACGGCGTCATCACCATGGCCGCCCAGTCGCCGGCGTTCGGACCGTGGGCGGAGCCCGTGTTCGACGTGCCGGCGCCCACCACGGCCCTCTTCGGGACCGTGGTCGGACGCTACCTCCAGGATGCCAACGTCACCCCCGACTTCCCGCTGGCCGCGCGCACCGCGTCGGCGATGTGGGTCCACGATCACGGCGGAGTCGTCGACGGCGTCATCGCCCTCGATCCGGTCGTGCTCAGTGGCCTGCTGGGTGCGACCGGCCCGGTCTCGCTGCCGACCGGCGACACGCTCACGGCCGACAACGCCGTCCAGCTGCTGCTGAGCGAGGTCTACCGCCACTACGCGGATCCCGCGGATCAGGACCTGTTCTTCGCCTCCGCGGCCGCTGCCGTCTTCGGCAAGGTCGCCGAGGGCGGCGTCAACGGCTCGGCCCTCGTCGGCGTGCTCGCCGACGCCGGCCAGTCCGACCGCGTGCGCATCTGGAGCTCACGCCCCGCGGAGCAGCGCATCCTGGCGGGCACGACGCTCGCCGGCGGCCTCCCGGTCTCGACGCCGGACAACACGGCGCTCGGCGTCTACTTCAACGACGCCACCGGCGGGAAGATGGACTACTACCTCGGCAGCTCGGTCTCGGCCGGGGCGAAGGTCTGCCGGGCCGACGGCAAGGTGACGTCGCTCGTCGAGGTGACGCTGAGCAACCGTGCTCCGGCGGACGCCGCCACGACGCTGTCGACGTACGTCACCGGAGGCGACCTGTTCGGCGTCCCGCGCGGGTCCATCCTGACCAGGATCGCGTTCTACGGTCCTGAGGCGGGGCTGCTGGCCGGTGTGCGCAGCGGGGGTGCGAGCATGTCCTCCGTCACGGGCACGGATGGCGGCCGTCCGGTCGCGGTCGTGGAGGTCGAGCTCAAGCCGGGCGAGTCGAAGACGGTCGACGTCGAGTTTCTCGGCACGACGCAGAAGCGTGCGGGGGTGACGGTGGCCGTGACCCCCACTCTCGACGGCGACGGCACTACCCCCGTTATGGGGGCACCGAAGAAGGTCGGGACCATCGCGGTCCCGTGCGGCCCGGGTGTAAAGTGAGAATTAATCATTAATGCCACGTACGTCGGCCGAGGGGAACGTGAGCACAATGCTGAAGAGGATTCTGGCGGCTGCGGTCGTCACCGCAGGTCTCCTGCTCGCCGCACCCATGGCGGCGAACGCGGACGAGTACACGAACGGCGCGCCGTGCAGCGTCGACGTGAGCACCATCCAGGCGGGAGGCACCGCGGTCGTCACCTGTATCCCGGGGACCTGGGCGCCGAGTGAGCTCATCACCTGGACCGGCAGCGGCTTCGACGGGGCGAACATCCACATGGCGAGTTCGGTGACGTTCACGAAGCACGCCAACGCCGACGGGAGCGACCTCCTCCACGTGACCCTGCCGTCGAGCGCGAACGGCCTGTACACGATCACCGGTGTCGGGGCCGCGAGCGGCCACGTCTGCTCGGTGTCGATCACGGTGCTCCCGGCTGACACCACCGCGACGACTGTCAGCGACCCGGGCAGCTCCGGCCTGGCCGACACCGGCTCCGTGATCGCCGAATGGTCGCTCTGGGCCGGCGGGGGACTCCTGGTCGTCGGCGTGGTGGCCGTCGCCATCGCCGCGTGGGTGCGCAAGGTCCGCTCGTCCTGACGGGCTCGCCGGAATGGCGGGAGGGCGGCCGCGGTTGACCTCGGCGTGACCTCCTCCAGCATCCCCCTCAACGTCCTCGACCTCGCCAGCAGGCCCGCCGGCGGCAGCAACGCCGACGCCGTAGCCGGGACGGTCCGCCTCGCACAGCAGGCGGAACGTCTCGGCTACCGGCGGTTCTGGGTGGCGGAGCACCACGGGATGCCCGCGATCGCGTCCAGCGCGCCGGCGATCCTGATCGCGGGCGTGGCGGCGGCGACCGAGCGCATCCGGGTCGGCTCGGGCGGCGTGATGCTGCCCAACCACGCTCCGCTGGTGGTCGCGGAGCAGTTCGGCACCCTGCGCGCCCTGTATGGCGACCGCATCGATCTGGGCATCGGCCGCGCGCCGGGCACCGACGGCGCGACGGCGATGGCGCTCCGCCGCAGCGCGGAGGGCCTCGGCGTGGACGACTTCCCGCAGCAGCTCCTCGACCTCTTCGGCCTCTTCTACGGCGGCATGAGCGACGCGAACCCGCTGCACGGCATCACCGCCGTGCCCGGGCTGGGCGACGCCCCGCAGGTGTGGCTGCTCGGCTCGAGCGGGTACAGCGCCCAGGTCGCGGCCGCCCTCGGCCTCCCGTTCGCCTTCGCGCACCACTTCGCGGGCGAGAACACGGAGGCTGCGCTGGACCTCTACCGTTCGCGCTTCGAGCCGGGGGAGCAGCTCGCCCAGCCGCACTCGATGATCGCCGTGAACGTCGTGTCCGACGACGACCCCGACCAGGTGCGTGCGCTCTCGCTGCCCGGGCAGCTGTCGTTCCTGCGGATGCGGCGCGGCCTCAAACCGCAGCCGGTGAGCGTCGAGGAAGCGCTCGCCTACGACTTCTCCGCGGCGGAGGAGGAGTTCATCGCCGCCCGCAACGCCCGGCAGGCGATCGGGACGCCGGACGAGGTGAAGGCGCGACTGGACGCGCTGATCGCCTCCACCGGGGTCGACGAGCTGATGATCTCCTCCGGCGCCGCAACGGTGGAGGGCCGCATCCGCTCGCTGGAGATCGTGGCGGGGCTGTATCCGCAGGCGTGACGGGGCGGTGGCGGCTCCGTGACGGACCATGACGGCCGCAGGCGCGATCCGTGGGAGCCGGGGGTAGCGTTGGCCGCGTTCCCGACCCCACCCAGCGAAGGCGGTACCCGCATGGCACACGCACCCCACGTCGTCGGCGTGAGCGGCAGCCCGACCGCGCCCTCCCGCACCACGGTCCTCGTCGACGCGGTCGCCCGCTCGTTCGCGGAGGCGACCGGCGGGTCCGCCACGACCATCGAGCTCGCGCCGCTGCTCGGGGAGCTCGGGGCGGCGCCGTTCCGCAGCGGCCTGAGCCCGCGGGTCCAGGAGGCGCTGCAGAGGGTGGAGGCCGCCGACGTCATCGTGGTCGGCTCGCCCGCCTACCGGGCCACCTACACCGGGCTGTTCAAGCTCTTCTTCGACCACATCGGCCAGTACGCCCTCGTGGACAAGCCGATCGTGCTCACGGCGACGGGCGGAAGCGACCGCCACGCGCTGCTGGTCGAGCACCAGATGCGCCCGCTGTTCGGCTTCTTCCAGTCGCTCACGCTGCCGCTCGGCATCTACGCGAGCGAATCCGACTTCGAGGACTACGCAATCAGCTCCGACGACCTCCGCGAACGGATCAACACCACGGTCTCGCGCACCCTGCCCCTGATCCGCTCGCACATCGACCCGGAGTCGCTGTATGCGACGGCGGACTTCTCCCGGCCTGACGCGTTCTGAGAGGGGCGGTGGGGCGACGTTCGATGGCCTCAGCGCGAGCCGCAAACTCCTGTCGCAACGAGGAAGTTGACGACTATCCAGAGTGCCGGCAGGCCGAAAACGCCAACGCAGAGCATCATGATCTGGCGGCGTCGCCGTCGCCCGAATCCAAGCGTGGCAACCGTCACCGACCCTTGCAGAAAAGGAATGACCGTCGGTGAGCTCAGCACTACGGGAGCATCCGAACTCAGCAATACCGCCACACCGCCCCAGAGTCCCACCCAGAGTGTTGTCGCGCTGACGACAACCAAAGAGGCGATTCCAAAGAAGCCCCTCGCCGGCAGCTTGAGCAGGAGGTGCAGGGTCGAAAGTCCGAGCAGAGCCCCTGAAAGTAGTGCCGCCTGCAGCCAGCCGGTCCAGGGTTCGGTGATTGTGCACCAGGTGTAGTAGAAGGTCTGTGAGTAGATCGCGCGAAGGTTTTGTTCGAGTAGCAGGAAATAGCCGATGGCGAATCCGAAAAGTGCGACTATGCGCAACCAACGACCCACTACAAACCCTTGAAGAGCATGCCGGCAAACGCTTCGGCCACCGCATCCAGTTCCGTTTGACGCTCAGTCGCGCTCGGGCCATTGGATTTCTCTTCGCCAGGGTGCCTTACGGTGCCTCCGCCAAGTTCGATCGCGTGCGTCAGATCGACAGGCATGCTTATCCAGGCGTTGGCCGTGGTGAAGAGGTTGGGTCTCAGGAAACCTCGGTACGAGCCTGAACGATGCAACTCAACCACAGATCCATCGGGTCACTAGGTAGTTGATGACCAGCCACACCGCTGGAACGACGACGATCACAAGGATCAACACAACGAATTGAATACGCGTCGACCGGCGCCTGCAAAGCGTGTGGACTGCAACTATCCCGAGTCCTTGGAGCAGGGGAATCGCAGTTGGCGAGTTGAGAAAGTGGTCATCTGAGAGGCCGAACGCGTAGGCGATCAACGTGAGTACGCCCACCCAGAGCGAGTAGACGGCGACCACAAGTAGCGCAATGACGCCGACCACACCCCAGGTTGCTTTGCGTGCTTTGACGCTCACGGTGGCGCTGGCGAGCATCAAGAGAGAGAACAGGGCAAACCGTACCCATCCATCGGTGGGGTCGGAGACCAAACAACCCTGATAGGGAGTGGTCTGGTTGAAGATTTCCCTCGCGTTCAGATCGAGCAACACGCACAACAAGAGCGCGGATGCGGAGACAATGAACAACCCAAGGCCGCGCTTCACAAGGCGCTTCACTAGAGGTTGCGGAATATCATGTCTGCAAATCCCTTTGCGACGAGGCCCAGCTCTGCTTCATTGGGCCGACGGACATCGTCGAGAGTGAGACTTGTCGGTCCTTGAACCCAGAATGCCTGGGTGGTTGTGAAGAGGTGTCGCACGGCTCGGACTGCGACATTGGGGTCGAGGTTGAAGCGTTCTGCGGCAAACCGTCGCCGGCGAAAGAGGGGATCGCGCGAATTGGCCGCCCACAGTTCGCGCATGATCGACGGTAGCGAACCTCCCCGATCCTTGAACTGAATCGCCGCAAGGTACGCATCCAAGTCAGCGACGAGGTCTGCGAGACCAAATCCGCTTGCATTGCCTTCGGCTGATTCGGTCCCGATCCTCGTGAACCACGCCGAAACACCGGAGGAGTAACCGTTGAGGCGATCCTTCTCGTAGGCGCGCCAGGCCTGCACGAGATCGAGAGCCCAGGCTCCGAGGTC
Organism: Leifsonia sp. Soil_N53; assembly: GCF_057655165.1. Classification (NCBI taxonomy): domain Bacteria; kingdom Bacillati; phylum Actinomycetota; class Actinomycetes; order Micrococcales; family Microbacteriaceae; genus Leifsonia; species Leifsonia sp. Soil_N53. The sequence goes on from NZ_JBDGMM010000057.1 coordinate 20,606, forward strand.
GCCTACCTGCACATCAGGAGAGCCGCCGTATGTTCCCCACTGTAGGTAGCCGCGGAGTGACGCTGCAAAGTGCGCAATGTCGTAGGCCCGGTCGTTCAACATCGTCTGCATTGTCGAGGCGCGAGCGGCAAGTTCGTCCGGGTCCTCACCGCGTTGAGGTCGCGATTCGGCTCTGGGCAACTGCGATTCGAAGAGGGACTGCGGATGCACGAGATTCGGTCGCAGCGGAGTGTATGCCATGAACTTGATGTCCCACTCGCCGGGCCGCTGCATGGTGTTGAGGACGATCTGGGCCAAATCGTCGTCGCTCAATCCCGCGAACTCCTCGGCCCGGAACACTTCTGCCTGGAAGCAGTATTCCTCGAATGCCCAGTGCAGCTTCTTTTCAAATGCTCCGCCGACGGTGGGAACCTGCAGCATCGACTTCATCCCCACCGGCTTGGCACGGCTCGATGATGCGTTCCGATCGATTTCGATGAACCGCGAACCGCTCCCGGTCGAGGTCTCGTTGATCTGGTCGTACGCCCAGTTCTTCGGCAACGGAAAACCGAGGTTTGCACTCCACCCCGTCGAAAGCCCAGCCACGAACGTGGATTCGGCGAGGCCGGCTTCGGTCACCTGGATGCCGACATTTCGGGGGCCGTAGCATCCGACCTTGTACGTGACAGTGCTGGAAAGTGCGATGCCTTTCTGGACTCCGCGGTAGTAGTCGAGAACGAGCGCTTCGATCTCGTCTGCAGTGGCGTCCGCATCAATGGGGAAGTAGATGGTCGTGCCAGCGGGGAAGCCGATCTGACGTGCTCTGAGCGACGCTGCTCGCCCTTGCCGATAGCCGAAGGTCTCAGCGCCATACTCCCGAAGCTCTTCGAGGCTGTTCCACTCTTGATAGATCGGGAAGATCGAGAGTCCCGCCTCTGCCGCGACCGTGAGCTCGCTCGCCTGTAATCCCTTGCCTGATCCGTTCAGGTAGCGCCCAACTGTTCGAAACCCTGCGGCCGCGAGCTGAGCAGCCGTGTCCTTTGTCAGTGGCGTGCTTGTATCGCAGGCGGTGACTGGTCGATCTGGGTCACCTGTCGAGACGAGCAGCGACGCCCAGGTCGCGAAGTCGGCCGAGCCATGCACGGGAAGCTCGCAGAACGACTGGAACGCCTTCGCGGCCGCCTGCGTCTTGCTCGAGTACTTCCCGTTGAAGTCGCTGTCGTAACCGTTGAATATCAACGCGCCTTGGAACAGCGAGACGAAGCGGCGCTCATCGTCGGACGAGCCGACGGAGAGGTTGGCTTTGGACTTGATGCCAGACTGCGTGCCCGGGCCGAAGTTGCCGTTGGCTGTGCCGTCCGCCATTCCCAGACCGTACTGAATCGCGTACATGAGGCCCTGCTGCACGTCGCGCGAGTACTGGCCGTCGCACGGCATGATCCGGAAATCCTCGCGCTCCCAGTACTTGCCGTTGAGGAACTGCTGAACGGTTCGGACCGTGGAGCTTCCGCCGTTCACGGTGACATACGCGTCCATGTTCAGAAGGCTCTTGAATACTTTGGGCGGGACGGAAGGCGAAGCTCCGAGACCCATGTCCGCTCGGATGGACGCCATCGCGGCGCCCACCTCGCTCGTGAACGCCCCGACGTTCTTCGCTGGGTTCGTCTCGCCGAAGGGGACAATAGTGCCGCCGGCGTATCCCTTGCACCACAGGGCGCATTGGATGATGGTCACGACGTTCTTGTTCTTGGTGAAGCCAACACCGATGGTGCCGAATTTCGATTCGAGCGTCGACATCGTCGTGGGGCCGAAGCTATCCGATGGTGTCGCGATGCCGAGCTCGATCTGAAGGGCTCGTGTGAGGGCGTACATCGTCTGCCACCCTGTTGAGCCGTCTTCGCCGATCCGCGCGAATCCGGGTTTGCCGGCATAGGTCGCGTTCAGCCACTTCTGGGATTGAAGGACGAGGAGGTCCATCAGATCGTTCCTTTCGCTGCATCAGGCTGTTCGACAGTCCCGGAGTCCGTGACATCGATGAAGGTCCCGCGGCCAGTTCGTCGTCGCGGACGCTCGGACACGGATTCGGCGATGAATTCAGCGCGCGCGAACACGAGGCCCTCAGAGACAGTGGCCTGCGCGGCTTTCTCGATCGGCTGAGCGAAGACCTCCAGTACGCTCCCACTCGGTAGTTCGATTCCCGGGCCCACCTCTACACGCATTTCGTTGCCGACCCGGGTCTCTCTGACAGGAATCCCAGCGAGGTCGACCGAGGTGCCGTCCAGCGAAACGCCCTCGATCCCGACCTGCTCGATGAGAGAGCCATCGACGGTGATCGACACGGTCCCGGCCGGGGCGGGATGTGGTCCTATGCTCGTGACGCGAACCAAACTTGGGGCGCGGTAGAAGCGCGTTTTCGACTTCTCTCGAACTTCGGTGCTGGCCCACGCGCCCGAGACCTCGACGCCCCATGGAGCGACCGTCCGGGTGGCCGTCGGCCCGAGAAGGTCGAACCGCTCCGGAGCATCGCTTCCCGGCGCCGCGAGCGAGAGGATTGCCGGCGTGAAGTCGCCGATGTTCTCCGTGGGATAAAGCGGACGCGGTGTCATCGGCAGCCCGATTCCGACCGTTTTCGACTTCGGTCCGAATTCGCGATCGATCTCGAATGACACCTGCGTTCGCCCGTCCGCCGTCTTGGCCGAACTGGAGACCGACCGGACCGTGGCACCAGCGAACAGGACCGCTTTGCCGGCTGCGAAGAGCCTGTCGTCAAACTGCACTACCGCGCGAGTGCCCGCATCGACCGGCGCTTCTGCGGCCAGCTCGATGACTGCCGCCCAGTCGACCGAGTTCTCAGCCGAGAAGTCCTGGCTGAAGCATTCCAGCCTGTGCGTAGCGAGATGTGAAACGCTGACGGGCACTGGCCCGCCTGGCTCGGTGACCGCCCAAGCGGCTCTCGACTGGAGCAACTCGCTGAGAACTGCACCGCCGCCACCCGCGACCAGCATCCGCCTACTGACAGTGAACACACGACCTCCGAAGCTGACGATCCTGAAATGTATAGTCCTACAGTATGGATGCCAATTTCGAACAACAATGTGTCGATAGGGACATGCCCGAGCCCGACGAGTGGATCGACCGCGAGGAGCGAGCGATCGGGGTCGATGGCCGTGTTTTGGATGCCGTTGGCATTCTTGACCAGACGCTGCAGCGCTTGAGCACGCTCGAGCTTCCCGTCCCTGTGGCCGTGGACGATCGGTGTCGGACGATGGTCGAGGCGATCATTCTGGAGGTCGTTGAAGAATTGTCCGCGCAGTGCTCGGCGAGAGCATCTCGGGGACCGTTCTTGAGCTACGACACCGAGAGTGAGCATCTCGATTTCGGCGAGCATCAGGCCGAGCGCAGGGCCCACCCTGCCGAGGCGCTGGTCGTCGCCGACGTTCTCTTCGATGTGGCGCTACCGCAGTTCGTCGCATGGGGGTCTTCTGGGTTCAGCCTCAGCTCGGTCGATGTCGTCCGTGTGCTTCACCATGTGATCTGGCGGCGATTTCCAGCGGGCGCGGTCGGGTACACGGAGGGACTTCGTCAGCGCTTGTTGGAGGCCGACCGAGAGTCGCGTCTACGGGTTTCGCGAGATCTCCACGATCGAGTCGCGCATGGGATCGCCGCCGGTATCCAGCGAGTCGAACTGGCTGCGGCCGAATGGGGACCCGACGATCTTTTCGCGGGAGCCGTCGATATACTCCGAGACTCCCTCGACCAGGTTCGTGGGATCGCGACCGACCTGCGTCGGCACGTCGGCACGGGAACGCTGGAAGCATCCCTGCGTGAACTGGCGGTGGAATCCGGTGGGGACGCACCTGCGTTCGACGTTCACGCAGAGGGGACGAGGCGCGTGATCCCTCCTTCGGTTGAGGAAGAGGCGTTCCTCGTCGCCCTGGAAGCGGTCAGAAACGCACGCGAACACGCGGTATCTGCCCGCGCCATTCGCGTGGCGATCGTCTGGGATGACCGCGACGTCGTGATCTCTGTGACAGACGACGGGGAGGGGTTCGACCCACACGCGAGCGCCACGCTGCGAGGGCTTGGCATCCACAGTATGGAGGAGCGCGCGCTGAACCTCGGGGGAGTCCTCGTGATCGAATCCGAGGCGGGCCGGGGAACGACGGTGCAACTGACCGTCCCGCACCTCGGTGTCGCTGCGTGACCCGCGTCAGCGTCGTCGTCGCTGATGACCACTCGCTTTTCAGAGAGGGGCTGACGGCGATCTTCGAAAGGCACGGCGCCCTCGAGATGGTGGGTGAGTCGTCGAGCGGCGACGAGGTGATAGCCGTCGTCGGTCAGACCTTGCCGGACGTCCTGCTGCTCGACGTCAGCATGCCCGGCCCTCCCGTGGCTGCGACGATCGCCGCCGTCAGACGTCGCAGTCCGTCGACGCGGATCGCGATCCTGACGATGTACGACGAACAGGCGCTCCGCGCGAGTTTGATCGGGGCCGGCGCACATGCATTCTGGTCGAAGTCCATGCCGAGCTCAGAGGTGATCGCACATATCCTCGCTCTTGCGGTCATTCCGAAACGTGATCTGGTGGAGTGCTCGCGCGGCCGGCGTTCACGCTTCAGCGTGCTCTCTGCGCGGGAAGCCGAGGTCGTGCACCTCATAGGTACCGCTCTCACGAACCGGGAGATCGCGACGCGTCTCGGCATCGCCGAAGGAACGGTCAAACGGCATCTCAGCAGCATCTTCGAGAAGCTCGGCGCGACGAGTCGCCTGGATGCGGCACGAAAGGCCGCACGGCTCGGAATCGGCAGTCTGGAATAGCGAAGGCCCCCCTCAGACATTCTGAGGGGAGCCTTCCGATGGTCGGGGTGACAGGATTTGAACCTGCGGCCTCTTCGTCCCGAACGAAGCGCGCTACCAAGCTGCGCCACACCCCGATGGCCAACGGCCTCAACAAGAATACACGAGCCGGAGGGGTGGTCGTGACCATGGCATCGCTCAGTTCGTCCGGACGCGCCCGCTTGTGCTCACGATGCGAACATCGTCCAGTTTCGGTTGTAGTTGCGAACCCACGAAGGCAAGTTGAAACAGGCGCCGGTGGTGTACGGCAACTGCCATGCTTGATTGGAGTCGTAGTTGATCGTGAACCATCCGTACCGCACGTACACGGATGCCGCGTTGTGCGAAATGTTTTGGTTATACCCGGCTGAGCCGAAGTTCTTGTTGTCGAACTTGTCGTTGATCCAGCGCTCTCCTGAGTTCGCCCCGAGGTAGACCTTGGACGCCGACTTGCCAGCACCGCAATTCGGTGAGTAGAAAATCTCGAACCAGGGTGTGGCGGCCTGAGCCGGCGATGCGCCCACGAGGATCGCGCACACAGTCACAATCGTCGTCGCAGCTGCGATAGTCGCCCGCTTCACGCGTTTCGTGATCTTCATTCTTGCGCGCACGAACAGTGTCATCAGACCTCCTATGATTTGAACAGTGGTTCAAACATACGAAGGACGTAAAGTGTTAGCTATGGAACCTTAGGCACATTGCAAATGACTGGTCACTCCGACGCCGTCAGCGTGACCAGGGTCGCCTCCGGCCGGCACGCGAAGCGCACGGGCGCGTAGATCGACGTGCCGAGCCCCGCGGACACGTTCAGGTAGGCCGCGCGGAACGCGTGCCGCCAGATGCTGAGTCCCTTGACCTGCGCGCGGGGGATGTCGCAGTTCGTGACCAGCGCACCGAAACCCGGGACGCACACCTGGCCGCCGTGCGTGTGCCCGGCGAAGATCATCGACGCCCCGTAGGTGACGAACGCGTCGAGCACCCGGCGGTACGGTGCATGCACGACGCCGAGCGTGACCGTGGGCCGCTCGGAGCGCGGCTTGTCCGCCGGCCAGGTCGCGTCGTCGGAGTACGGGTCGTTCTCGCGCAGCTCGTCCAGGGCGCCAGGGATCGACTCTACGCGGTCCGCGCCGATGTGCGGGTCGTTCACACCGAAGAACTCGAGGTGCGTGCCGCGGATGTCGAGCGCTCCCGCCGCGTTGTTGAGGTTCAGCCAGCCGAGGCCCTGCAGGTACGCGGTGAGCGCCTTGTCGTCCAGGCGGGGCGCCGTCGACGAGGTGCGCTTCGAGGGGCCGCGGAAGTACTTGAGCGGGTTCTTCAGCTGCGGGCCGTAGTAGTCGTTCGAGCCGTGCACGAAGACCCCCGGGATGCCGTCGAACGCGTCGAACGCGTCGCGGATCCCCTCCAGGCCGTCCTCGTGGCTGAGATTGTCTCCGGTGTCCACGATGAGGTCGGGCTGGAACCGGGCGAGCGCGCGCACCCACTCCTGCTTGTCGGTCTGCCACGGCGCCATATGCAGATCGGACAGGTGCAGCACCCGGATCGGCTGGGCTCCCGCGGGCAGCACCGGGACGCTCACCTCGCGCAGCGTGAACGCACGGCGCTCCACGAGCGAACCGTACGCGAACGCGGCCGCGCCCGCGCCGGCGAGCACCGCGAGTGCGGTGCCCACCGGGTGGAAGCGCGAGCTGCGCGCCACTAGCCGCCCGCTCCCGGTCCGGGAGTCGGGGTGCTCTTCTGAACGGTCAGGTTCACTTGGGTGCCGGCCTTCGCGGCCGTGCCTGCGCCCGGATCCATCGCCTGCACGATGTCGTCGGGGGAGGCGCCGCCTCCGACCTTCGCGACGAAACCGGCGGCGGTCAGCGCGGCCTGGGCGTCGGAGAGCTTCTGCCCTACGACGTTCGGGATGGCCACGAGCGCGCCGTTGCTGGTGTACAGCGTCACGACGGTGCCCTTGCCGACCGAGGATCCGGCCGCGGGGTTGGACGACGAGACGGTGCCGGCGGGAGCGGCGGAGTCCTGCGGGCCGCCGTCGGCGCTGTCGAGGCCGAGGCTGGTCAGGATCGACTTGGCCTCGTCCGGGGACTTGCCGGTGAGGTCGGGAACGGTCACTTGGACGCCGCGCATGAGTTTGTCGTTCACAGACGGGAAATTGTCGCCGCCGTACTTCGAGACTGCTGCCATCATCATGGCGTTCTGAACATTTACTCGCGCATTTGCAACGGTCTTGCCGTGCGACGGTCGAATGGAACGCATCGAGGTCGCGCCTTCGACATTGCCGGCCCAGTACGCTCCGGCGACCTTCGTTGTGGCGGCCACGAGCCACACATGTTCGGCGTTGTCGGTCGTGCCCGTCTTGCCGAGCATGTCGACGCTCGAAGTATTCACGCCGCTGGCTGTGCCACCAGGGCCGAGAGGCTGCTGGAGGGCGTAGTCCATTGCCGCGGCGACGTTCTCGTCGACAGCCTGCGAGCACGCTGACTTCGGTGCCGCCACCTCGTGTCCTGTGCCGTCGACGATCTTGTCGATGGCGATGGGCGTGCAGACGACTCCCTTGTTCGCGACCCCCGCGAATGCCGTCGCCATGGAGAGCGGAGCGACTTCGTTGGTGCCGAGAACGCTCGCCGCAGTCGACCCGAGCTCCTTGCCGGGGACGGCGGAGTGGACGCCGAAGGCCTGGGCGTCGTTCTTGATGTTGCATAGATCGAGCTGCTTCGCCATGCCGACGAACGCCGTGTTGACAGAACCACGAGTCGCCTGAATAGCGTTCATCGTTCCAGGGTTGCTGCCGTCATCGTTGGTCGGTTTCCAGGGGCCGGACCCCGACGACGTACACGAGTTCTTGAACGGCCAGTTCGAACCGCCGTAGGTCTGCACCCGCGCGTTCACCGTCTCGTTCAGCGTGTGCCCCTGCTTGAGCCACTCGGCGAGGGTGAAAACCTTGTACGTCGACCCGGGCTGGAAGCCACTGGATCCTCCGTACTGGTAGTCCGTGTTGAAATTGATGCCCGTGTAGACCGTCGGATTGCTCGCGACCACGTCAGGATCCTGCGTGTAGTCCTTGTTCTGAGCCATGTACAGCACACGGCCCGTTCCCGGCTGGACACCGACAAGGGATGCCCCGATGTTCTGGTTGTAGTCTTTGGGCATCCAGTTGTTCAGGGTGGCTTCCGCGACATTCTGAAGGTCGATGTCGAGGGTCGTATAGATCTTGTAGCCGCCGCGATTGAACGCGGCCGTGCGGGTGTCTCGATCCTTGCCGAAGGACGGGTCGTTCAAGAAGATCTTCTGCACGTAGTCGCAGAAGTAGGCCGAGCCTCCCGCCGTCTGGCAGCCGCGCACGGACTGCGTGATCACGGGCTGGATCGGGGTCTTGATCGCCTCGTCGTACTGCGCTTTGGTCAGCTTCTTGTACTCGTACATCTTGCCGAGGATGTAGTCGCGGCGATCTTTGTTCTTGGCGTAGCCGTTGGCCGCACCGTTGGTCTTCGAGTCGGGGTTGTCGATCTTGAGGCCGGTCGGCTCGTTGACGATCGCGACCAGGCTCGCGGCCTGCGCGGGGGTCAGCGCGGCGGCGGTGGTGTTGTAGTAGTAGCGCGCGGCCGCCTCGATGCCGTAGACGGATCCGCCGAAGCCGGCGATGTTGAGGTAGCCCTCGAGGATCTGGTCCTTGGTGTACTTCTTCTCGAGCCCGATGGCGTACTTCATCTCCTTGACCTTGCGGTCGGGGGTGACGCCTGTCGAGTCGTCGACGCAGCTCTGGTACTTGGCCTTCTCCGCGGTGGTCTTGACCGGCATCGCCTCGCACTTCTGCAGCAGCACGTTCTTGACGTACTGCTGGGTGATCGAGGAGCCGCCCTGCACGCCGCCGCCGGAGACCGTCGACAGCACACCGCGCATGGTGCCCTGGATGTCGACGCCGCCGTGGCTGTAGAAGCGTGGGTCCTCACCGGCGATCGCGGCGTCCTTGACGGCCTGCGACATCTGGTCGAAGCCGACAGGGAGGCGGTTCTGGGAGTAGAAGGTCGCGAGCGGGACGTCCTGGTCGCCGTTCTTCGCGTAAATGGTGGTGGGCTGGGCGAGCTGACCGATCTGGAGGTACTCGGGAAGACCCTCGAACACGCCGATGCCGTTGTTGGCGGCCATGCCTGTCACGGCGATGGCGGGGGTGACGGCAGCGGTGACCAGAAGACCGGCCACGGCACTCATGCCGACGAAAGCGCCGACTGCTCCGAGCACACCTCTAGCCTGTGGTTTTTGCGCAGACATAGGATCAGCGTAGGCGATGAAGCTGATAAACCCCCCGAATGAAAAGAGCACCATGCTGCGCTGGGAATACCTTACGACTCCTCTCATGATCCACAACACGGCCGCCATCCTGAACAACTGGGGGTCGGAGGGATGGGAGCTGGTGCAGGTCGTGACCGGTCCGGAGGGCGGCCTGGTCGCCTACCTCAAGCGCCAGGTGCAGAACGAGGACGCCGCCTGATGGTCGCGATCGAAGCGCGCCTGGCCGAGCTGGGCATCGACCTCCCCGACGTCGTGCCGCCCGTCGCTGCATACACCCCGGCCGTCGCGGACGGCGGCCGCGTCTACACCTCGGGCCAGCTGCCGATGGTGTCGGGCGCCCTCCCGGAGACCGGCAAGGTCGGCGACGGCCACGGGCTCGTCCCGGCCGACGACGCCAAGGCGTACGCCCGCATCTGCGCGCTCAACGCGCTGGCGGCGGTCAAGAGCGTCATCGGCTCGCTCGACCGGGTGACCCGGGTCGTGAAGGTCGTGGGCTTCGTCGCGTCCGACCCGTCTTTCACGGGCCAGCCCGGCGTAATAAACGGAGCCTCAGAGGTCCTTGGCGAAATCTTCGGCGACGCCGGCATCCACGCCCGCTCCGCCGTCGGCGTAGCCGTCCTCCCCCTAGACGCCCCCGTAGAAGTCGAACTCATCGTCGCCTACGAGTAACCCCCCCCGCCCCCGAGCACAGGAAAAACGTCGCAAATCGAGCAGATTTGCGACGTTTTTCCTGTGCTCGGGGGCCAGGGGTCAGGTGAGCTTGGCTTGGATGGAGCTCATTACTGCGGTGTCGGCGAGCGTGGTGGTGTCGCCGACTTCGCGGCCCTCGGCGACGTCCCGCAGGAGGCGGCGCATGATTTTGCCGGAGCGGGTCTTGGGCAGCTCGGTGACGATGAAGATGTCGCGCGGGCGGGCGATCGCGCCGATCTGCGCGGAGACGTGCTTACGCAGCTCCGCCGCCACATCGATCGACTCCGCGGTCTCGAGCTGGTTCTGCTTGATGATGACGAACGCCACCACGGCCTGCCCCGTCGTCTCGTCGGCGGCCCCGACCACCGCGGCCTCCGCGGTCAGGGGATGCGCCACCAGCGCCGACTCGATCTCGGCCGTCGAGAGGCGGTGGCCGGACACGTTCATCACGTCGTCCACGCGGCCCATGAGCCAGATCTCGCCGTCCATGTCGTAGCGCGCGCCGTCGCCGGCGAAGTACTTGTCGCCGAACTTCGACCAGTAGGTCTCCACGAAGCGGTCCGGGTCGCCCCAGATGCCGCGCAGCATGCTCGGCCACGGCTCGGTGACGACCAGGAGGCCGCCCTGGTCCTTGCCGACCGGCACACCGGCCTCGTCGAGGATGTCGATCGAGATGCCCGGCAGCGGCACCTGGGCGCTGCCCGGCTTCAGCGTGGTCACGCCCGGCAGCGCGGACACCATGATCGCGCCGGTCTCGGTCTGCCACCAGGTGTCGACGACCGGGGTGCCGCCGCCGCCGATGACGTCGCGGTACCACATCCACGCCTCGGGGTTGATCGGCTCGCCCACCGAGCCGAGCACGCGCAGGCTCGACAGGTCGAACTTCTGCGGGTGCTGGCGCCCGATCTTCATGAACGAACGGATCGCGGTGGGCGCGGTGTAGAAGATCGAGACCTTGTACTTCTCGATGATCTCCCACCAGCGGCCGGGGTGCGGCGTCTCCGGGGTGCCCTCGTACAGCACCTGGGTCGCGCCGTTCGCGAGCGGACCGTAGACGACGTACGTGTGGCCGGTGATCCACCCGACGTCGGCGCTGCACCAGTAGACGTCCGACTCCGGGTGGAGGTCGAAGACGTTCTTGTGCGTGAACGCGGCCTGCGTCAGGTAGCCGCCCGAGGTGTGCAGGATGCCCTTCGGCTTCCCGGTCGTGCCGGACGTGTAGAGGATGAAGAGCGGGTTCTCGGCGGGGAAGGCCTTGGCGACGTGGTCGGCGTCGACGAGGGCGATCTCGTCCTGCCACCACAGGTCGCGGCCCTCGGTCCAGGCGACCTCGTTCTCGCCGCGCTTGACCACGAGCACGTGCTCGACGGTGGACTCGCCGTTCGCGAGGGCAGCGTCGACGGCGTCCTTGAGCGGGAAGACCCGGCCCTTGCGCCAGCCGCCGTCGGCCGTGATGACGAGTTTGGCCTCCGCGTCATCGATGCGCGACCGGAGGCTCTCGGCGCTGAAGCCGCCGAAGACCACCGAGTGGACGGCGCCGATCCGGGCGACCGCGAGCATCGCGATGACGGCCTCCGGGATCATCGGCAGGTAGATGGCGATGCGGTCACCGGCCTGGATGCCGAGGCTCGTGAGCAGGTTGGCGGCTTTCTTGACCTCCGCGGTCAGCTCCGCATAGGTGATGCTGCGGGTGTCGCCGGGCTCGCCCTCCCAGTGGATGGCGACGCGGTCGCCGTTGCCCGCGAGCACATGACGGTCGAGGCAGTTGTACGCCACGTTGAGCTCGCCGTCGTCGAACCACTTCGCGAACGGAGGGTTCGTCCAGTCCAGCGTCCGGGTGAACGGCGTGTGCCAGTGCAGGAGGTCGCGTGACTGGTCGGCCCAGAATCCGAGCCGGTCGGCCGCCGCGCGGTCGTACAGCTCAGCCGTCGCGACCGCGTTCGCAGCGAACTCGTCGCTGGGCGCGAACCGCCGGGCTTCGTGCAGCAGGTTGTCGATTGTGTTGCTCATGGGGAGTCTTTTCGCTCCTTTGCGATGCGGTTGGTCGAGTCGTGGCGCGACAATCCATGACTCTACAACCACCGGGTGACGGCCTCCGAGAAGACTTGCGTTTGCATCTATTCTGCGTAAACTAGTCAACGGCCGAATGATAATTCTGGCGTGCGGCGCAATCGATTCCCCCCAATCATGCGCCGCAGTGGCCGCACCTGTTCCCCCCAATAGGTGCGGCCCCCCTCTTTTTAACGCGTTGGCTCGATGCGGTGGCTCGTCAGCGCGTGTGGCGGCGGTGGTCGGGTTGGTCCGGTTTGTCCGTCGCGGGGGTGTGGAGGACGCGGTTCTCCACAGATTATCGCCGACGGCGCACGGGCCCTCCCGGGCTTCGTAGCGTCGGTGCATGAGGAACACGAGTACTTGGGCGGCACTGCCGCCGACATCGGCGCAAAATATGTCGACGTCAGCGGTATCACCGCTTGTGGAGTCGTCACCTGGGATATCGCCCCCGCAGGCATTGCGCGCACGGGCATCGCCCCCAGAAGTATCACCACCGTCACCCTCGCCGACCTTCGCGCCCGACGCCTGGGACACGTTCGGCCCGCTGGCCCCGTACTTGATGAGGGAGGGCGTGACCGATCTCTTCGTCACCGGTGACGGTGTCCTGTGGTCTGACGGCGGCCCACGTGGGCTGCACCGTGTCGACGGCTGGCGGCCCGACGTGCATGCCACGCGCCGTCTGGCCGCCCGGCTGATCGCCACCGGCGGCAGGCACATCGACGAGGCCACGCCGTTCATCGATGTGCGGCTGTCCGGGGGAGTGCGCGTCCACGCGGTGCTCCCGCCGATCTCGACCGGAGGCACCTTGCTTTCGATCCGCATCCCGGCGCCCATCGCTCTCACGCTCGACGACCTGGTCCGGAGCGGCTCGCTGTCCACCGACGGCGCAGCCCTGCTCCGCACCGCCGTGTCGGCGCGGACCAACATCCTGGTGACCGGGGCGGGCGGCGCGGGCAAGACGACCCTGCTCGCGGCGATCCTGGCGCACGCCCCGCCCGGCGAGCGCATCGTGCTCATCGAGGACGTCGCCGAGCTCCGAATCCCGCACCCGCACGTCGTCGGATTGCAGGCGCGTCAGCCGAACCTGGAGGGCGCGGGCGGCGTCGGGCTGCGGCGGCTGGTCCGGGAGGCGCTGCGGATGCGGCCGGACAGGCTCGTCCTGGGCGAGTGCCGCGGCGAGGAAGTCGCCGACCTGCTGTCCGCTTTGAACACCGGACACGACGGAGGCGCCGGCACACTGCACGCGAACTCCCTCGCCGATGTGCCCGCACGCATGGAGGCGCTCGGAGCGCTCGCCGGCATGGACGACATCGCCACCGCCCGTCAGACGATCAGCGCGATCGGTCTGATCGTCCACGTCGAGCGTTCCCACGACCAGCGTCGCGTCGCCGGCTTCGGGAGGTTCACGACATCCGAAGATGGGCGACTGGCGGTGATCCCTCATGCCTGAGCGGAGCCGGTCGACTCGCGTTCGCGGGGAACCCACCGACGACCTGCTGGCAAGTTCGGTCGAGGCGCTGGCCGTGCTCCTGGACGCCGGGATCGCGCCCACGTCGGCGTGGCACTATGTGGCCGCAGAAGCTACGCATCCGGCGGTTATCCGCGCGGCGGCGCTTGTGGCGGCGGGGATCCCGCCCGCCGAGGCGCTCGGGGAAGCAGCGGACGGCGGCGCCGGTGCTGGTCGAGGTTCGGGAGTTGAGCGGGCCGCATCGGCGTCACGTGATGGAGGTGCTGAAGGCGACTCGGGAGCTGGGCCGGTCTCCGCGGCGGTCTGGCGTGGTGAGGGAGCTGGTGACGGTTGGGGAGGTGGGTCTGCCCCGACGTCGGCATGGCGAGGTGAGGGAGCTGGTGACGGTTGGGGAGGAGGGTCGGCGGCCGCGGTGCCATGGCGCGGTGAAGGATCTGGTGGCGACTATGCAGCGGAGTCGCACGCCGCGTCGGCGTATGGCGGCGAAGGCGCTGGTGTCGACATCGGGGTGGAGTCGCTCGCCTCGTCCGAGCGAAGTGGCGGAGGTGTTGGTGCCGCTTTTGGGGTGGAGTCGCTGGCCCCGCAGGCGCGAACCGGCCGAGGCGCCGGCGGCGGATTCGCAGTGAGGTCGCCCGCCGAGTCCGTGCGACGTCGCAGATTTGCCCCCGACCGCTCGAAGACGGCCGCGAATCCCGAGCGGGGGCGGGGTAACGGGAGCGACGGCGTGGCGGCGGTCGCCGCCGCCTGGATCGTGGCCGAGTACGCTGGTGCAGCGCTCGCGCCCGCGTTGCGCGGCGCCTCGGAAGCTCTGCGCGATCGTGCCGATGCCGAGCGCGACGTCGCCACCGCGCTCGCCGGTCCTCGGGCCACGGCACGACTGATGACGTGGCTCCCCGCCGTCGGCGTCGCCATGGCATACGTGATCGGCGTCGACGTCGCCGGCACGTTGGTCACGAACCCGCTCGGCTGGGCCGCGGCCGTCCTCGGCGGGGGACTCCTCTTCGCCGGCCGGGCCTGGACGCGCAGGCTCGTCGCCTCCGTGTCCCGGGCGGGACCGGTCGCGGGGATCGGGCACGATCTGACGGCCATCGCACTGGCCGGTGGGATGTCGGTCCCGGCGGCGCGCGAGACGATCCAGTACGCCGCTCGTCGTCTGGGGCTGAACGCCGTCGCGGAGGGCGACACGTCTGTCGACAGGGTGCTCCGCGTCGCGGAGCGAGCGGGCGCCCCCGCGATCGAACTGCTGGCCGCCGAGGCCAGGCAGGAGCGCCGGACGGCCCGCGCGATGGCTCGGCGCCGCGCGGAGCTCCTGGCCGTGCGTCTGCTGCTTCCGCTCGGCGTCTGCGTGCTCCCCGCGTTCGTCCTCCTCGGGGTGGTGCCCGTGATCCTGGCGATGTTGTCCTCCACCTTCTCGAGCCTCACGTGAGTTGTTCACGGATTCAGGAGAGGCGCCCATCGCCGCAACGCCGGACGGCACGATCGAACTACCCGCCGGTCATCGGCGGAACCCGGCGAACACGTCGGTACGAAACGAAGGAGACACCATGCGGAAGATCATCCACCGGCTGCGCCGGGAGGAGCGGGGAGCGAGCACCGCGGAGTACGCCGTCACCACGATGGCCGCGGTCGGCTTCGCCGGAGTGCTGCTGATGCTGCTGCGCGGCGACGAGGTCAAATCCGTCCTCACCGACCTCGTGCGACGCGCGCTCACGGTCGATGGCTGACGACCGCGGACGGCGAGGAGGGCGCGGATCGCTCGCAGGGCGCGACGATCGTGTGCGGTCGCCCACCGGTAACGGGCGTCCGGGTTCGCGCGGCCAACGCACACCCGTAGCGGAACGCCGCCTCGGCGTGCTCGACGAGTGGGCTGAGCGGGGGAGCGTGACGGCCGAGTTCGCGGCAGCCCTTCCTGCGGTGCTGTTGTGCCTGGCGCTCTGCGTCGGGGCGATCCAAGCGACCGCGCAGCAGGCACGGCTGCTCGATCACGCGGCTACGGCGGCCCGGCTCATCGGACGCGGCGACGCGGCGCCCCGAGCGCCGGACGGCGCCATCCGACGGGTCGGCGTTGACGACGGGCTCGTGTGCGTGACGGTCACCGCCCCGAGCGGGGGCGCGGTCCTCGGTGTGCTCGGACTCACGGTCTCGGCGCGCTCGTGTGTGCTCGATGACACGGAGGACCGATGAACCGCGCAATTGGAGGAGGGAGAGGGTGATGGGTCGACGCCAGGTCGGGAGGTGGACGACGTGAAAGGAGAGCCTTCATTTCACCGTCCGCGCGAGCACGGTGCCGGGTCGGTTCTCGCGCTCGCTGCCGTGGCGGTCACCGTGACGCTCACGACCGCGGCGGTCGCCGTGGCGGGGGCCTGGGGCGCGCGTCAGCTGGCGGGGGTCGCTGCCGACGCCGCAGCTCTGGCTGCAGCGGACGTCGCCGTGGGCAGGGCGAGCGGGGACCCGTGCGATCGAGCCGCGGCAGTGGCCGGCGCCAGCGGCGCGAGCGTGACCGGGTGCGCCGTCAACGGTGTCATCGTGACGATCGACGTCTCCGTGCCCTACCACGGGTGGCAGACGCACGCGTCCGCTCGGGCGGGGCCGCCGGGGTCGCCGTGACCGCGGTGGCGGCCAGTCCTACGAAGCCCTACGCCTCGTGGTCAGTATGGTGCGGCGCCCGCCTCAGTCGAACACGGTCTCCACGTACCGGTACGCCACCGCGCTCGGCAGTGACGCGGTCGGGTCGCCGACCGCATACTCGGTCTCCGCGGCCGAGCCGCGCACGTAGAGGTAGTGTTTGCCGCCGGACGCGGCGGGGATCTCGAGGCGGGGTTGCGGGTCGCCCGAGTCGAGGAAGGACGTCGAGATCGTCTTGCCCTCCAGAGGGCCGTCGATGAGCTTGGCGGTGTACGTCGTCATTGAGGTCGTTGCCATGATCCCATTGTCCTCCAGGGTGTCGGCGTGCAACAGAGCCGATGCCGTGACCCGTCCGCCCGCCGCGAACGGGAGGGTCGGCGATTAGGCACACAAGCGGCCTAGGTGTGTATGGTTTGCCTGTTGGGCCGTGCGGCCCACGCTCGCCGCCTTCTGCGCGGCGCTCGGGGGAGCGCGCTTCGGACCAGTGAGGTCCCTGCGAACACAGTTGCTATATAAGAGGAGTCAAGTGCCTGGCACCAAGAAGCTCGTCATCGTCGAGTCTCCGAACAAGGTGAAGTCCATCGCCCAGTACCTGGGCGACGGCTACGAGGTGATGGCATCCGTCGGACACATCCGCGACCTGATCGAGCCCAAGAACCTCCCGCCGGAGCTGAAGAAGGGCTCGCTGGGCAAGTTCTCCGTCGACGTCGAGAACGAGTTCGCTCCGTACTACGTGGTCTCCGACCAGAAGAAGAAGACGGTCGCCGACCTCAAGCGGGCGCTCAAGAACGCCGACGAACTCCTCCTCGCCACTGATGAGGACCGCGAAGGGGAGGCCATCGCCTGGCACCTGGTGGAGGTCCTCAAGCCCAAGGTCCCCGTCAAGCGCATGGTGTTCCACGAGATCACCCGGGAGGCCATCGAGCAGGCGCGCGACAACACGCGGGAGATCGACACGGCCCTGGTCGACGCGCAGGAGACTCGCCGCATCCTCGACCGCCTCTACGGGTACGAGGTGTCGCCGGTGCTGTGGCGCAAGGTCGGCCCCGGGCTCTCGGCCGGACGCGTCCAGTCGGCGGCGACCCGGCTCGTCGTTGACCGCGAGCGCGAGCGTCTGGCGTTCGTGGCGGCCTCCTACTGGGGCCTCACGGCGCAGCTCCTCCCGGAGGACGCCAGCGCGTTCGAGTCGCGGCTCGCGCGGCTGAACGGCGAGCGCGTCGCGACCGGACGCGACTTCGACGACCACGGCCTGCTCACGTCCGGCGCCACGATCCTCGACGAGGCGTCGGCTCAGGCCCTCGCCGACGCCGTGCGGGCGCAGAGCACCGTCGTCACCGTCGCGAAGGTCGACTCCAAGCCCTACTCCCGTCGCCCGGCGGCGCCGTTCACGACCTCCACCATGCAGCAGGAGGCCGCCCGCAAGCTCCGCTTCTCGGCCCGGCAGACGATGAGCGTCGCCCAGACCCTCTACGAGAACGGGTACATCACCTATATGCGCACCGACTCCGCGTCGCTGTCGCAGCAGGCGACGAACGCGGCGCGCGCTCAGGCGGCGAAGCTGTACGGCCCGGAGACCGTCCCGGACAAGCCCCGCACCTATGCGTCCAAGAGCAAGAACGCGCAGGAGGCGCACGAGGCGATCCGCCCCGCGGGCGAGGTCTTCCGCACGCCGGCCGAGCTCGAGAAGTCGCTCCGCGGCCCCGAGCTCCGGCTCTACGACCTGATCTGGAAGCGGACCGTCGCCTCCCAGATGGCCGACGCCAAGGGCCAGACCGCCTCGGTCACCGTCGAGGCGCGGATCACCGATGGACCGCTCGACGGCACGATCGCCGAGTTCACGGCCAGCGGCACGGTCATCACGTTCCGCGGCTTCCTCAACGCCTACGAGGAGGGACGCGACGAGGAGCGCAACACCGACGCCGCAGGCGACGCGAAGCTCCCGCCGCTCACGGTGGGTCAGGCGCTCGGCGTCGAGGACGTCGCCGCGGACGGTCACGAGACCACCCCGCCGCCGCGCTACACCGAGGCCAGCCTCGTGAAGGCGTTGGAGGAGCTGGGCATCGGACGTCCGTCGACGTTCGCGAGCATCATCTCCACGATCATCGACCGCGGCTACGTCACGCAGCGCGGGCAGGCCCTCGTGCCGAGCTGGGTGGCGTTCTCGGTGGTGCGCCTGCTGGAGGACTACTTCGGCGACCTCGTGCAGTACGACTTCACGGCCGAGATGGAGGACGACCTCGACCGGATCGCCGACGGCGAAGCCGAGCGCGTCGACTGGCTGAACAGCTTCTACTTCGGCAGCGACAAGCACAAGGGTCTGCGCAGGGTCATCGACAACCTCGGCGAGATCGACGCGCGCAGCATCAACTCGATCGCGATCACCGACGACGTCACGCTGCGCATCGGCAAGTACGGCCCGTACCTCGAAGTGCAGGAGCCCGGAGCCGCCGAGGACGCCACTCCGCGCCGCGTGAACCTCCCGCCGGAGCTCGCCCCGGACGAGCTCACGCCGGCGAAGGCCAAGGAGCTCATCGAGGCACCGGTCCAGACCGACCGCGAGCTCGGCACGAACCCGGAGAGCGGCAAGCTCGTCCTGGCCAAGGACGGCCGCTTCGGTCCGTACGTGACCGAGGCCGACCCGGAGCCCGAGCCCCAGGTGGACCCGCAGACCGGCGAGGTCGTCGAGCCGAAGAAGACGGCGAAGAAGGCTGCGGCCAAGCCGCGCACGGCATCCCTGTTCAAGACGATGGACCTCGCGACCATCGACCTCGGCACGGCGCTGCAGCTGCTCGACCTGCCGCGCACGGTCGGAGCGGACCCCGAGACGGGTACGGAGATCCAGGCGGCGAACGGCCGCTACGGCCCGTACCTGAAGAAGGGCACGGACACGCGCTCGCTCCCGAGCGAGGACGACATCTTCGGGATCGACCTCCCCGGCGCCCTCGAGCTGTTCGCGCAGCCGAAGTACGGCAACCGCCGTGCCTCCAGCGCGCTCAAGGAGTTCGACGCCGACCCGGTCAGCGGCAAGCCGATCAAGATCAAGGACGGCCGGTTCGGCGCCTACGTGACCGACGGCGAGACCAACGCGACCATCCCGCGGGGTGAGACGGTGGATGAGGTCGACTTCGACCGCGCGGTGCAGCTCCTGGCAGACAAGCGCGCCAAGGGGCCGGCCGCCAAGAAGCCGGCGGCCAAGCGGGCGACGGCGGCGAAGACCACGAAGACCACGGCGGCGAAGACCACGGCCGCCAAGACCACCGCCGCGAAGACCACGGCCGCGAAGACCACCGCTGCCAGGTCGAAGGCCGCCCCGAAGACCGGCACGCCGCGCGCCGCGGCGAAGAAGACCGCCGAGTGAGCGAGCCGACCCGCGGGCTGTTCATCACTCTGGAGGGCGGCGACGGTGTCGGGAAGTCGACGCAGGCCGCCCTCCTGGAGGAGTGGCTGAGCACGCGCGGCCGCACCGTCCTGCGCACCAGGGAGCCCGGCGGCACGGCGGCCGGGGTGGAGATCCGCGAGATCGTCCTCCACCACCGCGGGGACATCGCGCCCCGGGCGGAGGCGCTGCTCTACGCCGCGGACCGCGCCCACCACATCGCGACCGTCGTCCGCCCGGCTCTGCAGCGCGGCGACGTGGTCGTGCAGGACCGGTACATCGACTCGTCCGTCGCCTACCAGGGCGCCGGCCGTGTGCTGGACGCCGACCAGGTGCGCGACTTGTCGCTCTGGGCCGCCGAAGGTCTCCTCCCTGACCTGACGATCCTGCTGGATCTGGACGAGACGACAGCTCGCGCGCGGCTCGACACCTCCCGCACGCGGTACGACCGGCTGGAGGCCGAGCGCTCCGAGTTCCACGCCCGGGTGCGCGCCGCCTACCTCGCTCTCGCCGACGCCGAGCCGGAGCGGTTCCTCGTCGTGGACGCCGCACGGCCCGTCGACGAGATCGCCGCCGACATCCGCCGCCGGCTCGAGGACCGGGTCTGACCGGGGCGCCGGCCCCGGCCGCCACCGGAGTCCCGGCCGCGCCCGCCGCGCTGTCCCCGGTGCGCACTACCCTGGAAGCCATGGCGGTGTGGGACGACCTGACGGGTCAGGACGAGGCGATCGCCGTCGTCCGCTCCGCCGCCGAGTCGGCCACCGCCTCCGGGCCGGACGCCGCAGCGCGCGGGATGACCCACTCCTGGCTCATCACCGGCCCTCCGGGCTCGGGACGCTCCAACCTCGCCTACGCCTTCGCCACCGCCCTGCTCAGCCCCGGCGACCCGGAGGGCGACCTGGCGGCGCGGCGGCAGGTGGAGGCGCGCACGCACCCCGACCTCGCCGTCCTCAGCACCGAGCGCGTCATCATCTCGATCGAGGAGGTGCGGTCGCTGGTCGCGAGCTCGCAGTTCTCGCCGTCGGTCGGGCGCTTCCGGGTCATGGTGATCGAGGACGCCGACCGGATGACCGAGCGCACCTCCAACGTGCTTCTCAAGGCCCTGGAGGAGCCGCCGGAGCGCACGGTCTGGATCCTGTGCGCGCCGAGCGACGCCGACCTGCTGCCCACGATCCGTTCGCGCGTGCGCACCGTGCGGCTCAAGGTGCCGGACGTCGCCGACGTCGCGCGGCTGATCGAGCGCCGCGACGGCGTAGACAGCGCCGCCGCCGAGCGCGCGGCGCGCCACGCCCAGAGCCACATCGGGATGGCGCACCGGCTCGCCACCAACGAGGAGGCCAGGCGCCGGCGCGAGCAGACCCTCGAACTTGCGCTCGGAATCCGTTCGGTCTCCGACGCTGTGCTCGCCGCCGCGACCCTGCTGGAGGTCGCCGGCGCCGACGCCAAGGCCATCACGGAGGAGCGCGACGCCGAGGAGCGCGAGCACGCCCTGCGCTCGCTCGGCATCGAGCCGGGCGGGGCCATCCCGCCCGCCCTGCGCGGCCAGCTCCGCCAGCTGGAGGAGGACCAGAAGCGCCGGGCGACGCGCAGCCTCCGCGACGGGATCGACCGGATCCTCACCGACCTCCTGTCGCTCTACCGCGATGTGATGATGCTGCAGCTCGGCAGCGGCAGCGGCCTCGTCAACGTCGAGCTCGGCGACCGCCTGACCGCTCTCAGCGCGCACACGAGTCCCGCCGCTACGCTCTCGGCGATGGATGCGGTCGCGACCGCCCGTCAGCGGATCGACGGAAACGTCGCTCCGGCCCTGGCCCTGGAGGCCATGCTCACGACAATCCTTCGCGGCGGAGCCGCGCGAAAGGGGACAGACCTGTGACCATCCGAGAGGGCCGTCCGGCCCGCCGGCGGGCCGCTCGCACCGTCTTCGTCGCGATCGCCGCGGTCGCCGCACTGACGTTGACCGGCTGCGTCACCTGGTTCCTCCCCGCGAAGACGGCCACGACCTCCACCCCCGCACCGGAGAAGGTCGCGGCCGCGCTGAAGCCGTTCTACGAGCAGCGGCTGGTCTGGACCGACTGCTCCAGCGGCAAGCAGTGCGCGACCGCGAAGGCTCCGCTGACCTGGAACGAGCCGTCCGCCGGCGAGATCTCGCTGGCGCTCATCCGCCAGCAGGCGAAGGGCACCAAGCAGGGCTCGCTCCTGGTCAACCCCGGCGGTCCGGGCGGATCCGGCTACGACTTCGTCAAGGACTCCGTCGACTATGCGACGGACAAGACCCTGCAGAGCCATTTCGACATCGTGGGCTTCGACCCGCGCGGAGTCGGCCACTCGACCGCGGTGAAGTGCTACGACGCGAAGCAGATGGACGACTACCTCTACGGCATCACGCCGGGCCAGCGCGGCTCCGACCAGTGGATCGCCGCCAACACGACCGTCTCGCAGGACTTCGGCGCCGCCTGCGCCAAGAACACCGGCGCCCTCCTCAGCCACGTCGACACCGTGAGCGCTGCGCGCGACCTCGACCTGCTGCGCGCGGTCCTGGGCGACACGAAGCTGAACTACCTGGGCTACTCGTACGGCACGTATCTCGGCGCGGTCTACGCCGACCTCTACCCGGGCAAGACCGGTCGGCTCGTCCTCGACGGCGCGCTCGACCCGGCCGCGAGCAACTTCGATGTCACGAAGGTGCAGGCGCAAGGCTTCGAGAGCGCGCTCCGTGCCTACCTGAAGAGCTGCCTCACCCAGAAGAACTGCCCGTTCACCGGGACGGTGGACGACGGGATGAAGACGATCTCCGACCTGCTGGCCGCCGTGGAGCGCAGTCCGATCCGCAACTCCGACGGCCGCGAGCTCGGCGCCAACACCCTGGTCACCGCGATCATCTACCCGCTCTACGACGCGACGGCGTGGTCGTACCTCAGCAGCATGTTCGTGGACGTGATGAAGGGCGACGCCTCGGTCGCGTTCTCCCTGGCGGACGCCTACAACAGCCGCAACAGCGACGGTACCTACTCGGACAACTCCACCGAGGCGTTCATGGCGATCAACTGCCTCGACTACAGTTACGACGCCGACCCGTCCGCCATGCGGGCGCAGGCGGCCGAACTCGCGGCGGCGGCGCCCGTGATCGGCCCGTACATGGCGTACGGCGACATCGGCTGCGCCACCTGGCCGTACAAGACCACGGTGGATCGCGGCCCGATCGCGGCGAAGGGGTCGGCGCCCATCCTCGTCGTCGGCACCACGAACGACCCGGCGACACCGTACGTGTGGGCGAAGAACCTGGCGTCGGAGCTGCAGAACGGGCACCTGCTGACCTACAAGGGCGAGGGCCACACGGCGTACAACAAGTCGAACTCGTGCGTGAACAACGCGGTGGACGACTTCCTCGTCGGCGGCACCATCCCGCCCGCGGGCACGACGTGCTGACGTCCGGACCCGGGGTGCCGACCTCGCCAGAGCGGTGAGCGGCGAGCGGTGAGTGGTGCAATTTTGCAGACGGTGAAATAATCGACTCGTGACTATGGACACCGAGACGACCGACAGCGAGTTGGGCCTGCGTGAGCGCAAGCGCATCGCGACACGGCGCGCCATCCAAC
Source organism: Leifsonia sp. Soil_N53 (assembly GCF_057655165.1). NCBI lineage: Bacteria > Bacillati > Actinomycetota > Actinomycetes > Micrococcales > Microbacteriaceae > Leifsonia > Leifsonia sp. Soil_N53. The sequence continues at coordinate 43,518 of NZ_JBDGMM010000057.1, forward strand.
TCGCGGCGCTCGAGCTGGCGAGCGAGCGCGGCTTCGACCGGGTGACGGTCGACGAGATCAGCCATGCCGCCAACGTCTCGCCGCGCACGTTCTTCAACTACTTCCCGTCGAAGGAGTCCGCGATCATCGGCGAGCTCCCGGAACTCCCGGACGAGGAGAGCATCGAGCGCTTCATCGAGGCGGGGCCGACGGAGCCCATCCTCGACGGGATGGGCAGGCTCCTCATCGCCGCGATCGAGACCGGCGACCTCGACGGCGACCTCGGCGGGACCGCAAGCACCGGCGAGAACCCGGCCACAGCGAAGGAGCTGCACGTCCTGCGGCGCACGCTCCTCAAGGGCAACCCCGAGCTCTTCGCGCAGCGGATGGCGAGCATGCACAAGTTCGAGGACGCCCTGAGCGCCGTCGTGCAGCGCCGGCTGGCGCACGACGACCCGGAGCTGGCGGCCGACGAGGAAGCCCTCCACCAGCGCGCGCGACTCGTCACCTACGTGGCGTTCGCGGGGATGCGGCACGCCTGGTCGTGCTGGGCCGACCACGGCGGCGTCGAGCCCCTCTCGGAGCGTCTCCGCAGCTCGTTCGCACAGCTCCAGGCCCTCGGCGGCCAGCTCAACTGAGCCGCGCCGCCGCCCCGAGCGTGGTCGAAACCACACCGCGGGATCGGGTAAGCTATCTGACTGTGCCCGGGCGCGAAGCCCGGCCACGCCGCCCTAGCTCAGTCGGCAGAGCATCTCACTCGTAATGAGAAGGTCAAGGGTTCGATTCCCTTGGGCGGCTCCAGAAAAACCCCTCTCCCGCCTGGGCTCTTCCTGGCGCGTCGTGTACCTGTGCGGGCTTCTCCCGCGTGCCCCCCGAATTGGCGCTCCCAGGGAACGCCGGTACTATACCCGGATGCGCGAATCGGACCAGCGCGACTCCGGCGCCCCCGACGGCACCGAGTCTGAATCGACGAACATCCCGACAACTGTTCTCCCCACCGGGGACTCCTCTGCGACGAGTGAGCCCGGCGGAGCGGCGACCCCTTCCGGGCGTCGCGCGGCGCGTCAGGAGGGCGCGCAGCAAAACGCCCGCGGTGCGCTCGCCGGAGCCGCCGCCGGCGTCCTGTCGGCCATCCGCACCCACCCGAAGGCGTGGATCGCCGCCGGCGCCGCCGTCGCGTTCGTGATCCTCGGCACGGGCAGCGTGGCGCTCGGAGCCACCGTCGGCTCGGCACCGGCCGGCGCCGCCGTCGCCGTCCCGCCGAGCCACTCGGCCAGCCGCACGCCCACTCCGACTCCCACGCCCACCGCCGATCCGGCGCGGCCGGTTCCCGGCGCGCTGCCGGCCGCCAGCCGCGTCCGCACCTGCTCGGTGGCCTCCCTCGCGCAGGACGGCCGGCTCGGCAACCTGGAGGCCCAGGTCGTCAACGCGAAGACCGGCCAGGTGCTCTTCGACCGCAACGGCGGCAAGCCCGGCCCGACCGCGTCCGTGCTCAAGACCCTCACCTCGGCGGCGGCCCTCGCGACGCTCGGACCCGACTACCGCGTGCAGACCACGGTCGTCGCGGGCAGCGTCCCCGGCCAGGTCGTCCTCGTCGGCGGCGGTGACGTGACCCTGTCGCGCCTGCCAGGAGGGCAGGGCGCCTTCTACACCGGAGCGCCATCCATCCAGGACCTCGCGACGCAGACCAAGCAGGCGCTCGGCGGCCAGCCGGTGACCTCCATCGTGGTCGACACCTCGCTGTTCGGCGGTCCGCTGTGGCAGCCGAGCTGGGACGAGCACGAGGAGCGCGTCGTGGAGGGCTCCACGCCGTACATGTCCGCCCTGATGGTGGACGGCGATCGCGACGACCCCGGCGCGGTCGAGTCCCCGCGCAGCACCGATCCGACCGGGCGTGCGGTCCAGTACTTCCAGCAGTACCTCGGCACCAACGTGCCGGTGACCTCCGGCGCGGCCCCGGCGGGCGCCCGCCAGCTCGCGGCGGTGCAGTCCCAGCCGGTCACCACGCTGATCGAGCAGGCGATGAAGTACTCCGACAACACGATCATGGAGGAGCTGGCCAGGCTCGTCGCGATCAAAGCCGGCGCCGGCAACACCTTCGACGCCGAGAACGCGGGCGTGCTCGCCGGGCTGAAGGGCTACGGCATCGACACGACCGGCATCCACATCGCGGACGGATCCGGGCTCAGCGCCGACAACGCCGTGCCGCCGTCGTACCTGACGCAGCTCTTCATCAAGGTGCTGAACCGGCAGAACGGGCTGGGCGTCGTCTACGACGGGCTGCCGGTCTCCGGCCAGTCCGGGACCCTCGGGCCGGGCTACAGCCGGTTCACCGGCTCGAACTCCGTCGCGCGCGGCGCCGTGCACGCCAAGACCGGGTGGATCGACAACGGCTACACCCTGTCGGGCATCGTCAACGCGGCCGACGGCACGCCGCTGACCTTCGCTGTGTTCGCTCTCGGCCCGGTGAGCGACAATGCCAAGCAGGCGATCGACACGCTGACGACCGGTTTCTACAAGTGCGGTGACAACCTCACCAACGGGTGAGCCGGGCGGCGGCCGAGCGGAGGGGACCTGGATGGGCAAGGCACTGTTCATCATCGACGTGCAGAACGACTTCACCGAGGGCGGAGCGCTCGGTGTCGACGGGGGAGCCGCGGTGGCGGCCGCCATCACCGAGCACCTGCGCGAGCACGCCGACGAGTACGCGGTCATCCTCGCGAGCCGCGATTGGCACGACCGCGACAACGACAACGGCGGCCACTTCGCGACGGACGCCGAGCCGGACTTCGTGGAGACGTGGCCCGTGCACTGCGTGGCGGGCACGAACGGGGCGGCATACCATCCCGCGCTCGACACCTCGCGCGTCGGCTACCACATCCTCAAAGGGCAGGGGGTGCCGGCGTACTCGATCTTCGAGGGGAGGACGGAGGCGGGCTCGACCGTCCACAATCTCCTCGACGAGCACGGGATCGACGTCATCGACATGGTGGGGATCGCGACCGACTACTGCGTGCGCGCCTCCGCGCTCGACGCGCTCGAGCACGGCCAGCACGTCCGCGTGCTCACCGCGCTCGTCGCCGGGGTCGCCCCCACGTCGTCGGAGGCCGCCCTCGCCGAGCTCGCGCATGCGGGCGCCGAGCTGGTGTAGGCGACCCGACCGCCGCCTCCTGCCATCCCGCCTCGCGCCCGTGGCAAGATAGGCACTATGCTGATTGCTAGCTTAGTTAGCTAATCGGCTCGGACGGGAGAGTGCGGATGTCGGGGAAGCCGTCGGTGTGGCTGCGAGTGGTGGTGCCGGTCGCGCTCATCCTGGTCTGGCTCGTGCTGGCCGGGATCGGCGGGCCGACATTCGGCAAGCTCTCCGGCGTGTCCAGCAACGACCAGGCCGCCTTCCTGCCGGCCAGCGCGGAGTCGACCGCGGTGCAGGACTGGCAGAAGCGGTTCACCGACTCGCAGGCCGTGCCCGCGATCGTCGTCGTCCAGTCCGGCTCGGCCATCCCGCGGAGCGAGCTCGCCTCCTACGCCGCGCTCGCCGCGAAGCTCGGCGCGGTGGACGGCGTCCAGGCTCCTGAGGCCGGGCAGAGCACGAGCGTGGCCGGGCCGATCCCCTCGCAGGACGGCAGGGCGGTCGAATTCATCGTCCCGGTGGCCGACACGGAGAACGTGAAGACCGTCGTCGCCGACCTGCGGGATGTCCTGAAGAGCGAAGTGCCCGCGGATGCCCAAGGCTGGGTCACGGGCCCGGCCGGCCTCACCGCGGACCTGGTCAATGCGTTCGGGGGTATCGACGGCATCCTGCTGCTCGTCGCCGTCGGCGCGGTCTTCGTCATCCTGCTGCTGGTCTACCGCGCGCTGCTGCTGCCGTTCCTGGTGCTGCTCACCTCGGTGTTCGCGCTGTGCGCGGCGATCCTCGTCGTCTACCTCTTCGCGCTCTGGGGCTGGATCAAGCTCAGCGGACAGAGCCAGGGCATCCTCTCCATCCTGGTGATCGGCGCCGCCACCGACTACTCGCTGCTGCTGGTCGCCCGCTACCGGGAGGCGCTGGAGCAGAACGAGTCGCGCTGGACCGCGATCGTGAAGGCGTGGCGGGCGGCCTTCGAGCCGATCCTGGCCTCGGGTGCGACGGTCATCCTGGCGCTGCTGTGCCTGCTGTTCTCCGACCTCAACTCGAACAAGAGCCTCGGGCCGATCGCCGCGATCGGCATCGTGTTCTCGCTGCTGTCGGCTCTGACGCTGCTGCCGACGCTGCTGGCCGTGGTCGGGCGCGCCGCGTTCTGGCCGTTCCGGCCGAGGTTCGCGGGCGAGCACGCGCAGCCTAAGCACGAGGGCGCAGAGCGCGTTCCCGGCCTGGAGGGCATCCGCGGCCTCTGGCTGCGCGTGGGCCTCCTGATCGCGCACCGGCCGCGGCTGACCTGGATCGTGTCGCTCGTCGTGCTCGTCGCGTGCGCGTTCGGGCTGACGCAGCTGAAGGCCAACGGCGTCGAGCAGACCGCCCTGGTGCTCTCGCAGTCGGACGCGGCCGACGGGCAGAAGATCCTCGCGAAGCACTTCGACGCCGGATCGGGCGCGCCTGTGCTGGTCGTCGCGAAGGAGGCCGACGGGGACGCCGTGCTGGCCGCCACCAAGGAGAACGACGGGATCGCGACGGCGACGCTCTACGCCGGAAATGTCCGGCCCGCCGAGCCGGGACAGAGCGCACAGCCGCCGGTCGTGAAGGACGGCCGGGTCCTCATCCAGGCGACGCTGAAGGCCCAGCCGGACTCACCGGCGGCCGAGCAGGTGGTCCGGGAGCTGCGCCGTGACCTCCCGGCCTCCGGGTTGGACGTGCTCGTCGGCGGCGTCACCGCGATCGCACTCGACACCAACGACACGGCTCAGAGCGACCTGCTGCGGATCATCCCGATCGTGCTGCTCGTCATCCTGCTGGTGCTCATGCTGCTGCTGCGCTCGATCCTGGCCCCGGTGCTGCTGATCGGCAGCGTCGTGCTGTCGTATGCCGCCGCGCTGGGCGTGTCGGCGCTCGTGTTCAATCACCTGTTCGGCTTCCCTGGAGCGGACGCGAGCGTACCGCTGTTCGGCTTCGTGTTCCTGGTCGCCCTCGGTGTGGACTACAACATCTTCCTCATGACGCGCGTGCGGGAGGAGTCGCTGCGGCTCGGCACGCGGCCGGGCATCCTGCGCGGGCTGGGGATGACCGGCAGTGTCATCACGTCGGCCGGCGTCGTGCTGGCGGCGACGTTCGCGGCGCTCGCGGTCATCCCGATCCTGTTCCTGGTCCAGATCGCGTTCATCGTCGCGTTCGGGGTGCTGCTCGACACCGTCCTGGTGCGCTCGCTGCTCGTTCCCGCGGTGTCGTACGACGTGGGGCGTGCCATCTGGTGGCCCTCGAAGCTGTGGCGGTCTGCCGTCGAACGCTGAGCCGCGCGCAGGCCGACGCAACGTGAGTGCACTCGCAGTAGGCGGACATGCAGTCTGTACAGTCGGAGGCCGTGTCAGGCCGCCGAGATGAGCAGAATGCGCGGCCGATCGCCCGCGCGTTGCCGCGTCTTCACCCGTCGGTCAGAGTGGCATCCATGACCCCCACGATGCTCGAGCCGGTCCTGGGCGCGTCGATCGACGGAGCGGACGCCGACGTTGCGGCCCTGCTCCGCCGCCTCTACCGGACCATGGCGACCGTCCGCCGCATCGACCGGGAGGCGGTCGTCCTGCGCGGCCGAGGGATCCTCCCCGGTTACCTCGACTCGCGCGGTCGGGAGGCCGTGCAGGTCGGCGCGGTGCTCGCCCTGCAGACCTCGCGCGACCGCGCCTTTCCCGCCCGCCACGAGCCCGGCATGATGATCGCGCTCGGCGCCGACCCCGCCGCCGCGCTGCACGCCGGTCGCGCCCGGATCGACGCGGCGCTCGAAGGCTCGGTCACCCACGCCGTCGGCTGGGCGCTCGGCGCCAAGCTCGACCGCACGGGCGGGTGCGCGCTCAGCACGCTCGGCGCCGGGAGCGGAACCGCTGCCGAGCTGCGCACCGCGGTGTCGACGGCACGCGACTCCGCGCTCCCCGTCGTCTTCCTGTCCGGCACGGGCCGCACCGAGGGCGCGGGGATGCCCGTCCTGCTCGTCGACGGCGCCGACGCCTTGGCCGTCCACGCGGCGACCGTGGAGGCGCTGGACCTCGCGCGCTCCGGCTCCGGACCGGTCCTCATCGACGCCGTCCTCCCCGGCCCGTCCGCGTGGCCCGCCCGAGACCCGCTCGTCGTCTGCGAGCAGCGGCTGCGCGCCACCGGCACGGTCGACGACGGCTACTTCGCCGAGGTGGCCGACATCGCGGACGCGCTCGCCGACCGGCTGCGCACCCGGTTCACGATCGGAGCCTGAACCGGGCCGCGATCGGCGAGGATGGGACCATGCGCATCCACGTCGAACGGCATCCCGGAGCCGACCCGGTCCTGCTCGTCCACGGGTTCGCCACCACGGGCGCGCTGACCTGGGAGGCCACCGGCTGGGTCGCCGCGCTCGCCGAAGCCGGCCGTGGCGCGCTCGTCCCCGACCTCCGCGGTCACGGCGCGAGCGAGGCTCCGCACGACCCGTCGGCCTACTCGCCCGACCTGCTCGCCGGAGACCTGCTCGCCGTGCTCGACGAGCAGGGCCTCGACCGCGTCGACGTCATCGGGTACTCGATGGGCAGCTGGGTCGCGCTCGCCCTCGTCGGACTGGCGCCGGAGCGGGTGCGGCGGGTCGTCGTCGGCGGCGTCGGCACGGTCGAGCAGTTCGCCCACTGGGGCGTGGAGGCCGTGCGCGAGGCGATCCTGGAGGGTGCGGACACCCTGCCGGCCGACGCCCCGCTCACCCCGCTCCTGGCCTCCCTGCGCCAGGCCCCCGGCGTCGATCGCGAGGCGCTCGCCGCCTGCGCGACCGGCATGGCGCAGCATCCGCTGCCGCTGGCCTCCACCGTGCCCACCCTGCTGGTCGCCGGCGACGCGGACCCGGTGGCCGCGGACGCGGACGCGGCGGCGCGGCTGCTCGGCGCCGAGCTGGTGCTGCTGCCGCGCCGCAACCACATCACGGCGCTCAGCGCCCGCGGCTTCAAGCAGGCTGCGCTTCCCTTCCTGGGAGCTTCGGTCAGCCTGTAGGTGCGGCGGTTTCCTGGTCGTACGATGTGCGAGGAGCAAAGGAGTGCCCGCATGATCGACAGGCTGGACGCCGACCTCATCGCCCTGCTGACGGAGGAACCCCGCCTCGGCGTCTTCGAGGCGTCGCGCCGTCTCGGAGTCGCGCGCGGCACCGTGCAGGCCCGGCTCGACCGGCTACAGCGCACCGGGGTGATCAAGGACTTCGCTCCGACGATCGACAGCAACCGGCTCGGCTTCCCGGTGACGGCGTTCATCACAGCCGAGATCACCCAGAGCGACCTCTCGGTGATCGAGCACCTGCGCGGCATCCCGGAGGTGCTGGAGGTGCACACCGTGACCGGTGCGGGAGACCTGCTGATCCGGGTCGTCGCACGCTCGAACGCCGACCTCCAGCGGGTGATCTCCGGCATCCTGAGCGAGCCGGGGATCAGTCGCACCTCCACAGTGATCGCGCTGGAGACCACGATCGAGCACCGCAGCGTGCCGCTCGTGGAGTCCGCGGTGGAGGAATGAGGCGCATGATGAACGGACAGCACGAGGAGGAGTGATCGTGGACCAGAAGACCGACGAGAAGACCCTGTTGGAGCGCGTGCCCGACGGCCTGTTCATCGGCGGCGAGTGGCTGCCGGGCTCGAACGGCACCCTGAAGGTGTTCGACCCGGCGACCGGCGACCTCATCCGCGAGATCGCCGACGCGTCGGTGGAGGACGGCACGCGCGCGCTGGACGCCGCGGTGGCCGCCGCCGACGCCTGGGCGGCGACGCCGCCGCGCACCCGGGGCGAGATCCTGCGCCGCGCGTTCGACCTGCTGCAGGAGCGCCGAGACGAGTTCGCGCTGCTGATGACGCTGGAGATGGGCAAGCCGCTGGCGGAGGCGAACGGGGAGGTCACCTACGGCGGCGAGTTCCTGCGCTGGTTCTCCGAGGAGGCCGTGCGCATCTCCGGCCGTTACGCGACCAACCCCGAGGGCACCGGCCGGATGATCGTGTCGCAGCATCCCGTCGGACCCTGCTTCCTGATCACGCCATGGAACTTCCCCCTCGCGATGGCGACGCGCAAGATCGCGCCGGCGCTCGCCGCGGGCTGCACGGTGGTCGTGAAGCCCGCCGAGCTCACGCCGCTGACCACGCTGTACTTCGCTCGCCTGCTGGAGGACGCGGGCCTGCCGGCCGGTGTGCTCAACGTCATCACGACCTCCACCTCGGGCAAGGTCTCGGCGCCGATCATCGCCGACCCGCGGCTGCGGAAGCTGTCGTTCACCGGCTCCACCGAGGTCGGCCGCAAACTGCTGCAGCAGGCGTCGGAGAACGTGCTGCGCACGTCGATGGAGCTCGGCGGCAACGCCCCGTTCGTGGTCTTCGAGGACGCCGACCTCGACCGGGCGGTGGAGGGCGCGCTGCTGGCGAAGTTCCGAAACATCGGGGAGGCCTGCACCGCGGCCAACCGGTTCATCGTCCACGAGGACGTCGCGGACGAGTTCGCCCGACGCGTCGCCGACCGCGTGAAGGCGATGAAGATCGGCCGCGGCACGGAGGAGGGCGTCACGATCGGCCCGCTCATCAACGAGGACGCCGTGGACAAGGCCGCCGAGCTGCTGGAGGACGCCGTATCGCGCGGAGCGCTCGTCCTCGCCGGCGGATCCCGGGTCTCCGGCCCGGGCACGTTCTTCGAGCCCACCGTCGTCACCGACGTGCGCGCCGGCAGTGAGATCCTGCGGCAGGAGATCTTCGGCCCTGTGCTGTCGATCGTCCGCTTCCGCGACGAGGACGAGGCGGTGCGCATCGCGAACGACACCGAGTTCGGGCTGGTGTCGTACGTCTTCACGAAGGACCTGGCGCGCGGCCAGCGGATGATCGAACGCCTGCAGACCGGGATGATGGGGCTCAACGTGGGCGTCGTGTCCAACGCCGCGGCGCCCTTCGGCGGGGTCAAGCAGTCGGGCCTCGGCCGCGAGGGAGGCCCGGAGGGCATCCACGAGTACCTCAGCACCAAGTACACCCTGACACCGGACCCGTTCACCGACTGAGCCCGGCCCGCCAGCCACGCCCGCCCACCATCCGAGCCGAGGAGCGCAACACCATGGCCACCGAAGCCGTCATCGTCGATGTCGTCCGTACACCCTCCGGGCGCGGCAAGCCCGGGGGCGAGCTCTCCGACATCCACCCGGCCGACCTCCTCGCCGGGGTGCTGGCCGAGCTCGTGCACCGCAACGGCCTCGACCCGGCGCTGGTCGACGACGTCATCGCCGGCTGCGTCACGCAGGCGGGGGAGCAGGCCGGCAACATCGCGCGCACGGCGCTGCTGAGCGCGGGCTTCCCGGAGAGCGTCCCCGGCGTCACGATCGACCGGCAGTGCGGCTCCAGCCAGCAGGCCGCCGCCTTCGCCGCGCAGGGCGTCATCGCGGGCGCGTACGACATCGTGATCGCCTGCGGAGTGGAGTCGATGAGCCGGGCGCCGATGGGCTCCAACCTGGGTGGCGCATCGCTCGGCGGCGAGCTGCTGCACGCGCGCTACCCGGACGGGCTCGTGAACCAGGGTGTCGCGGCCGAGCTGATCGCCGAGCGCTGGGGGTTCACCCGGGAGGAGCTGGACGCCTTCGCGGCAGAGTCGCACCGGCGCGCGGCCGATACGGCGGCCTCCGGCGCGTTCGACGGCGAGCTGGTGCCGGTGCCGACGCCCGACAGCGGGAGCGTCGCGGGCGACGAGACCATCCGGCCGGGAACGACCGTCGAGAAGCTGGCTGCGCTGCCGCCGTCGTTCCGCACGGACCGGCTCGCGGCACGGTTCCCGCAGCTCGACTGGCGGATCACTCCCGGCAACTCGTCGCCGCTGACCGACGGCGCCTCGGCCGCCCTCGTGATGAGCGCGGAGGCTGCGGCTCGGCTCGGCCTGCGGCCGCGGGCGCGCTTCCACTCGTTCGCCGTCGCCGGCAGCGACCCGTTGTTCATGCTCACCGGCATCCTCCCGGCGACGCGCAAGCTCCTCGACCGCAGCGGGGTGAAGCTCGACGACATCGCGGCGTACGAGGTCAACGAGGCCTTCGCGCCGGTGCCGCTGCTGTGGCTGCGCGAGTTCGGCGCCGACCCCGCCCGGTTGAACCCGCGCGGCGGCGCGATCGCGCTGGGCCACGCACTCGGCTCCTCCGGGACCCGCCTGCTCGGCACCCTGCTCAACGAGTTGGAGGCGTCCGGCGGCAGGTTCGGCCTGCAGACCATGTGCGAGGGCGGCGGCACGGCCAACGCGACCCTCATCGAGCGTCTGTAACCCACCCCACACCCTCCCTCGAAAGGATCACCATGCAGATCGACGGATGTTCGGCGCTCGTCACCGGCGGCGCCAGCGGGCTCGGCAACGCCACCGCGCGCGCCCTCGTGGAGGCCGGCGCGCGCGTCGTGATCCTCGACCTCCCGAGCTCCGAGGGCGAGAAGGCCGCGGTCGCGCTCGGCCCCGGCGCGCGGTTCGTGCCCGCCGACGTCACGGACGAGGAGCAGGTGCAGGCCGCCGTGGACGCCGCGAGCGCGCTCGCCCCGCTGCGCGTCGTCGTGAACTGCGCCGGCATCGCGACGGCCCAGAAGGTGATCGGCCGTGACGGCGTGCTGCCGCTGGAGAGCTTCGAACGCGTCGTCCGGGTGAATCTCATCGGCACGTTCAACGTGGTGCGCCTCGCCGCGGTCGCGATGGCGGAGACCGAGCCGGTCGGGGAGGAGCGCGGCGTCATCGTCAACACGGCCTCCGTCGCCGCGTTCGACGGCCAGATCGGCCAGCCGGCCTATTCGGCCTCGAAGGGCGGCGTCGCGGCGATGACGCTGCCGCTCGCGCGCGAGTTCGCCCGCAGCCTCATCCGCGTGGTCACCATCGCTCCCGGAATCTTCGAGACGCCCATGATGGCGGGGCTCCCGCAGGCCGCGCAGGACTCCCTGGCGGCCCAGGTGCCGCACCCGTCGCGCCTCGGCCGCCCCGCCGAGTACGCGCAGCTCGTGCGCTCCATCGTGGAGAACCCGATGCTCAACGGCGAGACCATCCGCCTCGACGGGGCGATCCGGATGCAGCCGAAGTAGGCGCTAGATCCCCGAGTGCGCCTCCAGGAACGTGTACACATCCGAGTCGTCCACGCCCGGGAAGGACCCCGACGGCAGCGGTGACAGGATGTGCGCGTGCAGGCGGGCGCTCGGCCACGCCTTACCCGACCAGTGCCCGGTCAGCTCGGTCGCGGGTCGCTTGCAGCACGACTCGTCGGGGCAGCGGGATTCGCTGCGCGCCGTGGTCTCCCGGCCGCGGAACCACTTGGCCTGGTCGAACGGCACCCCCACGCTGATCGAGAAGCCGCCCTCGGCCGTGCTTCCGGTCTGGGTCGAGCACCAGTACGTCCCGGCCGGGGTGTCGGTGTACTGGTAGAACTCCGTCGTGCGGTTGGTGCGCGCGAACGCGTTGCGGGCGCCCCACTTGCGGCAGACCACCTGGCCTTCGATCGAGCCGGTGACGTCGGTGGGGAGGGGCAGGCCGTCGTTCTCGTAGCCCTTGTAGAGGGTGCCGTCGTCGCCGACGCGCAGGAAGTGCAGCGGCATGTCGAGGTGGGCGGTGGCCAGGTTCGTCAGCCGCAGCGCCGCGGCCTCGTGGGTGACGCCGAACGCGTCGCGGAAGTCCTCGACGGCGAGGTCCTTCTCCTTCTTCGCCTGCTGCAGGAACGCGGCCGCCGCGGCCTCCGGCATCAGGCAGCACGCCGCGAAGTAGTTGATCTCCAGCCGCTGCCGCAGGAAGTCCGCGTAGCTCGCCGGGCGCTCGTGGCCCAGCAGGCGGTGCGCCATCGCCTGCAGCGCCATGGACCGGAGGCCGTGGCCGCCGGGGATGGAAGCGGGCGGCAGGTAGATCCGGCCGTTCTCCAGATCGGTGATCGAGCGGGTGGACCGCGGGAGGTCGTCCACGTAGATGAGCTCGAACCCAAGCTGCTCGGCCATGACGCTGACCTCGCGGTGGGTGAGCGCGCCGCGCACATGCCCGGAGGCGCGCACGCGCTCCTCCGCGAGCGCTTCGATGTCGGGGATGTAGTTGTTCTGCTCGCGCATCCGCTCGCGCAGCTCGGTGTTCGCCCGCCTGGCCTCCTCGGGCGTCGCGATCGCCTCGCTCGCGCGCCGGGCGAGCTCCCGGTGGAGGCCGACCAGGGCCTCCAGCGTCTCGGTCGGCGTGCCCTTCGTCGGCTTGACGGCGGGCAGGCCGAGCGAGCCGTACAGCGAGCCCTTCTGGGCGCGGGAGAGCTCGATCTCCAGCGCCGCCCGCGCGTCCGGCGGCTCGGCGGACAGCAGCTCCGCGAGCGGGACGCCGAGCGCGGCGGCCAGCGTGCCGAGCAGGGAGACGCGCGGCTCGCGCTTGCCGTTCTCGATGAGCGAGAGCTGGCTGGCGGCGACGCCGGCGGCGGCGCCGAGCTCGTCGAGGGTCAGCCCGCGCTGGGTGCGGAAGTGCCGGATGCGGTGGCCGAGGGTGGCGACGTCGGCGGTCGCCTGCTCGGTGGCGGTGGACTCCATGCCTTCACGATAGCGAAAGAATCGCGATTCTTTACTCGCAATTTCCCGCCCATGAGCCTGAATCCTGCTCGATCCTGGATTCACACCTGATCTTTCCCGAACGAGAGGACCGACGAAAATGTCCGTCGCCGAGCTCCCGATGACCGACCAGTTGCACGCCGCCGCCGACCACGAGACGCATGCGTACCCCGCGGCCGCCACCTCGGCCGCAGGCGTCGCACCCGCCACGACCACAGCCGCCCCCGCCCCGACCGGCCTCGCCGGCCTCCGTGCCTGGGTCGCCGAGATCGCCGACCTCACGCAGCCGGAGACGATCGTCTGGTGCGACGGCTCGCCGGGGGAGGCCGACCGGCTGACCAAGCTGCTCGTCGCCGAGGGCAAGCTGATCCGGCTGAACCCGGAGTGGCGCCCGAACAGCTTCCTGGCGCGCACCGACCCGGGCGACGTCGCTCGCGTCGAGGACCGCACCTTCATCTGCTCGGTCGAGGAGCAGGACGCCGGGCCGACCAACAACTGGCGCGAGCCCGCCGCCATGCGCGCCGAGCTGCGCCAGGTCTTCGCCGGCAGCATGCGCGGCCGCACGATGTACGTCGTCCCGTTCTCGATGGGACCGCTCGGCGGCCCGATCTCGCAGGTCGGCGTCGAGCTGACCGACTCCGCCTACGTCGCCGTGAGCATGGGGATGATGACCCGGGTAACCAGCCAGGTCCTCGACCTCATCGACGCGGGTCAGCCCTGGGTGCCGACCGTGCACAGCGTCGGCGCGCCGCTGATCGACGACGCCGGGGTGCGTTACGACGACGTCGCCTGGCCGTGCAGCGAGACCAAGTACATCGTCCAGTTCCCGGAGACGCGCGAGGTCTGGTCGTACGGCTCCGGCTACGGCGGCAACGCCATCCTCGCCAAGAAGTGCTTCGCGCTCCGGATCGCGTCGGCGATGGCGCGCGATGAGGGCTGGCTGGCCGAGCACATGCTGCTCGTCAAGGTCACCTCGCCGGAGGGCCGCGCCTTCCACTTCGCGGCGGCGTTCCCGTCCGCGTGCGGCAAGACGAACCTCGCGATGCTCAAGCCGACTATCCCGGGCTGGACAGTGGAGACCATCGGAGACGACATCGCCTGGCTCCGGCAGGGCGCTGACGGGAGGCTGCGCGCCATCAACCCCGAGGCGGGCTTCTTCGGCGTCGCGCCGGGGACGGGCGAGCTGACCAACAAGACGGCCGTGGAGACCCTGTGGGGCAACACGATCTTCACCAACGTGGCGCTGCGCGACGACGGCGACGTGTGGTGGGAGGGCCTGACCGAGACGCCGCCCGCGCACCTGATCGACTGGCAGGGCAACGACTGGACGCCCGAGAGCGGTCGCCCCGCGGCGCACCCGAACTCGCGGTTCACGGTGGCGGCGGCGCAGTGCCCGACCATCGCGGACGACTGGGACGCGTTCGACGGCGTGCCGATCGACGCCATCCTCTTCGGCGGCCGCCGGGCGACCAACGTGCCGCTCGTGGCGCAGGCGCGCGACTGGAAGCACGGCGTGTTCATCGGCGCGACCATCTCGTCCGAGAAGACCGCGGCGGCCGAGGGCACGGTCGGCGAGCTGCGCCGGGACCCGTTCGCGATGCTGCCGTTCTGCGGCTACAACATGGCCGACTACTGGAGCCACTGGCTCGAGGTCGGCGAACAGCTCGGCGCGAACGCCCCGGCGGTGTTCCAGGTGAACTGGTTCCGCAAGGGCGACGACGGACGGTTCCTGTGGCCCGGCTTCGGCGAGAACTCGCGCGTGATCGAGTGGATCGCCCGCCGCGTGGAGGGCACCGCCGGCGCCGCGTCGACGCCGATCGGCCGCCTCCCGCTGATCGAGGAGCTCGACCTCGACGGCCTCGACCTCTCCGCCCAGGACGTCGCAGACCTCTTCGAGGTCGACCCTGCGAGCTGGCTCGCCGAATGCGACCTCACCGAACAGTTCTTCGCCCAGTTCGGCCCCCGAGTCCCCGCCGCCCTCCGCGCCGAACTAGCCTCCCTCCGCTACCAACTCCGCGCGTAGCCCGACAATCTCTTCCGGACTTGTGTACGCCCGCGACCGGCGTGTCGCGTACATAAGTCCGGAAGCGATTGTCGGGCTAGACGAGGAGTTGGTGTTTGGCCAGGTCGCGGTAGAGGGGAGTACTCGCGACTAGGTCGGAGTGGGTTCCCACTCCGACGACGCGGCCGTGGTCTAGGACGACGATCTGGTCGCTGTCTACGACGGTCGAGAGGCGGTGGGCGATCACGAGGAGGGTGCGGTCCTCGGCTACGGCGTCGATGGCCTCCCGCATCAGCTGCTCGTTGCGGCCGTCCAGGCTGGAGGTCGACTCGTCCAGCAGCAGGACCGGCGGCGCCGCGAGCAGGGCGCGGGCGATCGCGAGGCGCTGGCG
This sequence comes from Leifsonia sp. Soil_N53, assembly GCF_057655165.1. Taxonomy (NCBI): domain Bacteria; kingdom Bacillati; phylum Actinomycetota; class Actinomycetes; order Micrococcales; family Microbacteriaceae; genus Leifsonia; species Leifsonia sp. Soil_N53. The sequence continues at coordinate 58,553 of NZ_JBDGMM010000057.1, forward strand.
CTCGCCGCCGGACAGCATGATGCCGTCCTCGCCGACCGGAGCGTCCAGGCCCAGGTCGCTGCGCTCCAGAACCTCGGTCAGGTTGACGGCGTGGAGGACGTCGACGCACTGCTCGTCGCTCGCGTCCGGCGTGGCGAGCCGCAGGTTGTCGCGCAGCGAGCCCGCCAGCACCGGCGCGTCCTGTTCCACGTAGCCGATGTTGGATCGCAGCGCGACGCGGTCGAGCGTGCGGACGTCGATCCCGCCGAAGCGCACCTGGCCGGCCTCCGGGTCGTAGAACCGCTCGATCAGCGCGAGGATGGTCGACTTGCCCGCGCCCGATGGGCCGACCAGCGCCGTGCGCTTGCCGCGCGGCACGGTGAAGCTGACGCCGTGCAGCACGCCGCCGTGCGTCGCGGGCGGCGCGTCGACGCCGAGGCCGGCCGCGGCCTCCGCCTCGGCCACAATGTCCACGCCGCCGAGGGCGCCGAGCGCGATGCCCTCCGCGTCGGCGGGCGCCGCCGCGACGACCGAGGGCTCGTCCCGCTCGGGCGAGGAGGGGTAGGCGAACGCCACGTCCACGAACTCGATCGCCGGCGCGTTCGGCGCGAGACCCTCGTTGGCCGCGCCGACGGTCATCGCGAGCGGCGCGATCTCGCGGTCGTGCTGGTCCTCGGTCGGGAGGTCGAGGATCTCCTGGATCCGGCCGAGCGCGCCGAGCGCCGAGTTCACCGCGGTGATCGCGCCGAACGCCTGGCCGAGCGGCAGGATCATCATGAACAGGAACAGGATGAACGCGACCAGGTTCGCCACGGTGATCGCCCCGCTGGCGACCCGGAAGCCGCCGACGCCGAGCACGACCAGGAACGACACCTGCATCGCGATGCCGGCGACGGGAACCACGAGCGCCGAGATCTTGGCGACCTGGATGCCCATCTTCCACGCCCCGGTCGCGTCGGCGTCCACCGCCGCGATCTCCCGTTCGGTCGCGTTGGACGCGCGGATCGTCCGCACCGAGCTGATCGCGCGTTCGACCGCAGCCGCGAGGTCGCCGACCTTGGTCTGCGCCTTCTGGCTGGCGACGCGGATGCGGCCGGACAGCAGCGTGACCACGACGATGGAGACCGCCACCACCAGCACGGTCAGCCCGAGCAGCACCGGGTCGATGATCAGCATGGCGATGAGCGCGCCGATGAAGGTCAGCGCTCCGCCGACGGCCTCCACGAGCCCCTGGGTGAGCACCGCGCGCAGCAGCGTGGTGTCCGAGCCGACCCGCGACACCAGGTCGCCCGTGCGCCGGGTGTCGAACTCGCTGATCGGAAGCCGCAGCATCCGGCCGACCAGCTTGCGCCGCGACGACAGCACGACGCCCTCGCCCGTGCGCTGCAGCAGGTAGTGCTGGTAGCCCGAGATCAGCGCGGAGACGACGACGAGCGCGACGAGCCCCCAGACGATCCCGTTCAGCGGCTCGCCCTTGCCGACGATCGTGATGACCTGGCTGACGAGCAGCGGCTGGGCGAGGCTCGCCGCGGCGCCGAGCACGCTCAGCACGACGACGAACGAGAGCACGCCGCGGTGCTCCAGCAGGTACGGGAGGAGCTGGCTGAACCGCGCGCGCGGCCCGCTGTCCGGCTCACGCCGCGCGAAGGGCGAACGGCGCCGCGGAGCGGCGGTGGTGTCGGTGCTCGCGGGGGTCTCGGTGCTCATGGGGGTTCCTTCGACAGGAGATTCGGGATGCTGATTCGACCGTACTTCCTGCGTGCTGCCGGTTTGCTGACACCGGCGGAAATGTCCGCAGTCCGGGCTACAGTGCTGAACTATGCCGACGTCCGTCATCACCGCCGCCGACCTGGTCAAGAAGTACAAGGACTTCCCCGCCGTCGACGGCATCAGCTTCGAGGTCGAGGCGGGGGAGTCCTTCGGGCTCCTCGGCCCCAACGGCGCAGGCAAGTCGACGACCATGCGGATGATCGGCGCGGTCTCCACCCGCACGGCGGGCGAGCTGAGCATCCTCGGGCTCGACCCCGACCGGTACGGCCCGGAGATCCGTTCGCAGCTCGGGGTGGTGCCGCAGTCGGACAACCTCGACACCGAGCTGCGGGTGCGCGACAACCTCATCGTCTACGGGCGCTACTTCGGCCTCCCGTCGGCGCGGGTGCGGCAGCGGGCCGACGAGCTGCTGGCGTTCGCGCAGCTGGAGGACAAGGCCAAGGCGAAGGTCGACGACCTCTCCGGCGGCATGAAGCGGCGGCTGACGATCGCGCGTGCGCTGATCAACGACCCGCGCATCCTGCTGCTCGACGAGCCGACCACCGGGCTCGACCCGCAGGCCAGGCACATCCTCTGGGACCGCCTGTTCCGGCTCAAGGAACAGGGCACGACGCTCGTGCTCACGACCCACTACATGGACGAGGCCGAGCAGCTCTGCGACCGGCTCGTGGTGGTCGACAAGGGAACGATCATGGCCGAGGGCACGCCGGCCGCCCTCATCCGCCAGTACTCCACCCGCGAGGTGCTGGAGGTCCGCTTCGGCTCCGACCGCAACGCCGAGGTCGCATCGCGGCTCGACGGCATCGGCGACCGCGTGGAGGTGCTGCCCGACCGCATCCTGGTCTACAGCGACGACGGGGAGGCCGAGCTCGCCCGGCTGACCGAGCGCGGCCTCCACCCGCTCACCAGCCTCGTGCGCCGTTCGAGCCTCGAGGACGTCTTCCTGCGGCTCACCGGACGGAGCCTGATCGAATGAGCACGGCGTCGACGGACGCGGGCGCCCGGGCCGCCCTCGCGGCCTCCGGTCGGCCGCGCCGGTTCGGGGCGTGGTACGTCGCCGAGCACCGCTTCCGGGTGATGCGCTCGTACCTGCAGACCCTGCTGGTCACCGGCTTCGGCAACCCGTTCCTCTACCTCTTCGCGATGGGCGTCGGGCTCGGGAGCCTGGTCAGCGCCAACCTCGGGCCGAGCGCGGTGAACGGCGTCAGCTACCTGGCGTTCGTCGCACCGGCGCTCCTCTGCACGGCCGCGGTCACGGTCGCGAGCGAGGAGTTCACATACCCGATCATGCTCGGGTTCAAGTGGAATCCCACCTTCATCGGGATCAGCGCGTCGCCCATCGCTCCCGGCCAGATCATCGACGGCGTCGTCATCGCGGTGGTGGCGCGGCTGTTCGGCACGAGCGTCGTCTACTACGCCTTCATGCTGCTGTTCGGGGCGGTGCCGAGCCCGTGGGGCTGGGTAGCCATCCTGGTCGCGACGCTCGGCGGCCTGGCGTTCGGCGCTCCGGTCATGGCGTACGTCGCGACGCTCGAGCAGGACACGGGTCAGATCGCGATGTTGATGCGGTTCGTCCTGCTGCCGATGACGTTGTTCTCCGGCACGTTCTTCCCGCTCGCCTCGATGCCGGTCTACCTGCAGTGGATCGGCTGGATCTCGCCGCTCTGGCACTCCACCGAGCTGGCGCGCGTCTTCGCCTATGGCTACGCGGAGCCGCTCTGGCTCACCCTCGTGCATGTCGTCTACCTCGTCGCGCTGTTCGTCGTGTTCTGGATGTGGGCGCGCCGGATCGCCGGGCGGAGGCTGAACAAGTGACCACCACGCGCGATCCCCTCGTCGACGCCGCGTCGCGGTCGCGGCCGCTGCGCGCGCTCTACGCCGGCAACGCCCGGTCGGTGATGCAGCGCGGCTGGTCGGCCACCCGCAGCACGAACTGGCTGGTCATCGTCTCCGGCTTCTTCGAGCCGATCTTCTACCTGCTCTCGCTCGGCATCGGGTTCGGCCGGCTGGTCGGCGACGTCACCACCGCCGGGGGCGAGCAGGTGCCGTACGCCGCCTTCATCGCGCCGGCGCTGCTGGCGACGGCGGCGATGAACGGTGCGGTGTACGACTCCACCTGGAACGTGTTCTTCAAGATGCACTTCGCCAAGCTGTACGAGGGGATGCTGTCGACCTCCCTCGGTCCGCTCGACGTCGCGCTCGGGGAGATCCTGCTCGCGCTGCTGCGCGGGGCCCTCTACGCGGTCGGCTTCATGATCGTGATGCAGGTGCTCGGCCTCAACCTGTCCTGGTGGGCGCTGCTCGCCCTCCCCGCCGTGCTGCTGATCGCGTTCGGCTTCGCCAGCTTCGGGATGGGCGTCACGAGCTACATGAAGACATTCCAGCAGATGGACTGGGTCAACTTCATCCTGCTGCCGATGTTCCTGCTGTCGGCGACGTTCTACCCGATCACGGTCTACCCGGGCTGGATCCAGTCGATCATCATGGCTCTCCCGCTGTGGCACGGCGTGGAGCTGGTCCGCGGGCTCACGACGGGCGCCGTCGACCCGGGGATGCTGTGGCACGTGCTGTACTTCGCCGTGATGATCGCGCTCGGCCTGATCCTCACCACCCGCCGCCTCCGCGCCCTCTTCCTCGACTGACGACGCGCGAGGGGACACGTCGTTGTCACACTTTCGCGGGCGAGAAGTGACGACAACGTGCCCCTCGATGGACCTGGGGAGGGTCAGCTCACGTTGTCGGTGAAGTCGATGTCGCGCGTCTCCTTGGAGAGCAGCAGCGCGATGAGCGTCAGCACGCCCGCCCCGGAGAGGTAGACCCCCACCCAGACCGTGCTGCCGCCGCCGATCGTCCACAGCCACACCGCGATGGTGGGCGCGACCGCGGCGCCCAGCACGCTGGACAGGTTGTACGCGATGGCGGAGCCGGTGTACCGGACGTTCGTCGGGAACAGCTCGGGCAGCTCCGCGCCCATCGGGCCGAAGGTCAGCCCCATGAGCGTGAAGCCCACGATCAGCAGGGCCATCGTTCCGATGGTGCCGCCCGCGAACAGCGGCACGAACAGCAGGCCGAAGAGGATGATCCCGATGGTCACCCAGATCAGCGTCTTGCGGCGGCCGAAGCGCTCGGCAAGGGGGCCGGCGACGAGCGTGAAGACACCGAAGAACACCACGCCGATGATCAGCATGACCAGGAAGTCGTTGCGGGCGTAGCCGAGCCCCGGCACGAACCCGGCGGCCGAGAAGGTCTTGCCGGCCTTCTCGGCGGCGGCCTGGGCGGCCTGCGGCGTCGCGGCGGTCGTCCCGTACGTCAGCGTGAAGGCCGTCATCAGATAGAACAGCACGTAGGTGGCCAGCATGATGAACGTGCCGAGCACGATCTGCCGCCAGCTCGTCCGGAACACCCGCGCGAGCGGGAGCTTCGCCACCTCGCCGGTGTCGACGACCTTCTGGAACGCCGGCGTCTCGACCAGCTTCAGTCGCACGTACAGCCCGACGATGACGAGCACCGCGCTCAGCAGGAACGGGACGCGCCAGCCCCACGCGGCGAACTGCTCGGCGTCGATGCTGAGGCTGAGCACCAGGAACAGCAGGTTCGCGACGATGAAGCCGATCGGCGCGCCGAGCTGGGGGAACGTCCCGTAGATGGCGCGCTTGCCCGCCGGCGCGTTCTCGGTGGCGAGCAGCGCGGCGCCGCTCCACTCGCCGCCCAGTCCGAGGCCCTGGCAGAACCGCATCACGACGAGCAGGAAGGGCGCCCAGAACTCCCAGCCGGGCGCCTGCGCGGTGGGCAGGCAGCCGATCAGGACGGTGGCGATGCCCATGGTCAGCAGCGAGCCGACGAGCGTGCCCTTGCGGCCGATCCGGTCGCCGAAGTGGCCGAACAGGATGGAGCCGACGGGCCGGGCGATGAACGCGACGCCGAACACCGCGAACGACGACAGCAGCGCGGCCGTCGGGTCCTCGCTGGTGAAGAACAGCGAGGGGAAGACGAGCACCGCCGCGGTCGCGTAGACGTAGAAGTCGTAGAACTCGATGGAGGTGCCGATGAGGCTGGCAAGGATGACGCGACCGCGTGTGTTGGCGGTGGCGGGAGGGGTGACGGAGGCCGTCGTGGACATGCGTGCAGTACTTCCGGTGACGTGACGAACAGCCGCGAAGCGTGGGCGTCGGTCGGGCGTCGCGCGGGCGGTGAGGGATGGACGGGCGCTTGTGGCGCCCTTTTCACCCTATGCCGCTCGAGCGGCCCGGCCGAATCGGGGCGCTCGCTAGGCTGATCCCATGGAAACCCTCTTCGCCGTCCTGCATGTCGTGTCCGCCGTCTTCATCGTGGGGCCGATGGCCATCCTGCCGATGACCGCGATGCGTGCCGTGCGTGTGGGCAACGCGGGCCAGGTGGAGGTGCTCGCCAAGTCGACGAACCTCATCTCGCTGCTGTCGCTGCTCGTGGTCTTCTTCGGCTTCGGCGTGATGGGGCTCGCCGACAAGAAGTACGACCTGAGCATCCTGACGCCGTGGATCCTCTGGTCGATCATCCTCTACGTGATCGCCCTCGGGCTGACCCTGTTCCTCGTCGTTCCGACCATGCGCCGTGCGGGGGAGGCGATCCGCGCAGGGGAGGCCTCGAAGTACCCGGCGATCGCAGCGGGCTCCGGCGTGGCCAGCCTGCTGCTCGTCGCCGTGGTCGTGCTGATGGTCTGGAAGCCGTAGCCGGCGCCTAGCCGCGCAGCTCCTGCTGCTCGCGCAGCTCCCGCAGCGCGATCGCGGTCACGAGGGCGGCGTGGGCCGCCTCCTCGCCCTTGTCCTCCTTCGAACCGGGGAGGCCCGCGCGGTCGATGCCCTGCGCCTCGTCGTCGAGCGTGAGCACGCCGAATCCGACCGGCTTGCCGGTGTCGAGGGCGACGCGGGTGAGACCGTCGGTGGCCGCAGACGAGACGTACTCGAAGTGCGGGGTCCCGCCGCGGATGATCACGCCCAGCGCCACCACGGCGTCCGCGCCGGACTCCAGCGCCGCCTTGCTGACGACGGGGAGCTCGAAGCTGCCCGGGACGCGCACGAGCGAGTAGTCCGCGCCTGAGGCCTCCAGGGTCCTGGTCGCGCCCGCGATGAGCCCGTCGGTGATCTGCTCGTGCCAGGTGCCCGCGACGATGACGACCTTCAGGCCGCTCCCGTCGATGGCCTCGGTCGCGTTCGGCGCTCCGGCTCCGCTCATCGTGCTGTCCTCTCCGCCGCGACGGCGGCTTCTTCATCGGATTCGATCTCGTCGATCACGTGACCCATGCGGTCGCGCTTGGTCTCCAGGTAGCCCTCGTTGAACACGCCGACGCCGACGACGAGCGGCACCCGCTCCGCGACGTCGATGCCGTGCTCCTCGAGCTGACGCACCTTCTCCGGGTTGTTGGTCAGCAGGCGCACCGACTCGATGCCGAGGTCCTGCAGGATCGCCGTCGCCGCGCCGTAGTCGCGGGCGTCGATCGGCAGGCCCAGGGCGAGGTTGGCGTCGAGCGTGTCCAGGCCGTCCTCCTGCAGCTTGTAGGCGCGCAGCTTGTTGATGAGGCCGATGCCGCGGCCCTCGTGGCCGCGCAGGTAGACGACCACCCCGCCCTCCCGCTGGATGGTCGCGAGCGCCGCGTCGAGCTGCGGGCCGCACTCGCACTTGAGCGAGCCGAACGCTTCGCCGGTCAGGCACTCCGAGTGCACCCGGACGAGGGTGCCGTCGGCCGCGGGCGTGCCGGAGACGATCGCGACGTGGTCCGCGCCGGTCATCCGGTCGCGGTAGGCGCGCATCCGGAACGTGCCGTTGGTGGTGGGCACCGTCGTCTCGACCTCGAAGATCACGCGCGACGACTCGGGGATCGGCGTCGGGGAGGTGAGCTTCTGGTCGCAGTGGAACTCCTGCAGGTAGGCGATGAGCGCCTCGATCGTGACCACGACGACGCCTTCGCGCTCGCCGAGCTCCAGCAGGCCGGGGAGCCGCATCATCTCGCCGTCGTCCGCGACGATCTCCGAGATCGCGGCGACCGGGGTCAGGCCGGCGAGCTGCAGGAGGTCGACCGACGCCTCGGTGTGGCCGTCGCGCTCGCGCACGCCGCCGTCCACCGCGCGCAGCGGCATGATGTGGCCGGGCCGGTGCAGGCTCGAGGGCGTGGACTCGGCGTCCGCGAGCACCCGCAGCGTGTGCGCGCGGTCGGCGGCGCTGATCCCGGTGGAGAGCCGGTTGGCGGCGTCGACGCTCACCGTGTAGTTGGTGCCGCGCGGGTCCTCGTTGTTGACGACCATCACCGGCAGCTCCAGGCGGTCGGCGATCTCGTTCGTCATCGGCGCGCAGATGAAGCCGGAGGAGTGCTTGACCGTCCAGGCGATCCACTCCTGGCTGGCCAGCTCGGCGGCGATCACGACGTCGCCCTCGTTCTCGCGGCTCTCGTTGTCGACCACGATGACGGGTCGGCCGGCGCGCAGCTCGGTGAGGGCCTCGGGGATGGTGGCGAGTGTCATGACGCACTCCGTTCTGTCAGCGTCGCTGAGTCGGTCTCGGTGTCGGTGTCGGTGTCGGTGGCTTCGAATCGGGTGGCGAGGCCGGGCTCCAGCGCGAGCATGCGCTCGACGTGCCGGGCGAGGATGTCGGTCTCGATGTTCACGCGGTCGCCGGGGCGGCGGTCGCCGAGCGTGGTGGCGGCGAGGGTCTCGGGGATGAGCGAGACCTCGAACCAGCCGTCCGCACGGCCGCCGCCGACATCGCTCACCGTGAGGGAGACGCCGTCGATGGCGATGGAGCCCTTGCGGGCCACGAGCGGCGCGTGCGCGGGGTCGAGGCTGAGCCGGACGACGCGCCAGGCGCTGCCGTCCTCGACAGAGAGCACGGTGGCGGTGCCGTCGATGTGGCCCTGGACGATGTGGCCGCCGAGGCGGTCGCCGACCTGCGCGGCCCGCTCCAGGTTCACCCTCCGGCCCGGGGCGACATCGTCGAGCGTGCTCATCGCGAGCGTCTCCGCCATGACGTCGGCCGTGAACGTCTCGGCGTCCTGGCCGATCACGGTCAGGCAGACGCCGCTGACCGAGATCGAGTCGCCGTGCCGTGCGTCGCTGACGGCGAGCGGGCCGCGGACGGTGAGCCGCAGGGCGTCGGCGGCGCGCTCGACGGCCGTGACCTCGCCCAGCTCTTCGATGATTCCGGTGAACACGCTCAGGCCTCCTGGGGGCTGGTCGGGACGGGCACGGCCCGCAGGTAGAGGTCGACGCCGAGTCGTTCGACGTCGAGGATGCGCAGCTTGCGCCGATCGGCGATGGTCTCGACTCCGATGTCGCCGAGAGCGAGCTTCGCGCCGCCGAGGAGCGACGGCGCGAGGTAGATGGCGTACTCGTCCACGAGCCCCGCGGCGACGAACGCGCTCGCGAGGGTCGGGCCGCCCTCCACGTAGACCCGGCGGAAGCCGCGCTGGTGCAGGTCGGCGACGACCTCGTGCAGGTCGTGGGTGCCCTCGAAGATCACCGGGTTCGGGTGACGGAACACGGCGGCGTCGTTGGGCACGGCGCGCGTGCCGATCACGACCGGAGTCGGCTGGCGCGAGAGGAGCTCGCCGGCGTCTCCGCGCGCGGTCAGGCTCGGGTCGTCGGCCAGGACGGTGCCGGTGCCGACGACGATCGCGTCGGAGGCCTCCCGCTGCTCGTGCACGCGCTGCCGGGCCGCGGCGCCGGTGATCCACCGGCTGGTTCCGTCCGCGGCGGCGGTGCGGCCGTCGAGGGTGCTGGCCCACTTGACCGTGATGTGCGGACGGCCGAGGCGCGCGGCCGTCAGCCAGTCGCCGAGGAAGTTCTCCGCGTCGTCGGCGAGCACGCCGCCGACGACCTCGACGCCGGCCTCCCGGAGGCGCTCGGCGCCGCCCCTGGAGTGCCGGCCCGGATCGCCGACCGCGTAGACCACGCGCGCGACGCCGGCGGCGATCAGCGCCTCCGAGCACGGCCCGGTGAGGCCCCAGTGGTTGCAGGGCTCGAGCGTCACGACCGCCGTCGCACCGCGGGCGCCGCCCTCGGGGAGGCTGCTCAGTGCGTCGACCTCGGCGTGCGCCGTTCCGGCGCCGCGGTGGAAGCCCTCCGCGATGGTGCGTCCTTCGTCATCGACGATCACGCAGCCGACCCGCGGGTTCACGCCGGTGGCCGGGCCGCCTTCGGCGAGCCGCAGCGCGGTGTGCATCGCCGCTTCCCAATCTCCAGTCCGGGTCATCCGGGCGTCGTCCTGTCTCTCGTTGCCGTCGAGACGTGGTGCCGGGGTCGCTGGAGCGGAAAGCTCGCGTGTGCGGCGGTCGTCACCGACCGCCGACGTGCGCCTCCCATCCGGACTGAGCGCCCAGGCTGTCGCCTGCACGCATTACCGTCGGTGCCGGAATTCCACCGGCTCGGCAGGGGGCTGTGGGCCTCCCGCTCGCGGACTGTCACCGCCGGTTCGGACTTTCACCGACCCCGGAGCACGTTCTTCTGCTGTCGAGTCTAGATCAACGCCCCCGCGGCGGGACTATTCCCGCCGCAGTGTGACGTCAGGCTGCGACGTGCTCGACGTCCCCGGTCGGCTCCGACAGATCCGCCAGCGCCCGCGCCGTCCCCTCGTCCACGATCAGGTCGGTGATCAGGCCGGCGGCCAGGGCGCCGCGGAGGCTGTGCGCCTTCGACGGCCCCGAGACGATGCACACGCGCCGCGGCACGCGCTTGATGAGGTCGATGTCCGGCCCGCTGGCCCGTTCGTTCAGCGGGATGCCGTGGTGGCTGCCGTCCTCGCGGAAGAACACGGTCGCGACATCGCCGACGACCCCGGAGGCGTCCAGCGACGCGTAGTCGTCCGCGTCGAGGTAGCCGCCGGCGTAGACGTGCGAGCGCACCTCGGAGAACGGGGAGCCCAGGCCGAACAGCGCGACGTCCATGCGCTCCTGGATGTCGAGGATGCGCCGGGTGCTGCGCTCCCGCCACATCGCCTGCTTGGTCTGCGGGTCGTCGAACAGCGCGGGCACCGGGAACTCCTGGATCGTCCCGGAGTAGGTGTCGCCGAACCGGCGCAGGATCTCCGAGGCGTAGAGCACGCCCGTCGTGTAGGTGTTGCCCGCGCCGTTCAGCTGCACGAATTCCACATTGTGCAGATCCTTCGGGATGAGGTGCCTGCTCAGCGCGCTCATCGTCGACCCCCACGCGACCCCGACGGTGGTGTTGGAGTCGATGAAGCGGTCGAGAATCCGTGCAGCGGAGATGGCGACGCGCTCCAGGCGGTCCACGTCGCTGATGGCGCTCGGCATCGGGACGATGTGCGCTCCGATGCCGTACCGGGAGTGCAGCTCCTGCTGGACGCGGGTGGCGGCCTCGTGCGGCTGGGCGATCTGGATCGTGACGAGTCCGGACGCGCGCGCATAGGAGAGGAGCCGGGAGACGCTGGACCGCGAGGTGTGCATCTCGTGCGCGATGGCTTCCATCGTGAGGTCCTGCATGTAGTAGAGATGCCCCGCCTTGAGGGCGTCGCGGACCTTCTCGGGGAGGTTCTGGGTCTCGGGTGCGGACATTCGGGGACCGCCTTCTGGTTCGGGTGGGTGCAGCCTGTCGTGCTGTCGGGTCGGGATGGCGCTGCACGTATGTGCATCAGCCTTGATCGAAGTTGTGCCGACACCGAAGACTATAGCCGCACCCATTGCAGATCAGTAGAAGCACCCAGGAGTCAGACGTGACGACCAATCCGAATGCCCGCCCCGAGATCCAGCAGCTCCGCGACCGCCCGCACGCGCAGGTCGTCATCGTCGGCGGCGGTATCAACGGACTCGGCACCTTCCGCGACCTCGCCCTGCAGGGCGTCGACGTCGTGCTCGTGGAGCGCAACGACTTCGTGTCCGGCGCCTCCGCGGCCTCCAGTCACATGATCCACGGCGGCATCCGCTACCTGGAGAACGGCGAGTTCCGGCTCGTGAAGGAGTCGGTGACCGAGCGCAACGGCCTGCTGAAGATCGCGCCGCACTACGTCAAGCCGCTGCAGACGACCATCCCGATCTACTCCACCTTCTCCGGCATCCTCGCCGCGCCGCTGCGGTTCCTCACCCACAAGCAGGGCAAGCCGAAGGAGCGCGGCGCCTTCCTGATCAAGACCGGCCTGACGATCTATGACACGTTCTCGCGCGAGGGCGGCAGCGTGCCGCGGCACAGCTTCCACGGCCGGCGCGCGTCGCTCGCGGCCCTCCCGAAGCTCAACCCGGGCCTCAAGTACACTGCCACCTACTTCGACGCCTCGGTGCACGACCCCGAGCGGCTCGCCCTCGACGTCCTCGCCGACGGGCTCGCGGCCGGCCCGAACGCCCGTGCGGCGAACTACCTGGAGGCCGTCGGCGCCCGCGACGGCGGCGTCCTCGTGCGCGACCGGGAGACCGGCGAGGAGTTCGCGATCAGCGCGGACGTCGTCGTCAACGCCTCCGGGCCATGGACGGATCTCACCAATGCGGCCCTCGGCCGGGCCACGGAGTTCATGGGCGGCACCAAGGGCTCGCACATCGTCCTCGACAACCCGGAGCTGCTCGCGGCGTGCGACGGCCGCGAGATCTTCTTCGAGAACAACGACGGCCGCATCGTCCTCATCTACCCGCTGAAGGGCAAGGTCATGGTCGGCACGACCGACCTCGAGGCCGACATGTCCGTCCCCGCGGTGTGCACCGAGGAGGAGATCGACTACTTCATCGAGCTGGTCTCGCACGTTTTCCCAACGATCCCGGTGACCCGCGAACAGATCGTCTACAGCTTCTCGGGGGTGCGCCCGCTGCCGCACCACGACGACACCGCGCCCGGCTTCGTCTCCCGCGACTACCGGATCGTGCCCGGCACGATCGCCGGCCTCGGCGACACCACCGTGCTGAGCCTCGTCGGCGGCAAGTGGACGACCTTCAGGGCGCTCAGCGAGCACCTCGCGAACGAGACCCTGGCGGCGCTGGGCATGACCCGCACGGTCAGCACGCTCGGCCTCCCGATCGGCGGCGGCGCGGGATTCCCGACGACCCCGCAGGCGGAGCGCGACTGGATCGCCCGCTACGGCGCCGACGTGGGAGCCGCCCGGGCGAGCGTGCTGCTGCACCGCTACGGCACCAAGGCGGCGGCGGTCATCGATGCGATCACCGGCTGGGAGGGCGACGACGCACCGCTCGCCGTCGCGCCCGACTACTCCCGCGCCGAGCTCGACCACGTCGTCCGCACCGAGCGCGTCGCGCACCTCTCCGACGTGTTCCTGCGGCGCACGAGCCTCGCGTTCACCGGCTCGATCTCCCTCCCACTGGTGAACGAGGTCGGCGAAATCGTCGCAAACGCCCTCGGATGGTCGCCAAATCGTCGTCTGGAGGAGGAAGATGCGTTCCAAGCGGAACTGGCAGCCGCCCACCGGGTGAACCTGGCGTCGGGGGACGGGAGCGAAGCCGCAGCGCTCCGATAATGCACGAACGTGCATAGAACGGTCCTTGCCCGGGCGGACCAGACCGCAATAGCGTTCAGAGACCCGCCCTGGTGAGAGCCACACCATCGCACGACAGGGTGCGGGTCAACTGAACAAACTGGAAGGTCAACGTGGACAATATCGGTATTGATTTCCTGTCAGAGTTGTGCGGAACGGCAATGCTGGTGCTTCTCGGTACCGGTGTCGTCGCGAACGTCGCCCTCATCAAGAACAAGGGCTTCAACGGCGGGTTCCTGATGGTGAACTTCGGCTGGGGCATCGCGGTCTTCTCGGGTGTCGTCGTCGCCTACAACTCGGGCGCGCACCTGAACCCCGCGGTGACGCTCGGTCTGGTCGCCAACGGCGCCAAGGCGTTCGGAAGCGCAGCTGCACATACGCTCGTGCCGGTCAACTTCGTGACGGTGCTGTTGTACATCGTGGCTCAGCTCATCGGCGCCTTCATCGGCGCCGTGCTGACGTTCCTGGCGTACAAGAAGCACTTCGACGAGGAGCCGGACCCGGGCAACAAGCTCGGCGTGTTCTCCACCGGCCCGGCGATCCGCAGCTACGGCTGGAACCTGGTCACCGAGATCATCGGCACCTTCGTCCTGGTGTTCGTCGTGATCGCCTTCGGCCACCAGCCCGGTCAAGCGGCCGGCCTCGCCGCCCTCGGCGCACTGCCCGTCGCCCTCCTGGTGGTCGGCATCGGCGCCAGCCTCGGTGGTCCGACCGGTTACGCGATCAACCCGGCACGTGACCTCGGGCCGCGCATCGCGCACGCCGTCCTGCCCATCAAGGGCAAGGGATCCAGCGACTGGTCCTACTCGTGGGTCCCGATCGTCGGACCGATCATCGGTGGTCTGATCGCCGGCTGGCTCGCACTGCTGCTGCTCCCGATCCTCACCAAGTAACACCCGGGGGCCGGCCGGGGGAGACCCCGACCGGCCCTCTTCAGTCCCACCCCCAAAACAAAGGAGTTACCTATGGCCGACTACGTCGTCGCTATCGACCAGGGCACGACCAGCACTCGGGCGATCATCTTCGACAAGTCCGGGTCGATCGTGTCGAGCGGACAGCTGGAGCACGAGCAGATCTTCCCGAAGGCGGGTTGGGTCGAGCACAACCCGGTCGAGATCTGGAACAACACCCGCGAGGTGATCGGCCAGGCCCTGTCGAAGGCAGACCTGACCCGTCACGACATCGCGGCGGTGGGCATCACGAACCAGCGCGAGACCGCGGTGGTGTGGGACAAGAACACCGGAGAGCCGGTCTACAACGCGATCGTCTGGCAGGACACCCGCACCCAGCCGATCGTCGACCGCCTCGCGGCCGACGGCGGTGTCGAGCGGTTCAAGCAGATCGTCGGCCTCCCGCTGGCCACCTACTTCTCTGGCACGAAGATCGCCTGGATCCTGGAGAACGTCGAGGGGGCGCGCGAGCGCGCCGAGCGCGGCGACCTGCTGTTCGGCAACACCGACGCCTGGGTGCTCTGGAACCTGACCGGCGGCCCGGACGGCGGTGTGCACGCCACCGACGTGACCAACGCCTCCCGCACCATGTTCATGGACCTGGAGACCCTGACCTGGCGCGACGACATCCTCGAGGTGTTCGGCGTGCCGAAGTCCATGCTCCCGGCGATCAAGTCCTCCTCCGAGGTCTACGGCGCCGTGGAGTCGTCCAGCCTGCTGCGCGAAGTGCCCGTCGCGGGCATCCTCGGCGACCAGCAGGCGGCCACGTTCGGCCAGGCGGCGTTCGATCCGGGCGAGTCCAAGAACACCTACGGCACCGGCAACTTCCTCATCTTCAACACGGGTGAGGAGATCGTCCACTCCAAGAACGGCCTCCTGACGACGCTCGGCTACAAGCTGGGCGACGACAAGCCGCACTACGCCCTGGAGGGCTCGATCGCGGTCACCGGCTCCCTGGTGCAGTGGCTGCGCGACAACCTCGGCATCATCTCCAGCGCCCCCGAGATCGAGGACCTGGCGAAGACCGTGGAGGACAACGGAGGCGCCTACTTCGTGCCGGCGTTCTCCGGCCTGTTCGCGCCGTACTGGCGTTCGGACGCACGCGGCGCCCTCGTCGGGCTCACCCGGTACGTCAACAAGGGCCACATCGCCCGCGCCGTCCTGGAGGCCACCGCCTTCCAGACCCGCGAGGTGCTCGACGCGGTCAACGCCGACTCCGGCGTCGACCTGCAAGAGCTGAAGGTGGACGGCGGCATGATCGCCAATAACACCCTCATGCAGTTCCAGGCCGACATCCTCGGCGTGCCGGTGGTGCGCCCCGTCGTCGCGGAGACCACCGCCCTCGGCGCCGCGTACGCCGCCGGCCTCGCCGTCGGCTTCTGGAGCGACCTCGACGACCTGCGCAAGAACTGGCAGGAGGACAGCCGCTGGGAGCCGAAGATGGAGGCCGCGGAGCGCGACCGCCAGCTCCGCCTGTGGAAGAAGGCCGTCACGAAGACGTTCGACTGGGTCGACGACGACGTGAAGTAGGTCTCGAACCGCACCACCGAGCGCCGTCCGGCTCCCGCCGGGCGGCGCTCGCGCGCGTGTGGATCCTTGCAGGTTCTTCATCCGCGGGAAAGGTTTCCCGCAGTTTGCTCCCCTAGCGTCGAAGGATGAGGCATTCCGCGGTCGGGCGACCGCTCCCGGTACGGCACGGCCGTCTCCCGGTGCGCCGCGCCCGAGGACCCGTCGCGCGCCTGCTCGCCGCCATCGTCGCCGTGGCGGTCGTCTCGGCCGGGGCGGTCGCCGCCTACGCCGTGCAGGACACCGTCCGCTCCCTGAAGCCGGCCATCCACCTGGTCTCCGCCGCGGGCAAGCCGGTGAGCGTGCCCACCGTCGGCGCGGAGTCGGGCGAGGTCAACATCCTGCTCGCCGGCACCGACACCCGCACCGGCCAGGGCGGCCAGTTCTCCACCGCGCAGGAGCTGGCGGGGAGCTCGGGCGCCGGCAACAACGACGTGACGATGATCCTGCACCTGTCGGCGGACCACCAGCACGCGACGGTGATCAGCATCCCGCGCGACCTGATGGTGCCGATCCCGTCCTGCCCGACGTCGGGCGGCGGATCGACGTACGCGCAGTCGAACGCCCAGTTCAACACCACGCTGTCGACCGGCGGCCTGTCGTGCGTCGTCCTGACGGCGGAGGCGCTCACCGGGCTGACCATCCCGTACGCCGCCGAGATCAGCTTCGACGGCGTCTCGGCGATGTCCGACGCCGTCGGCGGCGTCACCGTCTGTCTGGCGACCCCGCTCACGGATCCGTACGTCGGCCTGGACCTGCCGGCGGGCCAGCAGACCCTGGTCGGCGCCCAGGCCCTGGCGTTCGTCCGCAGCCGTCACGGCGTCGGCGACGGCAGCGACCTCGGCCGGATCAGCAACCAGCAGCTCTTCCTCTCGGCGCTGCTGCGCAAGGTCTCGAGTGCGGGAGTCCTGAGCAATCCGCTCACGCTGTTCACGCTGGCGAAGGCCGCGACCTCCAACCTCACCCTCTCGGACACGCTGGCCTCGCCGACGACCCTGGTCTCGATCGCTCTCGCGCTCAAGAGCGTGTCGCTGAGCGACTTCGTCTTCCTCCAGTACCCGTCGATGACGGACCCGGAGAACATCAACCGCGTCGTGCCGGAGCCCACGGGGGTCGACGCGCTGAAGCAGGCGCTGTCGACCGACACCCCGGTGCAGCTCACCGGCACGACCGGGAACGGGACGGAGGCCGCGACCCCGACGCCGTCGCCGGCGCCCACCACGGCGGCGACGCCGGCGCCCGGCGCGACGTCGAGTGCGGCCGGAAGCACTCCGGCCCCGACCTCGTCGGCCGTCAGCCTCCCGTCGAACGTCACGGGCCAGACTGCCGCGCAGCAGACCTGCACGAAGGGCAACTAGGTACGGGGCGCCAGTGCTCGCGGCAGAGCGCCAAGCGAGCTCAGCTCGATGACGCCGACCTCGGCCGCCTCGGCCGCGTCCTCCGCCGTCGGCACGTCCCCGCGCCGGTTCAGCCACACCCCGGTCAGTCCGGCCCGCGCCGCGCCGATCGCGTCGGTCCGCAGGCGGTCGCCGACGTAGGCGGCGTGCGACGGCCGCACCCCGAACACCTCGCACGCGTGCCCGAAGATGCGCGCGTCGGGCTTCGCGACCCCGACCTCGCCGGATGCGATCAGGTGCTCCATCCGCGTGTCGAGGCCCACGGCCTCCACCTTGCGGCGCTGGAACGCCAGGTCGCCGTTGGTGATGAGGCCGAACCGCACGCCGGGGATGGCGGCGTCCAGCGCGTCGAGGCAGGGGAGGGCGTCGTCGTGCAGCGACCAGGCGGCGCGTAGTGCTCGAAGTAGTCCGCGAACCAGGCGCTGGCCTCGGCGTCGTTCAGCTCGACGCCGTGCCGGCCCGCGAAGTCGCGCGCCCGCGCCTGGCGCTGTCCCTCGAAGTCGAGCCGGCCGGCGAGGTAGGAGTGGTAGTGCTCCTCCTCCAGGTCGTGCCAGAGCGCGTTCAGGTCGACGGCGTCGATAGCACCGTAGGGCTCGCCGAGCTGGTCGGCGTAGCGCTGGATGCCCACCGACACCGCGGCCCGGTGCGCGAACAGGGTGTCGTCCAGGTCGAAGAGCACCACGCGGGGAGCGGTCACTCCGCCCCCTGCACGAAGGTGAAGGCCGGCCAATCGGCCACGGGCGAGCGCGGGTCGTCCGCCAGGAGCGCTGCCTGCCAGTCGTCGCGCCGCACGCCCCGGTGTGGTGCGCCGAGCCGGGCGACGCCCTCCCAGCGGAAGCCGGCCCGGCGGGCGACGGCCGCGCTCGCCGCATTGCCGGCGTACGCGTGCCACACCACCCGCTGCAGACCGAGCCCTGTCGCGCCGTCGAACGCGTAGTCGAGCACCAGGCCGACGGCGGTCGCCATCCAGCCGCGGCCGCGTGCGCCGGCGGACAGCCAGAAGCCGATCTCGCCCTCGCCGTCGTGGATGTGGTGCAGCCCGATGACTCCGTGCAGCAGGCCCGTGGTCGCGTCGCGGACGGCCCAGACGCACTCGTGCCCGCCGGCCCAGCCGTCCGGAACGGTACCGGTCACGAACCGCACCGCGTCCGCGTGCCCGTAGGGCGACGGCACGGTGGTCCACGCGGCGACCTCCGGATCGCGGCAGAACTCCGCGATCCGGTCGACGTCCGCCGCCACGGGCGCCGAGAGCACCACAGGGCCGCCGGCCAGCTCCACCGGGGCCGGCGCCATCAGTGCGCCCGTCCCATCAGTGCGCCCGTCGCATCAGAGCGCCCGTCGCAGCAGGCCGATCGCGTTGAAGGCCTTGGCCAGCGTGCGCTCGGCGACCTCGCTTGCGCGCTGCGCGTTGCCCGCGAGGATGCGGTCGAGCTCGGCCGGGTCGGAGAGCAGGTCGAGTGCGCGTTCGCGGATCGGGCCGAACGTCTCCACGACGACCTCCACGAGCCCCTTCTTGAAGTCGCCGTAGCCCTTGCCGTCGTACTCCAGCTCGATGTCCGCGACGGCCCGGCCGGTGAGCGCCGAGTAGATCGTCAGGAGGTTGGAGATGCCCGGCTTGCCCGCACGGTCGAATGACACGACGCCGTCGGTGTCGGTCACCGCGCGCATGATCTTCTTGCGGGTCACGTCCGGCTCGTCGAGCATCCACACGATGCCGGCGCCCGACTCCGCGGACTTCGACATCTTCGACTCCGGGTTCTGGAGGTCATAGATGCGCGCGCCGTCCTTGAGGATCATCGCCTGCGGAACGACGAACGTCTCACCGAACCGGCTGTTGAACCGCTCCGCGAGGTCGCGGGTCAGCTCCACGTGCTGGCGCTGGTCGTCGCCGACCGGCACCACCTCGGCGTCGAACAGCAGGATGTCGGCGGCCATCAGCACCGGGTAGGCGAACAGCCCGACCGAGGTCGCGTCCGTGCCCTGCTTGGCCGACTTGTCCTTGAACTGGGTCATCCGGGAGGCCTCCCCGAACCCGGTGATCGTGTTCAGCAGCCAGGCGAGCTGCGCGTGGGCCGGCACGTGCGACTGCACGTACAGCGTCGAGGCCGACGGGTCGATGCCGGCGGCGATGTACTGCGCGGCCGTGCGGCGGGTCTTCTCGCGGAGCTCGGCCGGGTCCTGCGCGACGGTGATCGCGTGGAGGTCGACGACGGAGAAGAACGCGTCGTGGTTGCTCTGCAGCTCCTTCCACTGCAGGAGGGCGCCGACGTAATTGCCGAGGTGGAGGGAGTCCGCCGACGGCTGCATGCCGGAGTAGAGGCGGGGGAGTGTGCTCATGTCACTGCTTTCGAAGTAGAGGAAACGGTGCGGATGCTAGATGGCGTAGTCGACGACCACAGGACTGTGGTCCGACCATCGCTCGTCGTAGGCGGCCGCACGGTCCACCGCGTAGTTCTTCACCGTCGCCGCCAGAGCGGGGGAGGCGAGCTGGTAGTCGATGCGCCAGCCGGTGTCGTTGTCGAAGGCCTGCCCGCGCCACGACCACCAGGTGTACGGGCCGTCGACCTCGCCCGCCGCCTTGCGGCCGACGTCGACCCAGCCGAGGCCCGCGCCGTCGTTGTAGCGCTCGTCGCCCTCCGCGCCCAGGATGCGGTCGAAGTAGGCGCGCTCCTCCGGGAGGAAGCCCGCCTTCTTGACGTTGCCCTTCCAGTTGCGGATGTCGAGCGTGCGGTGGCCGACGTTGAGGTCGCCCATGACGACCGCGTACTCGCTGTGCTTCACGAGCTTCGGGAGGCGGGCCTCCATCGCGTCGAGGAAGGCGTACTTGGCGTCCTGCTTCTCGGTGCCGGCCTCGCCGGAGTGCACGTAGGCGCTCACGACCGTGATCACGGTCGAGCCGACCTCGTAGTCGGCCTCCAGCCAGCGCCCGGCGCTGTCGAAGTCGGGCGCGCCGAGCTCGACGCGGTGGATCTCCGCGCGCGGATGCCTACTGGCGATCGCGACCCCCGCGCGCCCCTTGGCGGTCGCCGGGTCGTGCACGATGTCCCACTCATCGCCGAGGAGTCCCTGAAGGTCTTCGGAGGAGGCCCGCACCTCTTGCAGCGCGAGGATGTCGACCTCCCGGCTGTCGAGCCAGGCGCCCATGCCCTTGCGGAAGGCGGCTCGGACGCCGTTGACGTTCACCGTCGCGATGCGCAGGGGTTTCGAGGGCATGCGTCAAGCCTAGCGGGGCGCGCCGACAGTGCGACGGAGCAAGGACGTCGAATCTTCAATGGTTTGATTAATATGTAAGAACTGATACGTTACTAGGGCGCCAAAGCACTTGGTGGCGCGACACTCCCCACGAATCGAAGGTGATCCCCATGACCGAACCCCAGAACTCCCGAGCCACCCCCTCTCGTCGCACGATCGTCAAGGGCGCCGCGTGGGCGACGCCCGCTGTGGTGGCGTCGCTCGCTTCCCCTGCTTTCGCCACTTCCCTCCCCGTCTCCACCCTGACGGTCGAGTTCACCCAGCCCTTCTACACCACGACTTCGGGCGGCCGGTTCACCACCCCCTTCGTCGAGGCGAAGGTGTGGGACGCCGGCGGACCCGTGGCGAACGCCGACGTCACGTTCACGATCGCGGCGGTCGACCACACCGAAGGATCGGAGAGCGAAGGCGACGACGCTGAGGATGGCGCCCACGTCATCGCGGCGTTCGGGCGTCTCGACGGCCCCGCCGCGACGACGGTCGATTCGACGGCGACGGGGCTGGCCACTCCCGAGGTCATCCATGCCGGGGAGGTCGCCGGTGTGCTCCGCGTCACGGCGCAGGCTCTGGTGACGCGCGACGGCGTCACGGAGACGGCGACCGCCGAGGCCTTCATCGGGATCTTCGGGTACGCGACCACGATCGTGCCCTTCTCCGCCGGCTACAAGGGCACGTCCGCGCTCGGCACGGGCAGCAACTCCAACAACCCGGTTCCCGCCGCCGTCGCGATGCCGGCGACTGCGGCGAGTGTCACGCTGCTCGGCGCCGGGCTCTACCGTGCGGGATTCGCACTCGACGCGGCCGGGACCGTGTGGAGCTGGGGCTCCGACTACTACCACACCCAGGCGAGGCGCAAGACGCAGCCGACCCCCGTGCCGTTCACGAGCATGCCGAAGGACATCGTGCAGCTCGAAGGCACCTACTACGCGATGTTCGCGCTGACGAGCAGCGGTGAGGTCTGGGGCTGGGGCTACAACCTGGAGGGTCAGTTCGCGGACGGGACGACCAACGGCACGTACCGGGAGACTCCGGTCCGCATCCCGAATCTCGGCCCGGTGAAGAAACTGGCCGGCGGTCATTACAACATGCACGCCCTCCTCGAAGACGGGACCCTCTGGAACTGGGGCTACGGCGCCTACGGCAGCCTCGCGGACGGCATCACCACCGTCCACCGCGCCACCACTCCGACGCGGGTGACGGGATTTCCGGCCGATCGCATCGTGGCCGACGTCGCGGGCCGGAAGAACGGCGCGTCGGCCGTCCTCGACGACGGCACTGTCTGGTCCTGGGGGCACAACGGTGAAGGGCAGATCGGCGACGGCACGGTCACGAGCCGCTATGTCCCGACTCAGGTCACCTCGCTCGCCGGCGCGAAGCGTGTCTACGCCAACTACTGGAATGTCGGCGTCGTCCTCGCCGACGGCACCTGCCGGCTGTGGGGCAACGCCGGCTACTACAACCTCGGCAACTCGTCGACCACGGATCCCCGGTCTCCGATCGATCCCGGCCTGACGAACGTGGACACGCTCTCCTGGGGGCTTGAGACCGGCCACGCGCTCCTGACCGATGGAAGCGTCTACGGCTGGGGCTACAACGGCAACTACGAGACGGGAACGGGCGTGAAAGGGAACATCAAGACGCCGCTCCGCGTCCCGAACATCGGCCCGGTGAAGCAGATCGCCCAGTCGCAGTACTCGACGTACTTCCTGCCCGCCTAGCAGCCCGGGACATTCCCTCGACAGCGGCGTCGGTGCGCTAGTGCCGTGCGCCGACGCCGCTGTCGTCCAGGAGGTCGTTGAGCCGGTGCTCGGCCCGCTCGACCCTGCGCTGGGCGCCGAGCCGGGCGAGGAACCGCGACTGCGCCAGTTCGTCCCTCGCGGTCTCGAGCTCGGCCTTGGCGACCAGCACCCGCGCCTCGTACTCGGCGGCGGCGCGCTCGGCGGCGGCCTGCTCCGGCGTGATCATCCGCGGCGAGATCCCGCGGTCGAACATCCCGACCGCGATCCAGGAGGCCGACAGCAGGATGACGCGCGAGACCAGGTTGAACCAGACCAGCAGACCGACGAACACCGCGAAGGTGGCCAGGAGCGGATTCTTCGAGGCGCCCGTCAGCAGCAGGCCGCCCAGGGCGCTCAGCCCGGCGAGCACGCACGAGCCGAGCAGGACGCCGAAGAACAGGTTGCGCCAGGGGATGGCGACCCTCGCCATCACGCGGAACATCGCGCCCAGGGTGAAGATGTTCAGGATCACCGAGATGACCAGGCCCGAGAAGCGCGTGAGCGCATCCGACCATGCGGTGTCGGAGCTGAGGCCGATCAGCTGGAAGAAGAAGGTCAGCGCCTGCGTGCTGACGATCGAGATCAGCGCGGAGAACACCAGCACCACCCCGAACCCGAGCGCCAGGAAGAGGTCGCGGATCTTCTGCAGCACGTAGTTGGTCGTGTCGCGGCTGAGGCCGAAGACCGCGCGCACCGCCTGGCGCGTGTAGTAGAGCCAGCCGATCGCCGTCCAGAGCAGGCCGATCGCGGCCACGATGCCCGACCAGCCGAAGGCGGTCGCCGACTGGAGCTGTTCCGAGTTGATGACGCCGGTCGTCGTGTCGGTCGAGATGAGCCCGGGGATGGCCCGGTTGATGATGGTGACCAGGGAGTTGTAGATGTCTGGATTGCCGGTGAGCCACACGCCGGCGGCGGAGAAGCCGAGCCAGACCGCCGCGAACACGGCGAAGAGCGACTGGAAGCCCATCCCGGCAGCCCTCAGGTTCCCGTCGGAGTGCGAGAAGTTGATGTAGACGCGGTAGGGGCGGAGCGCCTGCACCCATTTCGCCCACCGCGAGACCCGCGCGACCGGCTTCTCCAGTCGCTCCTTCAGCGGCTCGGTGGCGTCGAGGATGCGCTCCTTCAGCTTCTCCTGCGGCTCGACCGTGCCCTCGGCGCGCTGCAGTGCCGGATCGGGCTGCGCCGTCACCGTGCCCTCCCCGCGTCGCGACTTCCTGGCCACGCGGCAAGGATATCGACTCTGCCGCCCGTGCCCGAGACGTTCGCCCCACCGGCACTGCTGTCGGTCGCGGGAGCTCGGAATCTTCGAACCCTTCCCGCTCTGCTAACATTGGTGTGAAACATGTTAGCTGTTCAATGAAAGGCCCCCCCTCTATGAATGACACACCCGATCCTGGACCCGGCTCGGCGCTGCTCACCCGGCGCACCGTCGCCAAGACGGCCGCGTGGGCGGCCCCCGCGATCGCTCTCGCCGCTGCCTCCCCGGCGTATGCCACATCCACCGCAGGTGCGATGATCGTGCTCGACCCGGACGCGTATGAGGTGTCGCCCAACGGCTCCGTGACGATCACGGGAATGCTCGTCCCCGCAGAAGGTGATTCGGTCCCGACCGGTATCGGGCTCATGTCGCCCGTGAGCGGTGGCTCCGGATTCAACGCGCACTCCCTCGTCGTGACGGGCGACACGTTCAGTCTGAAGGTCACGGCGAAGCCGGGCGCGACCGAGTCGAAGCTGAGCGTCTGGTCCTGGAACTACCCCGAGTACGCGGAGGCGTTCGCGACGCTGAGCCTTGCGGACGTGCAGGCGGGAAGCGGTGACATCGCGTTCGACTACCCGCTCTACGTCCTGGCCCGCGGCGGCGAAGTCGAGCTCTCCGGAGTTGTCATGTCCGCGGACGGAATGCCGGTCCCGGACGACATCGATCTCGTGGCCGATGTCCTCGGCGTCGGCTACACGCTGACGCAGCCGCCGCAGCTGACCGGCGACACGTTCACGATGAAGGTCAAAGACGCGTCGTTGACCGCCGCGGCCGGCGGTGTCTCGGTCTACAGCACGAAATACCCGCTGTACTCCGCGGCGACGACGCAGCTCACGGTGAATTCCCCGGGCTTCGTCGAGGCCGGGTACGGGATGCTTCCGATCGCGAACACCTGGGTCGCAAGCACCGAGGCGACCGCGGGACGGGACAAAGCCGTGCGCTGGTTCCGGCCGGCGGCGGCCACACCCCTCACCGTGTCTTCGGCGATGCTCGGCAGTCGGTGGCTCGACCTGCGAGTCTCGTTGCAGAACAACTCGACATTCACGGACAACTTCAAGACCGCCCCGTTCCAGCAGCCCGAGTGGACGGGAGCCTTCCCCGGCAACTTCCCGGGTCTCGATCTCCGCACCGAGGCCGCAGTGGTCAGCCTGAGTGTCAACGGCGTGGCACAGGAAGCGAGTCGCGGCATCGGCATGGGGCTCGGCAGATCGACCATCACCGGTCCCGGAACACTCACCGGGTCGGCCGATCCCGTGGTCACCTTCTGGCCGAACCGCGATTCGTCGGGCGCCGCGACGGCCAACAACGCCGTCTACGCGTTCCTGCCGGCCGGGCTCCCGAAGGGTTCTGTCGGCAGGGTCGAAATCGTGACGACGGTGACCCGACGGGACAACGGTCGTGCGACGAAGATCGGCTTCGTCATCGACTATCGCTACCCCTGATCGTGCTCATCGGCTGAAGGCGCCCTGACAACTCAGGGCGCCTTCGGTGCGGTGGCGCTCGTCCGGGCGGATTCTCAGGTTAGCGTCTAAGATTCAGGTAAAGTATTTTAGTCCGCTGAAAGGAGAATCACATGAACGACTCGAGCGACGAAAGAACTCCCCTGATCACCCGGCGCACGGTCGCCAAGACGGCCGCGTGGGCGGCCCCCGCGATCGCCTTCGCTGCGGCGTCGCCTGCGCACGCGACGTCACCTTCCCAGGTCGCGATGATCGTGCTCGACGAAGCTTACGAGGTGCCGGAGGGCGGCACCCTCAAGATCACGGGGACGCTGGTCCCCGCGCCGGGGGACTCCGTGCCCGCGGGCATCCAGCTCGATGCGAGTTTCTCCGGCGGGACCGGATTCACCGTGGTCGAGTCGCCGGTCGTCACGGGCAACACCTTCACCCTGACCGTCAAGGCGGGCGCGGGTGCGACAACGGCGACCCTGACGGTCTCGAGTTGGAGTCACGGTGCCTACACACCGGGTACAGCAGCGTTGACCGTGGGCGCGCCCGCCGGCGTGATCCTGGTCGGCAAGCCGTCCTATGACGTCATGGAGGGCGGCGCCGTCTCCGTCCGGGGAACACTGCAGGCCCCGCAGGGCGGAACGCTCCCCGAGGACATCGTGCTGGTGGCGACCTGCTCCAACGGTTTCGAGGTGCTCATCCAGCCCCTCGTGACGGGAAGCACGTACGAGCTGGTCATCAGCGCCGTTTCGGCGGCCGGCAGCACGGGAACCCTCACGGTGTCGAGCTCGAGCCACCCCACGTACACGCCCGGCCGGGCGGCTCTGGCGGTCACCGCCAGCGATGTCCCGATCGGGAAGCCGCAGCTCGAGTTCGATCAGCAACTCTTCACCGCTCCGACGAGCGGGCCGGTCGCGATCACCGGAAAGATCGTTCCGGGCGGCACGCCGCTGCCGGCGGGCTTCAGGCTCACAGCACAGTCCGCGAATGCGGCCTGGCAGATCCTCGGGGAGCCGACGATGACGGGGCCCGACACCTTCTCCGTGATCGTGACGGCGCCGGTGCCGCGTTCCTTGACCTACATCATGCTCTGGAGCTCCTCGCACCCCAGCGACTTCGGGTTCCCGATCTCGTGGGTGAAGAACTTCGAGCAGTAGGCGGAGAACGACGAAGGCGCCCCCGGGAGACCGGGGGCGCCTTCGTCGTGAGAGCGGAAGCTCAGACCTTGCCGCGCATGATGGCCTGCTTGACCTCGGCGATGGCCTGGGTCACCTGGATGCCGCGCGGGCAGGCGTCGGTGCAGTTGAAGGTCGTCCGGCAGCGCCAGACGCCCTCCTTGTCGTTGAGGATGTCGAGTCGCACCTGCGAGTTGTCGTCACGCGAGTCGAAGATGAAGCGGTGCGCGTTGACGATCGCGGCGGGGCCGAAGTACTGGCCGTCGGTCCAGAACACCGGGCAGGACGACGTGCACGCGGCGCAGAGGATGCACTTCGTGGTGTCGTCGAAGCGGGCGCGGTCGGCGACCGACTGGACGCGCTCCTTGCCCTTCTCCGGCTTCGAGTTGGCGACCAGGAACGGCTGCACCTCGCGGTAGCTCGCGAAGAACGGCTCCATGTCGACGATGAGGTCCTTCTCCAGCGGCAGGCCCTTGATCGCCTCGACGTAGATCGGCTTGGAGATGTCCAGGTCCTTGATCAGCGTCTTGCAGGCGAGCCGGTTGCGGCCGTTGATGCGCATCGCGTCCGAACCGCAGATGCCGTGCGCGCACGAGCGGCGGAACGTGAGCGAGCCGTCCTGCTCCCACTTGATCTTGTGGAGGGCGTCCAGGATACGGTCGGTCGGGAAGAGCTCGACATCGAAGTCCTGCCAGCGCGGCTCGGTGTCCACGTCCGGGTCGAACCGGCGGATGATGAGCGTCACGGTGAACGACTGGATCGGGGCCTCGGGGGCCGGGGGAGTCTCGAGCACGGCGCTGGACATCAGTACTTCCTCTCCATCGGCTGGTAGCGGGTCACGACGACCGGCTTCCAATCGAGCGTGATGTGGTCTGCCGCGTCGGCGGAGTGCGGGTCGCCGGTGAGGTAGGCCATCGTGTGCTGCATGTAGTTCTCGTCGTCGCGCTTGGGGTAGTCGTCGCGCATGTGGCCGCCGCGCGACTCCTTGCGGTTGCGGGCCGAGAACACGACGACCTCGGCCAGGTCGAGCAGGAAGCCCAGCTCGACGGCCTCCAGGAGGTCCGTGTTGAAGCGCTTGCCCTTGTCCTGCACCACGATGTTCTTGTAGCGCTCGCGCAGACGGTGGATGGTGCCGGTGACCTTCTCGAGCGACTCGTCGGTGCGGAACACCTGGGCGTTCCGGTCCATCTCGTCCTGCAGCTCCTTGCGGATGGCGGCGATGCGCTCGGTGCCTGTGCCGCTGCGGAGCCCGTCGATCATGTCGCGGACGGCCTTGGCCGGGTCCGCCGGCAGCGGGACGGCCGTCGCGGTCTTGACGTACTCGACCGCGTTGTTGCCCGCGCGCTTGCCGAAGACGTTGATGTCGAGCAGCGAGTTGGTGCCGAGGCGGTTGGAGCCGTGCACCGACACGCACGCGCACTCGCCGGCGGCGTAAAGGCCGGGGACGACGGTGGTGTTGTCGCGCAGCACCTCGGCGTTGTTGTTGGTCGGGATGCCGCCCATCGCGTAGTGCGCGGTCGGCATGACCGGCACGGGCTCCACAACCGGGTCGACGCCGAGGTAGGTGCGGGCGAACTCGGTGATGTCGGGGAGCTTGGTCTCCAGCACCTCCGCGCCCAGGTGGGTGCAGTCGAGGAGGACGTAGTCTTTGTGCGGGCCGGCGCCGCGGCCCTCCGCGACCTCCTGCACCATGCAGCGCGCGACGATGTCGCGCGGTGCGAGGTCCTTGATGGTCGGGGCGTAGCGCTCCATGAACCGCTCGCCCGAGGCGTTGCGGAGGATCGCGCCCTCGCCGCGGGCGCCCTCGGTAAGGAGGATGCCGAGGCCGGCCAGACCGGTCGGGTGGAACTGGAAGAACTCCATGTCCTCCAGCGGGAGCTTCTTGCGCCAGATGATGCCGACGCCGTCACCGGTGAGGGTGTGGGCGTTGGAGGTCGTCTTGTAGATCTTGCCGAAGCCGCCGGTCGCGAAGACGATCGCCTTCGAGTGGAAGACGTGCAGCTCGCCGGTCGCCAGCTCGTACGCGACGACACCGGCGGGCTGGTCGACGCCGTCCACCTCGTTCATGATCACGTCGAGGACGTAGAACTCGTTGAAGAAGTTGATGCCGAGCTTGACGCAGTTCTGGAACAGCGTCTGCAGGATCATGTGGCCGGTGCGGTCCGCCGCGTAGCAGGCCCGGCGGACCGGCGCCTTGCCGTGGTCGCGGGTGTGCCCGCCGAAGCGGCGCTGGTCGATCTTGCCTTCGGGCGTGCGGTTGAACGGCAGGCCCATGTTCTCGAGGTCGATGACCGCGTCGATGGCCTCCTTGGCGAGGATCTCCGCCGCGTCCTGGTCGACCAGGTAGTCGCCGCCCTTGACGGTGTCGAAGGTGTGCCACTCCCAGCTGTCCTCTTCCACGTTGGCGAGCGCTGCGGCCATGCCGCCCTGCGCCGCGCCGGTGTGGGAGCGGGTGGGGTAGAGCTTCGAGATCACCGCGGTCTTCGCGTGCGGGCCGGCTTCGATGGCCGCGCGCATGCCCGCGCCGCCGGCGCCGACGATGACGATGTCGAACTCGTGGTAGTGGACGCCGTCGATGACGGTGGATTCGGTGGTTTCAGTTGTCACAGCTGTTGTTTTCCGTCAATCAGTCACTTGGCCGGGCAGAACGAAGGCAGGTCGGCCGCGTGGGCTCCCGCCGGGCACGGGTCGAAGGTGAAGATCACGAGCGTGCCGAGCACGATCAGCACGACGACCGCCGCGAGAACCGCCCACTTGAGGATGCGGTTGACCGTGACGTTGTGCGCGTAGTCGTTGATCAGGGTGCGCATGCCGTTGCCGCCGTGGATGAGCGCGAGCCACAGCATGAGCAGGTCCCAGACCTGCCAGAACGGGGTGGCGTACTTGCCCGCGACGAACGCGAAGTCGATCTGCTTGACGCCGTCGCCGAGGACGAGGTTGATCAGCAGGTGGCCGAAGATGAGGATCACCAGCACGAGGCCGGAGGCCCGCATGTAGATCCAGCCCCACTTCTCCCAGTTGACGCCCTTGCGGGCCGGACGGGCCGGCGTGCGCGGAGCCTCGATGGTCGTCACGTCAGTTCACCTCCGAGAAGATGTGGATGAGCTGCGTCGGGACGAACCCGGCCATGAGGATCACCCAGAGCGCGATGACGATCCAGAACATGACCTTCTGGTACTTGACGCCCTTGCTCCAGAAGTCGATCAGGATGATCCGGATGCCGTTGAAGGCGTGGAAGATGATCGCCGCGACGAGCGCCATTTCACCGAATCCCATGATCGGGTTCTTGTAGGTGCCGATCACCGCGTTGTACGCCTCCGGGCTGACCCGGATGAGCGAGGTGTCGAGGATGTGGACGAGAAGGAAGAAGAAGATGGCGACGCCGGTGATGCGGTGAAGCACCCACGACCACATGCCCTCACGGCCGCGGTACAGCGTGCCGCCCGGCCTCGACTTCGTCGGTTGCAGGGTCCCTGCCGCTTGCTCTGGCACGAACAACCCTCCCTGGTTGCGATCGCTGAAAGTACGCGCACGAAGCGCGTGGCAAGTCTATGCCGCGGGGCCGCTCAGTGCTGCTTAGGGTGTCCTTGGTTATCTCGACGTCGAGATAAATCCGCGAAGCGGCGCCGGCGTCAGAGCACGTCGGTCGAGCCGGTGACCTTCAGCGCATCCACCACCGACTTCACCCGCTGGGCGTTGTCGGTCGTCGTGACCAGCAGGGCGTCGGGCGTGTCGACGATGACGATGTCCTTCACGCCGATCAGGCTGATGACGCGCTTGGTCTGGCTGACGACGATGCCGCTGGAGGCGTCGGCGAGCACGCGCGCGTTCTCGCCGAGGATCGCCAGGTCGGTCGTGCGGCCTCCCGAGTTCAGCTTGGACAGCGAGGCGAAGTCGCCCACGTCGTCCCAGTCGAAGTAGCCGGGGATGACCGCGAGCCGCCCGGCGGCCGCTGCGGGCTCGGCGACCGAGTAGTCGATCGCGATCTTCTCGAGGTTCGGCCAGATCCGGTCGACGGCGGGGCCGCGGGTGGCCGGGTCGTCCCACGCCGCGGCGAGGTCGAGCAGACCGGCCAGCAGTTCGGGCTTGGAGCGGCCGATCTCCTCCAGCAGCAGGTCGGCGCGGGCGATGAACATGCCGGCGTTCCAGAGGTAGGAGCCGCTGGCGAGGTAGCTCTCGGCCGTCTTCAGGTCGGGCTTCTCGACGAACGACCGCACGGCGAGTGCGCTCGGCGCGCCGGTCACGGTCAGCTCGCCGCCGCAGTGGATGTAGCCGAACCCGACCGCCGGCTCGGTCGGCTTGATCCCGATGGTCGTGATGTAGCCCGCGTCGGCGGCGGCGACTGCCTCCTTCACGGTGGAGGCGAACAGCCGATGGTTGCGGATGACGTGGTCGGCGGCGAACGACCCGACGATCACACCGGGCTCGCGGCGCTGCAGGATGGCGGCGGCCAGCCCGATCGCGGCCGTCGAGTCGCGCGGCTCCGACTCCAGGACCACATTGGCGTCGGCCAGCGCGGGCAGCTGCGCCTCCACGGCGGCCCGGTGGGCGCGGCCGGTGACGACCATGATCCGCTGCTCGCCGGAGATCGGCGCCAGCCGGTCCCAGGTGTTCCGCAGCAGCGTCTGACCCGACCCGGTCAGGTCGTGCAGGAACTTCGGCGCGTCCGCCCGCGACAGCGGCCACAGCCGCGAGCCGATCCCGCCCGCCGGGATGATGCTGTAGAACCGGTCGAGCGCGCCTGGAGAAGTCATGCCGAAAGGATAGCGAGCGGTTCTGGACACCTTCCGTTCACAGCCGGGACATTCCCGGCCGCGACACTGTGGTCATGCGGGTCGCCGTCGTCAGCGAGAGCTTCCTCCCCACAGTGAACGGGGTGACCACCAGCGTCCTCCGGGTGCTCGATCATCTGGCCGCCCAGGGGCACGAGGCCATCGTGATCTGCCCGGAGGCCGGTGCGCCCGCCGAGTACGCGGGGTTCCGCGTCCACCAGGTGCCCTCCATCGCGTACCGCCAGTTCCCGGTCGGGCTGCCGAGCCCGCAGGTGCAGCGCATCCTCGCCCGGTTCGAGCCGGACGTGCTGCACGCGGCCTCCCCCTTCTTCCTGGGTGCGCAGGCCATCGCCGCCGCGAATCGGGTCGGCGTGCCCTCCGTCGCCGTGTACCAGACCGACGTCGCCGGGTTCGCGCGCCGCAACGGGCTCGGGATGACCGCCGCCATCGCGTGGAAGTACGTGCGCTGGGTGCACGAGGGCGCCGATGTCACGCTCGTGCCGTCGTCGGCCAGCGAGTACGACCTCCGGGAGGCCGGCGTGCGGCGGCTGGCCCGCTGGGGTCGCGGGGTCGACCTGGAGCGATATCACCCGAACAACCGCCGGACCGCGGGCGCCGTGGCTCTCCGGGAGCGGCTCTCCCCGGACGGCGAGGTCGTCGTCGGCTATGTCGGCCGCATCGCGCCGGAGAAGCAGGTCGAGCGGCTGCGCGTGCTGCGCGGGCTGCCGGGTGTCGCGGTCGCCGTCGTCGGCGACGGGCCGGCGCGGGAGGCCGTCGAGCGGCAGCTCCACGGCGTGCCGACCACGTGGCTGGGCCGGCTCGGGGGAGCGGACCTCGCCGCGGCCTACGCGGCGTTCGACGTGTTCGTGCACACCGGCTCGGAGGAGACCTTCGGGCAGACCGTGCAGGAGGCGCACGCCTCGGGACTGCCGGTGGTCGCGCCGCGCGCCGGCGGACCGATCGACCTCGTCGAGCACGGCGTCGACGGCCTCCTCTTCCCGCCGGCGGACGACCGCGGGCTGCGAGCCGCCGTCTCGATGCTCACCGACGACGCCCCGCTGCGCCTCCGGATGGGGGAGGCCGGCCGCCGCCGGGTGCTCGGCCGCGGCTGGGATGTGCTCTGCGCCGAGCTCGTCGGCCACTACGAGCAAGTCATCCTGGACGCCTGCACCGACGTCCGCGGCGGCGGGGTTCAGCGCCCGGGCAGGCTGCGCGCGTACAGTTAGGTGGCGCTGTGGCCCGGGAAACCGGGCGAGCACGGCCCTCTCACGTGTCCGCACGCACCAGGAGGTGAACCATGGCGAACCTGAACCGACGCGGCATCCCGATGCCCTTCGTGTCCCGAGCCCGGCGGGTCGACCCTCCCAGTTCGCCTGCGGCCGTCCTGACCGAGCCGGAACGCGCCGCCCGCTCGAGCATGGTGGACAGCGCGATCTACGCCGACGGTGTGCGTGTGGCGTCGCCCCGCTCCCTGGCCGAGACCTACCGCGCGCTCGACGACACCCCGGGCGGCGTGGCGTGGATCGGCCTGTACCGGCCCACCGAGCAGGAGCTGATGTCGCTGGCGGAGGAGTTCAGCCTCCACCCGCTCGCGATCGAGGACGCGATCGTCGCCCACCAGCGGCCCAAGCTGGAACGGTACGACTCGGTGCTGTTCGTGGTGCTGAAGGCGGCCAACTACCTGGACGTGCCGGAAGAGGTCGACTTCGGCGAGCTGCACCTGTTCGTCGGCCCGAACTTCGTCATCACGGTCCGCCACAGCGAGTCGCCCGACCTGTCGACGGTCCGGCACCGGATGGAACGCGAGCGCGAACTGCTCGCGCTCGGACCGCAGGCCATCCTCTACGCCATCATCGACACGGTCGTCGACGCCTACAGCCCGGTCGTCGCCGGTCTCGCCAACGACATCGACGAGATCGAGACGCAGGTGTTCGGCGGGGACGCCCTGGTCTCCCGGCGCATCTACGAGCTGTCGCGGGAGGTCATCGACTTCCAGCGAGCGACCCATCCGCTGTCCTCGGTGATGGTCGCGCTGGAGCGCGGCTCGGCGAAGTACGGCGTGACGGAGGAGCTGGAACGGCGCCTGCGCGACGTGGCCGACCACCTCACCCAGGTGAACGAGCGCGTGGACGGCTTCCGCTACCTCCTGCGCGACATCCTCACGGTGAACTCGACCCTGGTCTCCGAACGCCAGAACGAGGAGATGACCCGGCTCGCGCACTCCACGCACCGCCAGGGAGAAGAGGTCAAGAAGATCTCCTCGTGGGCGGCAATCCTGTTCGCGCCGACGCTGATCGCCGGCATCTACGGGATGAACTTCCACAACATGCCGGAGCTGGCCTGGCCGCTGGGCTACCCGCTCGCGGTGCTCGCGATGGTAGGGCTGAGCACGCTGCTGTACGTGGTGTTCAAGAAGCGCGGGTGGATGTAGGGCAGGGTCTCACCCCTTAAGAGGCACGCCCGGATCCGTGCCGATAGGCGGCTGCTCAAATGAGCAGTCGCCAACCAGGCGCGCGTTTGTAACGCTTGCATGAAGAAGCCGGATTTTCGATCAGAGCCGTTCGTCACATTCGGTAACGTGCATTGCATACAGTGGCCGTCCCGCACCAGAGGCGGCCTGCATCTTGGAGGGACAACCTTGACAATCACAGCTCGTAAGGCCGGCCTCGTCGGTCTTGCGGTGACCGGCGTCGTCGCGCTGCTCGCCGCGTGCTCGGCTGCCCCGTCGTCGACTTCGACGACCGGCGCCGCGAACAGCAAATTCCTGCCCTGCATGGTCTCCGACTCGGGTGGTTTCGACGACCACTCGTTCAACCAGCTCGGCTACGAGGGCCTTCAGCAGGCGGCGGGCACGCTCGGCGTCAAGTACAACAAGGCCGAGTCGAAGAGCGAGAACGACTTCGCTCCGAACATCCAGAGCATGGTCGACGCCAACTGCAACCTCGTCGTGACCGTCGGCTTCCTGCTCGCCGACGCCACCAAGAAGGCTGCCGCGGCGAACCCCGACGTCGACTTCGCCATCATCGACGACAGCTCGATCACCGCGAAGAACGTCAAGCCGATCATCTTCGACACCGCGCAGGCCGCCTTCCTGGCCGGCTACGCCGCGGCGAGCTACTCGAAGACCGGCATCGTCGGCACCTTCGGCGGCATGCAGATCCCGACCGTCACCATCTTCATGGATGGCTACGCGGACGGCGTGAAGTACTACAACGAGCAGAAGGGCAAGTCTGTCAAGGTCGTCGGCTGGGACGTCGACAAGCAGAACGGCTCCTTCACCGGTGGCTTCGACGCCAACGAGACCGCCAAGAACACCGCTCAGGGCGTCATCGACCAGAACGCGGACGTCATCATGCCGGTCGGCGGCCCGATCTACCAGTCGGCCGCGCAGGCCATCCGCGACTCGGGCAAGCCGATCGCGATGATCGGTGTCGACGCAGACGTGTTCCAGTCCGACCCGACCGTGAAGGACCTGCTCCTCACCTCGGTCATGAAGGGCATGAAGCCCGCCACCAACGACGTGGTCACCCAGGCCGCGAAGGGCAAGTTCGACAGCACGCCGTACGTCGGCACGCTGAAGAACGACGGCGTCGGCATCGCTCCGTTCCACGACTTCGAGTCGAAGGTGGACTCGGGCCTGCAGGGCGAGCTCGACAAGATCAAGGCCGGCATCATCGACGGCTCGATCAAGGTCACCTCGCCGTCGTCGCCGAAGCAGTAACCGGCGCGACGCACACTCGACGGGGAGGTCAGCGCACGCTGGCCTCCCCGTCGCACGTTCACCCGCAGTCTCGCCCGCACCTTGTCGCGGATGCTCGTTTGAGCACACACTGACATATGCGCAGAAAGGTAGGGTGAGGATGCGCATCGAGGCCACCCGCGATATTCGCGTGCCATGACCTCACGAGGCGCTGTGCTCACACCGGGCGAGTAGAGAAGGAACCCACCCGAATGAAGCTCGAACTTCGCGGCATCACCAAACGGTTCGGTGCCCTGGTCGCGAACGACCACATCGATCTGACCGTCGAACCCGGCGAGATCCACTGTCTGCTCGGCGAGAACGGTGCAGGCAAGTCCACCCTGATGAACGTCCTCTACGGCCTCTACCAGGCCGACGAGGGCGAGATCCTGCTCGACGACGTCGTCCAGCACTTCGCAGGCCCGGGCGACGCCATGAAGGCCGGCATCGGCATGGTCCACCAGCACTTCATGCTCATCCCCGTCTTCACGGTGGCCGAGAACGTCATGCTCGGCCACGAGCAGACCAAGATCGGCGGCCGCCTCGACCTCAACGCGGCTCGCGCGAAGGTGCGCGAGATCTCGGCCAGGTTCGGCTTCCACGTCGACCCCGACGCCCTGGTTGAGGACCTCCCGGTGGGCGTGCAGCAGCGCGTGGAGATCATCAAGGCGCTCTCGCAGAACGCCAAGGTGCTGGTCTTCGACGAGCCGACCGCCGTGCTCACCCCGCAGGAGACCGACGAGCTGATGGGCATCATGCGCCAGCTCAAGGAGCAGGGCACCGCCATCGTCTTCATCACCCACAAGCTGCGCGAGGTGCGCGAGGTCGCGGACCGGATCACGGTCATCCGCCTCGGCAAGGTGGTCGGCGAGACCGAGCCCACCGCGACGAACGCCGAGATGGCCTCCATGATGGTCGGCCGCGCCGTCTCGCTCACGGTCGAGAAGGAGCCGGCCCAGCCCGGCGATGCGGCGCTCGTGGTCAAGGACCTCTCGGTCATCGACCAGATCGGGCAGCTCGTGGTCAACCGCGTGAGCTTCGAGGTGCGTGCGGGCGAGATCCTCGCGATCGCCGGCGTGCAGGGCAACGGCCAGACCGAGCTGACCGAGGCGATCCTCGGCCTGCAGCCGCGTGTGGAGGGCGAGATCCTCCTCGACGGCACGCCGATCCAGGGCCACAGCCCGCGCCGGGTGCTCGACGCCGGCGTCGGCTTCGTGCCGGAGGACCGCAACGAGGACGGCCTGGTCGGCGAGTTCAGCATCCAGGAGAACCTGATGCTCGACCGCTCGACCGGGGCGCCGTTCGTCAAGGGCGGCAGCATCCAGTTCTCCTACCTGAAGCAGTTCGCCGAGGAGAAGGTGTCCGAGTTCGACGTGCGCACGCAGTCGATCGACCAGAAGGTCGCCCGGCTCTCCGGCGGCAACGCGCAGAAGGTCGTGCTCGCCCGGGAGCTGAGCCGCGACCTCCGGCTGTTCGTCGCCGCGCAGCCGACCCGCGGCCTCGACGTCGGGTCGATCGAGTTCGTGCACAAGCGCATCGTCGCCACCCGCGACGCGGGCGTGCCCGTGATCGTCGTGTCGACCGAGCTCGACGAGGTGGCGGCGCTCGCCGACCGCATCGCCGTGATGTACCGCGGGGGGATCGTAGGAATCGTGCCGGGGAACACGTCGCGCGACGTCCTCGGCCTGATGATGGCCGGCGAGTCGCCGGAGCAGGCAGGAGCAGCAGCATGACCGGGACCCCAACGCCCAGCCAGCCCGTGGCGCCGGCCCAGCCTCCGCAGCCGGGACAGCCGACGGCGAAGCCCGAGAACGACGACCGCTGGAACAAGGCGGTCCGTGACATCATGGGCGGCCCGGTGGTCATCTCCGTCCTGGCCGTGGTGCTCGCGCTGATCGTCGGCGGCATCCTGATCGCGCTGACCGATCCCGGCGTCCAGAAGGCGTCTGGATACTTCTTCGCCCGGCCCGGTGACACGTTCTCCGCCATCTGGACCTCCGTGTCCAGCGCGTACACGTCGATGTTCCAGGGCGCCATCTACAACTTCGGCCGGCCGACCTTCGCCGCCGGCATCCGCCCGCTGACCGAGACGCTGACGTTCGCGACCCCGCTGATCGTCGCCGGCCTCGGTGTCGCCCTGGCGTTCCGCGTCGGCCTGTTCAACATCGGCGGTCAGGGGCAGCTGCTCATCGGCGCAGCTGCCGCCGCCTGGGTCGGCTTCTCGTTCGACCTGCCGCCGGTCATCCACCTGATCGTCGCCATCCTCGCCGGCATCGCTGGCGCCGCGGTCTGGGCGGGCATCGTCGGCCTCCTGAAGGCGCGGACGGGCGCGCACGAGGTGATCGTTACGATCATGCTCAACTACATCGCCTTCTACCTCATCTCCTACATGCTGCGCACGAAGGGGCTGCTGCAGGCGCCGGGCTCGAACAACCCGAAGGCGCCCCCGATCCACGGAAACGCGGTGCTCCCGCCGCTGCTCGGCGTGCAGTACAACCTGACCTGGGCGTTCGTCATCGTCATCGGCGCGACGGTGTTCGTCTGGTGGCTGATCAACCGGTCGAGCCTCGGCTTCCGCTTCCGCGCGGTCGGCGAGAACCCCAACGCCGCACGTGTCGCGGGCATCAACGTCAAGAACATCTACGTCTACGCGATGCTCCTCGCCGGCGCCCTCGTCGGCGTCGCGGGTGCGAGCCAGGCGCTCGGCGTGTTCCCGGCCGGGATCAGCTCGGGAGTGGATGCGGGCATCGGCTTCGACGCGATCACCGTCGCGCTGCTCGGCCGGTCGCGGCCGTGGGGCGTGTTCGTCGCCGGCCTGCTGTTCGGCGCGCTGAAGGCCGGCGGCTACACGATCCAGGCCGGCGGCATCCCGATCGACATCGTGCTCATCATGCAGTCCCTGATCGTGCTCTTCGTCGCCGCGCCGCCGCTGGTGCGGGCGATCTTCCGCCTGCCGACGCCGGGGAGCGCGCCCCGGAGACAGCGTCCCATCGTCACGAAGGAGGTGGCGGCCAAGTGAGCACCGCAGCCCCCGTCATTCCCGACTCCTCCCCGATCGTCCTGGAGAAGGCCGAGGTCCGGTCCTGGAAGGCGCCGATCGCTCTCGCGGTCTTCGTCGTCATCAGCATCGTGCTGTTCTTCGGCTTCCCCCGGCACGGCGACAGCACCTTCCGGTTCTCGGAGAGCACCGACGCCATCAAGCTGCCGAACCTCACGGTCGACACCTTCACGACGACGACCGTCGTCACGATCCTGCTCGTCCTGATCACCGCGTACAGCGCCTGGCTGTCCTGGAAGGTGCGCAAGACGCCGATCTGGCTCGTGATCGTGTACGCGCTGCTGTTCATGTTCGCGTTCCTCGCGTGGGCGGGCTCCGGCCAGCTCCCGGTGCCGGTCACAGGCCTGCTGCTCGGCACGATCAGCCTGTCCGTCCCGCTCGTTTTCGGCGCCCTCGGCGGCGTCATCTCCGAGCGCGGCGGCGTCGTCAACGTCGCCATCGAGGGCCAGCTCCTCGCCGGCGCCTTCGTCTCGGCCATGACCGCGACCCTCACCGGGAGCTGGCTGGTCGGCCTCCTCGCCGCGATGGTCGCCGGCGTGCTCGTCTCGTTCGTGCTGGCCGCGTTCTCGATCAAGTACCTGGTCGACCAGGTGATCGTCGGTGTCGTGCTGAACGTGCTGGTCACCGGCGTCACGAGCTTCCTCTACTCGGCGGTGCTCGCGAACGACCCGCAGGTGCTCAACCACCCGCCGCGGCTGCCGGACTGGCCCATCCCGTTCCTCAGCGAGATCCCCATCATCGGCAAGGTGCTGTTCGACCAGACGATCATCGAGTACCTGATGTACGTCGCGATCTTCCTGGTCTGGTTCGGGCTGTTCAAGACCCGCTGGGGCCTGCGCCTCCGCTCGGTCGGCGAGCACCCGGAGGCGGCGGACACCGTCGGCATCAACGTCAACGGGACGCGGTTCTGGAACGTCTCGCTGGCGGGTGCGGTCGCCGGGCTCGGCGGCGCGTACTTCACGCTCGGCTCGGTCGGCGCGTTCTCCAAGGAGATGACAGCGGGCCAGGGCTTCATCGCTCTGGCGGCCGTGATCTTCGGACGCTGGGACCCGATCCGCGCCACGCTCGCGGCGCTGCTCTTCGGCTTCGCCACGAACCTGCAGAACGTGCTCGGCATCATCGGCTCGCCGGTCCCGAGCGAGTTCATGCTGATGCTGCCGTACGTGGTGACGATCTTCGCGGTCGCCGGGCTGGTCGGGGTGTCCCGAGCCCCGGCGGCGGACGGCAAGCCGTACATCAAGTCATGACCGGGCAGGCGATCGACTGGGCGGCCCTCCGCGTCGCGGCCACGGAGGCCATGACGCACGCGTACGCGCCGTACTCGCAGTTCCCGGTGGGTGCGGCCGCGCTCGTCGACGACGGCCGGATCGTCAGCGGCTGCAACGTCGAGAACGCGAGCTACGGCGTCACCCTGTGCGCCGAGTGCGGCCTGGTGTCGTCGCTCGCGATGACCGGCGGTGGCCGGCTGGTCGCGTTCACCTGCGTGAACGGCGACGGCGAAACGCTGATGCCGTGCGGCCGCTGCCGCCAACTGCTGTATGAGCACTCGGCTGAGGGGATGCTGTTGGAGACGGTCTCCGGCATCCGCACCATCGACGAGGTGCTGCCCGACGCGTTCGGGCCGCGCCAGCTCGCGGCGTACGCCGAGGAGCACGGCGTCGGAGGCTCCGCCGCCGAAGCCGACGGCACCGACGCCGACTGACATCCGCACGACGAACGATCAAGAGGGCTATTCCATCGTGAGCACCGCAGCAGCGGTCGAGGCGTTCGACGCCGTCGACCTGATCAGGACCAAGCGCGACCGTGGCGAGCTGACCACCGCGGAGATCGACT
Organism: Leifsonia sp. Soil_N53; assembly: GCF_057655165.1. Taxonomy (NCBI): domain Bacteria; kingdom Bacillati; phylum Actinomycetota; class Actinomycetes; order Micrococcales; family Microbacteriaceae; genus Leifsonia; species Leifsonia sp. Soil_N53. The sequence continues at coordinate 97,982 of NZ_JBDGMM010000057.1, forward strand.
GGCTGGTGGACGCGTACACGCGCGGCTACGTCGCCGACGAGCAGATGTCGGCCATGACGATGGCGATCTTCCTGAACGGGATGACGCGTCGCGAGATCCGGGACCTCACCCTGGCCATGATCGCGTCGGGCGAGCGGATGGACTTCTCCGGCCTCGGCAAACCGACCGCCGACAAGCACTCCACCGGCGGCGTGGGGGACAAGATCACCCTGCCGCTGATGCCGCTCGTCGCGTCGTTCGGCGTCGCCGTGCCGCAGCTCTCCGGCCGCGGCCTCGGCCACACCGGCGGGACCCTGGACAAGCTGGAGAGCATCCCGGGCTGGCGTGCGAACCTCAGCAACGAGGAGATGCTCGCCCAGCTCCGCGGACCGGGTGGCGTGATCTGCGCCGCGGGCTCGGGGCTCGCGCCCGCCGACGGCAAGCTCTACGCGCTGCGCGACATCACGGGGACGGTGGAGGCCATCCCGCTGATCGCGTCCTCCATCATGTCCAAGAAGATCGCGGAGGGCACCGGCGCGCTGGTGCTGGACGTCAAGTTCGGCTCCGGCGCCTTCCTCAAGGACATCGACAAGTCGCGCGAGCTCGCCCGCACGATGGTGGAGCTGGGCAGGGACGCGGGCGTCGCGACCTCCGCCCTCCTCACCGACATGAACGTGCCGCTCGGCCTCGCCATCGGCAACGCCAACGAGGTGCGCGAGTCGGTCGAGGTGCTCGCCGGCGGCGGACCCGCCGACATCGTGGAGCTGACCATCGCCCTCGCCAGGGAGATGCTGACCCTCGCCGGGCAGCCGGACGCCGACGTGGAGGCCGCGCTCGCGGACGGGCGCGCCATGGACAAGTGGCGCGAGACCATCCGCGCGCAGGGCGGCGACCCGGACGCGGCGCTCCCTGTCGCTCGCGAGACGCACACCGTCGTCGCCGAGTCGGACGGTGTCCTGGTCGAGCAGCAGGCGCTGCCGTTCGGCATCGCCGCCTGGCGGCTCGGTGCGGGGCGCGCCCGCAAGCAGGACCCGGTGCAGCACGCCGCCGGCATCGACCTCCACGCCAAGCCAGGAGACGAGGTGCGCGCGGGCCAGCCGCTGTTCACGCTGTCGGCCGACGAGCCCGCCCGCTTCGAGCGCGCGCTGGAGGCGCTGGAGGGCGCGTACCGCCTCGCGCCGCTGGGCACGCCGTTCACCCGGGGCCCCCTCGTCGCCGAGCGCATCGGCTAGATAGATTGGAAGACATGAGCTTGAACGAGAACGGCACCTACACGCTCCCCGACGGGACCGACATCCGGGCGCTGCCCAAGGTCTCCCTGCACGATCACCTGGACGGCGGGCTGCGGCCCGCGACGGTGCTGGAGCTCGCGGACGGCATCGGCCTCCAGCTCCCGGCCGACGACCCGGTGGCGCTCGGCGCCTGGTTCGCCCAGAAGTCCAACTCGGGCTCGCTGGTCGAATACCTCAAGACCTTCGACCTCACCACAGCGGTGATGCAGACCCGCGAGGGCCTCAGTCGCGTCGCGCGCGAGTTCGTGCAGGACCTCGGCGCGGACGGCGTCGTGTACGGCGAGATCCGCTGGGCGCCGGAGCAGCACCTCACCCGGGGGCTCACGCTCGACGAGACCGTCGAGGCGGTGCAGGAGGGCCTGGAGCAGGGCATCGAGGATGTGCGCGCGGGCGGCGGCCGCATCCGCGTGGGCCAGCTCGTCAGCGCCATGCGGCACACCGACCGCAGTCTGGAGATCGCCGAGCTGGCCGTGCGCCACCGCGACCGCGGCGCCGTGGGCTTCGACATCGCCGGGCCCGAGGCCGGCTTCCCGGCGGGCAACCACAAGGCCGCGTTCGACTACCTGGCGTCCGAGTTCTTCCCGACCACCGTGCACGCGGGGGAGGCCGACGGCCTGGAGAGCATCCGCGGCGCCCTCCTCGACGGGCGGGCGCTACGCCTGGGCCACGGCGTGCGCCTGGCGGAGGACATCACGATCGAGCGGCAGGACGACGAGAACACCTACGTGACGCTCGGCACCCTGTCGCAGTGGGTCAAGGACCGCGAGATCGCGCTGGAGACCAGCCCGACCTCCAACCTGCAGACCGGCGCGATCGCCGCGTGGGGCGACGACATCCTCGACCACCCGTTCGACCTGCTGTACCAGCTCGGCTTCCGCGTCACGGTCAACACCGACAACCGGCTGATGAGCGGCACGACGCTGACCCGCGAGCTGAGCATCCTCGCGGACGCGTTCTCGTACGACCTCACGGACCTCGAGATCTTCCAGCTCAACGCCGCGGCAGGCGCGTTCCTCCCGATCGAGCAGCGTGAAGAACTGGCCGAGATCATCACAGCGGGTTTCGAGGGTTCCTGACCCGCTAACGCGTACGCTGGATCCATGCCGCTGCCACTGTTGCCCGACTCCGCCGTGACCGTCGGAGCTCACGCCTCCGACTGGCGCGACGCGGTCGAGCTCGCGGGGGCGGCCCTGGCGCGCTCCGGCGCGACCGAGCCGGGGTACAGCGCGCGGATGGTCCAGGTGATCGAGGAGTTCGGCGCCTACATCGTGATCGCGCCGGGCCTCGCACTGGCGCACGCCCGGCCGGGGCCCGACGTCAACCACGACGGGCTGTCGGTCGTCACGCTCGACGACCCGGTGGTGTTCGGGCACCCGCACAACGACCCGGTGTCCGTCGTGATCGGGCTCGCCGTGTCGACGCCCGAGGCGCACGTCACGAGCGTCGCCGAGCTCGCCAACGTCTTCAACGATCCCGACTCGATCCCGGCGCTCGCGGCGGCGACCGACGTCGCGGAGGTGCAGCGCATCTTGACGCTCACCGAGGAGGAGGCGGCCAGGTGAAGGGCACGGTTCTGTGAAGATCGTCGCGATCTGCGGTGCCGGCATCGGCACCTCCGGCATCCTGAAGGTGAACGCCGAGCGCGTCCTCGACCGTCTCGGCCTCGACGCGGACGTGACCGCGGCGGACGTCGCGAGCGTGGCCTCCGCGTCGAGCGACGCCCAGATCATCCTCACGTCACCCGAGCTGGTCGACCGCATCGGGCCGACCAACGCCGACGTCATCGTCGTGCAGAACTACTTCGACCTGGACGAGCTGGAGCAGAAGCTCGACGAGGCGCTGGGCTGAGCGACCGGGCGGCGCCGCCCGGGGTCAGCCGGCCGCGTCGCTGAGCAGGGCTGCGATCAGCCCGGGGAAGCGCTGATCGAGCTCCGCGCGCCGGAGCTGGATGTCGTGCGTGCGGCCGTTCACGATCGTGTTCGTGAGGCCGGCCTCACGCAGCGTCTTGAAGTGGTGGGCCATCGTCGACTTCTGCACGTCGGCGCCCCACTCGGTGAGCGTCTTGGGATGGGGCTCGCCGTCGGCGAGCACCCGCACCATCTGCAGCCGCACCGGGTCGGCGACGGCGCGGAGCAGGTCCACCAGCTCGACCTCGTCCATCGGCGGGGAGGGGTATTCGGTCATCGCGCACCCAATTGTTTGACAAACATCGAACAATCGCCGTACGCTAATCGTATGACGATCATCGAACAATCGTACCGCAGAACCACGCCGGCGCTCGTGGTCCTCGCCCTCGGCCTCTTCGTCGTGGGGACGAACGCCTTCGTCATCGCCGGCCTCCTGCCGCAGATCGCCGCCTCGCTGAACACCTCGTCCGCGGCCGTCAGCGTCTCGATCACCACCTACTCGCTCGTCGTCGCGGTCGCCGCGCCCGCCGTCTCGATCCTGCTCCCGCGGGTGCCCCGGTCGCTGCTGATGGCGACGGGACTCGCGGTCTTCGCCGTCGGGACCGCGGTCGCCGCCCTGGCCCCGGACCTCGGCTGGTTCATCGCGGGCCGGACCTTCTCGGGGATCGGCGGCGCGGCGCTCGTGCCGACCGCCACCGCCGCCGCGGCGGCCCTCGCGGCGCCGGAGAA